>JBKEFM010000273.1:0-3264 GCA_046709505.1 Paraglaciecola sp. | reverse complement strand
AATATTTTCAACATGATTTTTCTGCTTAATTTATCCTGCCATGACAATAGCTCTGTGGCTTGGAGTGTCTGTTCACCGCTTATCATAGTTTTTTCTTGCCTTGTGTTAGCTGGGCATAAAAAGGCACCCGCTTGAAAAATAATTTAGCTGCTTGCCAGTAAATGCCAATGATTGTCTTTAAGGCCATACTGGGTATCTTTGCTAATACGGTGAAAACTGTTTTTGAGTTCATATCAATACGCCGTAAATTTAGCTGGGTATCCAAATGGGTGATGTCCTTTACGCATTTTAGCGAAAGTGTCAGTTGCTCAGCCGGCTGGGCAATCTTCCATTGGTATTGCATATCCATAGGATTAAACGGTGAAACATGAAAGGCTTTTTGTGAGTCACGTTGATCTCCCAGATCGACCAGATAATAATGCCGCTGATTCCAGGGCGTATTACTCACCTCGGCCAGACAATGACTGTACCGTCCATCCGCTTGGCGCAGGTAGTAAAAGTTTACTGGGCTGAAATATAGACCAAAGGTACGGACTTGTCCCAACAGGTATATATCGCCGGTTAAATCCCTGGCCGCCAGTTCGGATATCTTGCTCAATACACTTTCGGTTAAGGAGCAGTGCGCATCACCTACATAGTCCGTACGTTTAAATTGTAAAGGCGCCCACCTTGAAGCGGAGAAAAATCTGACCTGGTGCTCCAGAGCAGGGACTTCATCCAATTTTAGCCACAACAAAAATATATCGTAGGTGAATATATGTTTTTTCGGCACATGGCGTGCGTGAAACACCGTGCCTTGATAGATTGCACTTTGCACTAAAGGGTTTCCCCAAACACCAGGCAAACATCCAGGGCGCTGCGCACGCCATCTTCATGAAAGCCGTTATGCCAATAGGCACCACAAAAATGTAAACCATCAACTCCGGATATTTCATCGCGCCTGGTTTGGGCTTGGATAGCTGCTGGTGTGAACTGGGGATGGGTGTATTGATAGCGACCGAGGATTTTTTGCGGATCAATATTCTGGCTGCTATTTAGGGTGACGCAAAAGGTAGTGGCTGATGACAAACACTGCAAAATATTCATATTGTAGGTCAATGCTATTGGCGCTTGCTGCTCGTCTGACTTGCCGGTTATCAGGTAATTCCAGCTTGCCCAAGCCAGCTTCCGTTTTGGCAGTACACTGCTATCTGTGTGCAGCACCACTTCATTGGGGCCATAACGGATAGCGCCCAATATGTCTGTCTGTCGGCTTGAAGGCTTTGTTAACAGGCCAAGGGCTTGATCACTGTGACAAGCGAATATCACTTCATCAAATATTTCTGCGGCATTTTGGTCGATAACCACTGCGTACTTATCGTCTACTTTGCTTACAGATTGCACCGGGCTATTGAGCCTGATTCTGTCTTTAAAACCCTCAGTAAGGGGGGCAATGTATTGTTTTGATCCCCCCACCAGGGTACGCCACTGGGGGCGATCGATAATATTAAGCAGGCCATGATTGTGAAAAAATTTCAAGAAAAAGGCAAAGGGAAAGGATTTGATATCTGCCAGGCTGGTTGACCAAATAGCGGCGCACATGGGTAAAATGTAATTATAGGTAAAAGCCTGACTAAAGTTATTGGCGACAATAAACTCATATAAGCTTAACTGACCGTGATCTTCATTTTGTTGTACGCTGGTTTTACATAGTTTGTTAAAACGCAGAATGTCACGGACGATAGACCAAAATTTGGGACGTAAAATATTTCGTCTTTGGGCAAACAGGCTGTTAAGGGTATTGCCGTTATATTCGATATTTTCGGCTATATTTTTAACACTGAAGCTCATTTCTGTGGGCTGGGCTTGGACGTGCAACTGATCCATCAATTTAATGAAATTAGGATAGGTCCAATCGTTGTAAACAATAAAACCAGTATCGATGGCGTAGGTCTTGCCCTCAACTTCTACTTCTTTGGTTGCCGTATGCCCGCCAATGTAATCTTCAGCTTCATAAAGGGTGATGTCATGCTTTTTATGCAGTAAATATCCGCAGGTTAATCCGGATATACCGCTACCGATAATGGCAATGCGTTTACCCATTTAGTGCTTATCCTGTTGTTTAGGTGTCATGGCTTTGCTTAACGCCACTTGCAGTGCAGTGGGTAAGCGACTGGCGGTGCGTAAAATCAAACTGAACAAGGTTGGAAAATAAATACTTGCAGACTTTTTGTGAATGCCTCTGATAAGTTTCTCTACAGCCTGTTCCACACTTATTTGCATCGGCATGGCAAAATCATTTTTAGCAGTCAAGGGGGTGGCGACAAATCCTGGTGAGACACTTTGCATCACAATGCCCCGTTCGGCTAAATCGACTTCCATACTTTTACAGAAATAATGCAGGGCGGCCTTACTGGCACCATAAGCCTGACTTTTGGTAAAAGGCATTAACCGCGCTAGGCTGTCAACGATAACGACCTGATCACCGGATTGCAGATTAGGCAATATAGCGGCAAAACAGTTGATTACGCCAAAAAAGTTAGCGGCAAAGACCCGTTCAAACATTTGCGCTTCAAATTGTCCTACATCCACATATTCGCAGACCCCGGCATTTAGCACGTATACGTCCGCCTTTTGACTGGCTAGACTCGACAGGCATTGTTGTTCATCTGTGACATCAAAAACCACAGTGCTAACGTTTTCCAAGATGGCAAGTTCGGCTAGTTTTTGCTGGTTACGGCCACAGGCAATGACCTCGAGACCTTGTAGTGACAGACGTTTAACCAAACACTCCCCTATACCTGAGGTTGCGCCGGTGACTAATATACGTTTCATTCAGCCAGTTTCCTTTTTAGATAGCGCACCAGGTAACCTATGATAGGGAGGTGCTCATACAGCATATTGCCTAGGTCATAATAGTCCCTCTGAAACACTATTTTGTTGTCTTTTATAAGGATACGGCTGATTCCATCAACCTGAATAAGTTTGCCCTTTTTTAATTTGGGGTGAGCGAAGCTCATCTGCCAGGTGACAAAAGCCGTATCTTCTTGTTGGTTAAGCTCCTGGATAATAAAGTTACACGAACGGGTATTGCTTAATAGGCTGGTAAAATAACGCTCGAGGGCAGGTAAACCTTTGTGGGTAGATACCGGATCGATCAGGGTGATTTTTTCACCGTATAATTTACATAGCTGTTTGGCTGAGTTGTTGTCCAGCTGTTGATAGAACCTAACAAAATCTTGTAGCACTGTCATGAGTAAATTATTTTTAATATTTATAGTTTGT
>JBKEFM010000272.1:0-3645 GCA_046709505.1 Paraglaciecola sp. | reverse complement strand
TTGCTTTAAAAAAGTGGTGCCGTGGAATTCTGGTGGCCGAGGATAAGTGACTGTGTTTGGATTTTTTTTCGCAATATCTAACAATGACGCTGCGCTGACTTGTGCTTGTTGAAACACTTCATTTTCAGCAATCAAGTTAAATTGACCAATACCCCAAGGTACTTCAAAGCCATCCATCGGCTCACCAAAATCCACTGTGATAGGTAAACTATCCACTGCCAAAAAAGCAGCATTAGGAATGGTTGACCATAAATTGCCGAGTAAAAATTCTTGCTGCTTCAGATACGCGAAGTTTTCACCGTTGACCCACATCAAATCAATCGCACTGGTTCGGCCATTTTCAGCTTTGAGTCGAGAGACTGGCTCAGATGGGTCGGTGACTTTAACGTGGATTAATTTTACACGATATTGCTGTGCAATTTCTCGTGTTGCCCAGCGTATATAATCATTGACGGCTTTTGAGCCACCCCAAGCGTAAAAGTAGACCGACTGGCCTTTAGCTGCTTTTAGGGTTTGTTGCCATTGGGCACTGTTTTCTTCAATAGTAGTGATGCGCTTAAATACTGGGTTAGCGTTGGCCGTTGCCACAGAAAAAAGTACAAAACATACGCTAAAAATATTGCTTAAAGATCTAAAAAGTCGAGATGTCATTCAACCGCCAATCATAATCTAAGTAACGAATACTAAAGTTCTGCTTCTGCAACCAAGTCAGTTGCAGAGGATCATCGGCCATATCTTCTTGATAAACCTTAATCAGATCTTTGAGACTATTAAAACCTTGCTGCCCCTTCTCAAAATCTTCACCGTACCATTTGAAAATAGCAGAGAGATACACAAGATTATCGCTTACGTTAATAGAGTTTCGTTGGTCATCAGATAAAAACTGACGTATTTGATCATCTAATTGTGCATTCAGGCTATCGGCGACAAAGGCTTGGTTTCTCAGTGGTGGACAACTTACTGCTGCACACACCAAGGCGGCATGTATACGCGGGCGCTCAAACCATACGCGGATCATGTTGTGTTCAATGTCATCTAAACTGTGCTTTTCATCGAGCAAAGTAAAAAACGATTTTTTCCATGGGCTAGAAAAAAAACTGCCTAAATCTTTAATTGATTCTACTTTGCCGCTTTGAAACTTTGCATAGTTCTGATTAATCAGCTGTAGCGTAAAGCCGTTATAGGCATTGATCAAAAAGCTCAGTTGTTCATCGGCCGTCCATAACTGGTATTCGTTTTGTTTGACTAAGGATAAGGTCGTCAAATATTCATTTAACTTATCAGGCTGCTTACTAAGCAGCCCATAATCCACCCGAGTTTGCTTTTTATTAGGCGACAACTTCACCACGTCAATCAACACTTGAGTCAACATATGATGTTGATGGTCAAAAGCCTGAGCAATAGCAGAATTCATCAATAAAACTGCAGCCAATAAGTAAGATAGGATTTTCCCATTAGTATATTTCTCACTCATTTATGAACGACGCCAGGTATGAAAACGCTCGACAAATGCCAGTAGTTTTTCAGGTGTATGGGCTTTTTTCCAATTCCCTGCTGCGTATTTGCTTGCTTCTGCCATAGTGGGGTAGATATGAATAGTACCGAGAATTTTATTCATACCAAGGTTGTATTTCATCGCTAGCACAAACTCTGCAATGAGTTCTCCTGCTTGCGCCCCTACAATAGTTGCCCCAAGTATTTTATCTTTTCCAGGAGGTGTCAGAACTTTTACAAATCCGCGAGCATGATCGTCTGCTAATGCACGGTCTAAGCCGCCTATATCGTAAGTGGTGACTTCATAAGCAATTTCTTGCTCTTTTGCAGCTTGCTCATTTAATCCCACAGTGGCAATCTCAGGATCAGTAAAGGTGGCCCATGGAATAACTCTGTAATCGACTTTGAAGGTTTTAAAGGGTCTAAACAAAGCATTTACCGCAGCATACCAAGCCTGATGAGCGGCGGTATGGGTAAACTGGTATGGACCCGCAACATCGCCAGCGGCCAATATGTTCGGATATTTAGTTTGAAGCATTTCATTGGTCACCACCACTCGGTTGGTTTCAATACCCAGTTTTTCTAGGCCAAAACCTTTTAGGTTGGCCATCCTACCCACAGCGATCAATATTTCATCAAACGGTAATTTCTCTTGTTTACCGTCTTTTTCTAAAACAATAAACTTACCTTCAGCGGTTTTTTCAATGGCTGTTGCTTTGGTATTCAAACGCACATCTACGCCATCTTTGATTAACTGATCATACAAATATTGCGCTGCATCAGGGTCTTCTTTAGCGAGCAATTGTGGCAACATTTCTACTTGTGTCACTTGTGTGCCTAAACGACCAAATGCTTGAGATAATTCACTGCCAATGGGCCCACCACCTAACACCACTAAGCGTTTAGGTTGCTCGGTTAAATCCCATAAGTTATCAGCCGTTAAGTAATCGATATCCTGCAGACCCGGAATAGGTGGCACAAAAGCACTGGCGCCCGTAGCAATAACAATGTTTTTAGTGGTTAGCGATTGCACGCCATCTGCAGTTTGAATATCAACTTGCCATGGCGATACTATTGTTGCGCTGCCAGTCACTACTTTTACCCCAAGGGACTCATAACGTTCGATAGAATCGTGAGGCTCTATGGTTTTGATCACGCTGTGTACTTGATTCATTACCGCTTTAAAATCAACTTCTGGTGCTTGGTAATTCACACCTGAATTTGCAGAAATTTTATGCACATGCGCCATCTTACTGGCATGTAATAAACTTTTTGAAGGCACACAACCTGTATTTAAACAGTCGCCTCCCATTTTGTGTTTTTCTACTAGGGTAACTGACGCTTTTACCGCCGCAGCGATGTAAGCGGTCACCAAGCCTGCAGAGCCAGCGCCAATCACCACCATATTGCGGTCAAATGTCTTAGGTTTTTTCCAGCCTTTATAAACTCGCTTTTGTTTAATAAAATTCAAAATAAGCTTGGCAATAATGGGGAATATTCCCAGTAACACAAAAGATAAAATTAATTCTTTGGAAGCAATATCAGACACGGCTTCTATTTCAGCTAGTTGTGTCCCCGCATTAACATAAACCGCAGTACCTATAAGCATTCCCACTTGGCTAACAACATAATAGGTGACCGTTTTGATGCTGGTCACGCCCATCACTAAATTGATAACAAAGAATGGGAAAATGGGGACTAATCGAAGACTTAATAAATAGAAAGGCCCGTCTTTTTCAACGCCTTTATCAATTGCTTTAATGCGCTCTGAAAAAGTTGATTTGACCCAATCTCTGAGCAAAAATCGTGACACTAAAAATGCCAGCGTAGCGCCGATAGTAGAAGCAAAGGAGGCTAAAAGTAATCCGAAACCTAAACCAAATAAGGCACCCGCGCCTAAGGTTAAAATAATGGCACCAGGTAAACTAAGAGCAGTAGCCGTCACATAAATAACAAAGTAAACGATGAATGCCTGCAACCAATTTGACTTGATGTATTCAGCCAAATCTTGTTGGTGCACTTTTAAGCTCTCGAGAGTCAGATACTGCCCTATATCAAACATAAAAAAGGCGGCGATCAACATCACAATAATGACGAGAAGTATCCCTCGTTTAAAATTCATTTAGTTTTATCCTATTGGTTAGTCGTGTT
>JBKEFM010000271.1:0-3688 GCA_046709505.1 Paraglaciecola sp. | reverse complement strand
GCGGTAAAGGCGCGATGTCATTCGGCAAAAGTAAAGCCCGATTGATGGGGGAAGATCAGATTAAAACTACCTTTGGAGATGTGGCAGGTTGTGATGAAGCCAAAGAAGAGGTATCTGAATTAGTGGATTTTTTGCGCGACCCTAGCAAGTTCCAAAAACTGGGTGGCAGGATCCCTACCGGGGTGTTACTCGTTGGTCCTCCGGGAACGGGTAAAACCTTGCTAGCCAAAGCGATAGCCGGTGAAGCTAAAGTACCTTTCTTCTCAATTTCCGGTTCTGACTTTGTCGAAATGTTTGTGGGTGTGGGTGCTTCTCGAGTACGAGATATGTTCGAACAAGCCAAAAAAGCTGCTCCTTGTATCATCTTTATCGATGAAATCGATGCCGTAGGTCGCCAGCGTGGTGCCGGTATGGGGGGAGGCCATGATGAGCGCGAACAAACTCTTAACCAGATGTTAGTGGAAATGGACGGCTTTGGTGGTAATGAAGGTGTCATTGTTATTGCCGCCACTAACCGCCCTGATGTGCTCGATCCAGCTTTGTTACGCCCAGGTCGTTTCGATCGTCAAGTACATGTTGGTTTGCCTGATATACGTGGACGTGAACAAATACTCAAAGTGCATATGCGTAAAGTACCACTAGGTGACAACGTACAGGCATCTTTAATTGCTCGCGGTACGCCTGGATTCTCAGGTGCTGATTTGGCTAACCTGGTTAACGAAGCCGCTTTATTCGCTGCTCGTTCAGGTAAACGCACCGTATCTATGGAAGAGTTTGATAAAGCTAAAGACAAAATCATGATGGGCTCAGAGCGCAAAAATATGGTGATGTCAGAGGCAGAGAAAACCAATACTGCTTATCATGAAGCGGGTCACGCCATAGTAGGGCGCTTGGTGCCAGAACACGATCCAGTTTACAAGGTATCGATCATTCCCCGTGGACGAGCGCTGGGCGTGACTATGTACTTACCCGAACAGGACAGATACAGCCATAGTAAACTGCACCTTGAAAGCATGATTTCCAGTTTGTTTGGTGGACGAATTGCAGAAGCGTTAACTTTGGGTGAAGACCGCGTTACCACAGGTGCTTCAAATGATATTGAACGGGCTACCGATATTGCCCGTAAGATGGTTACCCAATGGGGGTTGTCAACCAAGATGGGCCCGATGCTCTATGCTGAAGAAGAAGGTGAAGTATTCCTTGGCCGCAGCATGGCGAAATCGAAACAAATGTCTGACGACACAGCCCGTGCTATTGATGCTGAAATAAAATCATTAATCGATCGTAATTATGAGCGTGCGCAAAATATCCTCACCGATAACATCGATATTTTGCACTCTATGAAAGATTGTTTGATGAAATATGAAACCATAGATGCAAAACAGATTGATGACTTGATGGCTCGAACTAACGTGCGTCCCCCAGCAGATTGGACTGAGGACAGTAAAAACGACGATAAACCGCCTACAGGTGGCGCTACCGTTGATGTTGATAAAGCTGATTCTGACAATAAAGATAAAAAACCCAGTGAGCCTACTGTAGGCAAACCAGGTGACGTGACTAATTAATTGACAATTAGCACTATTGAAACGCTTTGTTGGGAAATCAGCAGAGCGTTTTTTTATATCAGTAAATTACTAATTCCCTCTATATTTTGTTGTAAATAAATGATATTTAATAATAAAAACTTATCTTTTAAGATCCCCAAGGTGATGGGGATCTTAAATGTCACCCCTGACTCTTTTTCTGACGGGGGGGCCTTTAAACAACTTGATGCAGCTCTGAGACAGACCGAGCAGATGCTCAGCCAAGGCGCCAGTTTTATCGATGTGGGCGGTGAATCAACACGCCCTGGAGCCCAGGACGTGTCAGAGCAGGAAGAATTGGACAGAGTTATTCCGATAATAGAAGCCATTCATACGCGCTTTGATACCATTATTTCCGTCGATACCAGTAAAGCTCAAGTGATGACACAGGCGGTTAACGCTGGCGCCAGTCTAATAAATGATGTACGGGCGCTTCGCGAACCCAATGCGTTGGCCGCAGCTGTTGCCGCCAACGTACCCGTTTGTTTAATGCATATGACAGGTCAGCCGAGAAGCATGCAACTTGCTCCTGATTATAACGATGTGGTTAAACAAGTGTGTGACTTTTTACTGAAACACATCGCTCGCTGTACTGATGCGGGGATTCCGAAAACAAAAATAATGATCGACCCAGGCTTTGGTTTTGGTAAAAGTCTGGTGCATAACTACCAGCTATTGAATAAGTTAGAAGACTTGCATAGCCTCAACTTGCCTATTTTGGTGGGCATGTCCCGTAAGTCAATGCTGGGAACGGCATTGCTAAGGGATGTAGACGACAGGTTGGCGGGCAGCATAGCTGTTGCCACCATAGCGGCCCTTAAAGGGGTACAAATAATACGTGTACATGATGTAAAAGAGACTATAGATGCGATCAAGGTCGTCGCGATGTTACCTAAGGATAATAATAATAATGAGTGATAGAAAATATTTTGGCACAGACGGCATTCGCGGCAAAGTTGGCGAAAACCTGATTAACCCTGAATTTGTAATGAAGCTAGGGTGGGCTGCAGGTAAAGTATTAGCCAGCGAGGGCACCAATAAAGTGTTAATCGGCAAGGATACCCGTATTTCCGGGTATATGCTGGAGTCTGCTTTAGAGGCAGGGTTATCCGCTGCAGGCATTAATATTGGTTTGCTGGGCCCGATGCCCACTCCGGCAATTGCCTATTTGACCAAGACTTTTCGTTCCGAGGCAGGCATTGTTATCAGCGCCTCTCATAATCCCTACTATGATAACGGGATCAAGTTTTTCTCCGCCGATGGCATGAAACTTGATGATGATATCGAAATAGCCATCGAGGCCCAGATGGATAAACCGATGCAATGCGTTGCCTCGGATAAACTGGGTAAAGCGAGTCGGATTAGTGACGCAGCTGGGCGTTATATTGAATTTTGCAAAGGTAATTTCCCGTCGTATTTATCCCTTAAAGGGCTTAAGATTGTTGTGGATTGTGCCCATGGAGCGACATACCATATAGCACCCGATGTATTGAGTGAATTGGGGGCTGAGGTGATTGAAATAGGCACTCAACCTGATGGTCTGAATATTAATCGTAAAGTAGGCGCTACGTCTATGAAAGCCATCACCGCCAGTGTATTGAAAAATAATGCCGATCTCGGTTTTGCTCTTGACGGTGACGGTGACCGTCTTATGATGGTTGACCATAAAGGCAATGTGATTGACGGCGATCAGATTGTTTACATTATCGCTCGTGACGCCCTTCAATCAGGTAAACTAAACGGTGGGGTTGTGGGTACGGTGATGAGTAACCTGGGACTGGAAGTGGCCCTTCATTCTCTGGGCGTACCATTTGAACGCAGTAAGGTCGGTGATCGCTATGTGATGGAACTACTCAAGCGCAAAGGCTGGTCCATTGGCGGAGAAAGCTCCGGTCACATATTAAATCTGACAGCTGCTTCTACCGGGGACGGCATAGTGGCAGGTTTGCAAGTGCTAGCGGCCATGTTGCATGCAAATATGAACTTGGCCGAATTAAGCCGTGGTATGGTCAAGTTTCCGCAAACGTTGATTAATGTCAGGTTTAAGCAAGGCGATACACCTTTAGCGTCAACAGTTGTGCAAGCTTCAGTTAAAGAAGCTG
>JBKEFM010000270.1:0-3730 GCA_046709505.1 Paraglaciecola sp. | reverse complement strand
TACCAAGAGCACAGCGTTAATCATTTTTAAAATAGGATGATTTTAGATATGCTTACACCGTGCCCTCGGTGGTACATTATTTTTTTTCACACCATGGGGTATATAGCCAGCCCTGAATAATCTGCATAGGCATGTTAAATTTTAACATCCGTGAATAGTCACGCCTTTTGTCTGTACATTATTTTGTCACGGTAAAGCGTGTATCTCCATCCCTTAAAAGGTAGAGCGCGAAACATGCTCCCCACATGGGCCATGCTGCGAAAAACAGTAAATTATTAAAGGCATCTATATACTGAGGGAATGAGGATAGCGTAGATGCGCCGTGCAGCATAAATACCAAACCATAACTGATACGCTTCGCGTAACCCAGCACAAAGGCAATGATCAATAATGCCTGCAGTAACCCTAACCCGTAAGTCAATATCTCTGAGACATTGCTAATACCGTAGAAATGCTCGAAAATTCCTGCACTGTGTTGTGGATTGACAAATTTATCCAGCGTCCAGACCGCCATAACAATAAATATAGTTAGGCGCAGTGCCAGCAGTGACCAGCTAAGTCGTGATTCAAGGGTATTGTTTGATGTTTGCAAATTAACGTTCCTGACGTGAGTTTTATGAGTTGATAGAGAAAGGGTTTTATAGGTAATTCTTTCAGGATATTTTTTCTCTGGTACTTAGTTACACTGTGCTTTGGCAAGGCGAGCGTCTCAATAGAGACGTGATCACAATACCTCCCTAGCCTGGGTAAGATTGCAGCACGAGGTGACGTTTGCCGCTAATGCTATCCAATTGATACAAAGTATTAAAATCAATCAACCAAGCGCTGAAGGCGGGTTATGCTCATTTGGCTGTTGGTGAATTTTATCAACGGTATTAACTCATTATTTCATAAAAATTTATAGCTAGTTTCAACGTGAAAAAATATTGGCTATGAATGTTGATATTTAATAATTTGCGAGAATAAAAATAGTCATATGGAACAGAGCCACAAGTTAACAGGAGTCGATGATGAACAACAAAACACTATTCTGGCAACAACTTTACGAGCAAAGCCAGGAAGTTGACCTGGAGCATATGCCAGTTGAACACATGCAGCTCAACCACAATCTGGCACAATCCGCTTCCCTTGATCTGGGTAAAGCGGGGTGGCTGCCATCTCCGGCTAAAGGCGTAAAGCGCCTGATGTTGGAGCGTGAAGGTGGCGAAAAAACGATCCGCGCCACCAGCATAGTAGCCTACGCAGCAAATAGTCGGTTCGCCCCCCATGAACATCCCAAAGGTGAAGAGTTTTTTGTTCTGGCGGGGATATTTTCTGATGAGCAGGGTGATTACCCGGCTGGCACCTATGTGCGAAATCCGCCAGGGTCCTCCCATCAACCGTTTAGCCGTGAAGGCTGTCTGATATGGGTTAAATTGCAGCAATTTTCCCCATACGACCAACAAAACATTGTTATTGACGAGCTGCAAAAACTGGCTGATGTGAGTAATGATCAATGGTACACAAAAGTGTTATTTGATGGCTATGAAACGGTAGAAATGGTCTATACCAGTGAGACTTGTATCTTACCTGAGCAGTGGCTCAAAAAGGGCGTCGAGATATTGCTGTTATCGGGCGAACTATGCTGTGACGAACGTCGCTACCTGCAAGGTCATTGGCTTCGGCTTCCCCCTAATACCAAAGGCCCGTTAAAGGCTCAAAAAAACAGTCAGTTATTAATCAAATACGGGCATTTGGAGTCAAGTTCATGAGTCACAATAAAGTCTTGATTATTGGTGGTGGGCTCGCCGGCCTTTATGCAGCCTGGTGTTTACAACAACAAGGTATTCCCTACCTATTACTTGAGGCCAAGTCAATTCTTGGTGGCAGAATATCCAGTAAACCTACTATGGATAATGCAAAATTAGCGGTTGATCTGGGGCCAACGTGGATTTGGCCCCATCAACAACGGATACTGGGCTTATTAACACAGCTTGAGGTTAAGTACTTTGAGCAATATTGTCAGGGCGATGTACTTTACCAACAAGATATTAACCAGCCTGTGCATCGTGCATATGGTAGTGGCAGTATGCGCTCGTACCGTGTGCATGGGGGAATGCAAAAACTGATCGCGGGATTGAGCGATCAATTGCAGCCTCAACAGCTAAAAACCAACCATCCTGTGACGAGTGTCAGCCGAGTAGGGGATAAATGGCTGGTGAAGGCGAATAATAAGGGTTGTGAGCAACAATTTAACGGTGAGCAATTATTACTTGCCCTGCCTCCAAGAATGATTGTGAAGTACTTAACGCCTCATAAATGGATTTCTCAACCTGTAATCGATGATCTTAGTCGTCAACAAACCTGGATGTCAGCTCAGGCGAAATTTGTCGCGGTGTACAAAACCCCATTTTGGCGTGAGACAGGGCTGTCAGGTCAGGCTTTCAGCCGGGTTGGCCCTATGGTAGAGATACACGATGCCACTGCGGGTGATGATGAAGGCTTTGCTTTATTTGGTTTTATTGGCCTGCCTGTGTCAATACGAAACCAAATGAGCGATGAGCAAATAATAGCTAAATGTCAGCAACAGTTAGTGGCTATATTTGGTCAGGAAGCCTTAACCCCTCAAGGCTGCTATTTAGTCGATTGGTCCCAGGATCCCTGGGTGGCCACGGCCGAGGATATGGGTGAATCTCCACGCCATGCTTCGTTTAATCTGGATCACTATCAAGCAGAATTGTCGACCCTTAATGTACATCTAATAGGTAGTGAATTCGCTCAATTTGAAGCGGGATATATTGAAGGCGCGCTGATGGCCGTAAATAAGGGTATGTATGAAATAACGGGCAAACATTAGTAACTGAGCTAATGAGGAGCAATAGCAGTGGCGGAAATTATCTTATAATTGTTATTGCCCCAGGCCATTTAGTCGAATTAATGCTAATTATCCGTGTTATTTCAATAATAATGCTATGAAAAGTCGAGACTTATGCTTATCTTTAGGTTATTAACTTTACGTTAACATTTTTATTGTTTACCAACGGAGTATTTATGGAATCATTACGCGTTAGCGATCATATGAATCGTCGTCCCGTTACCTTTCACCTTGAAATGTCAGTTGCTGAAGCCGTAGAAAAGCTGCTACACGTTCAACAAACAGGTGGACCGGTTATCAACGAACAAAATAAAGTAGTCGGTTTTTTATCTGAACAAGATTGTTTGGTGCGCATGTTGGAATCGAGCTACTACCGGGAACAGGTATGCCGGGTAAAAGATATCATGCGCAGCGATGTGGTCTCGATAAAGTCGTATATGTCTGTTATAGAATTGGCAGAGCAGATGTCAGTGAATAAACCAAAAATTTATCCTGTAGTAGATGACGATGGCTATTTATTGGGCACAATGAACCGTACGGCAATACTCAAAGCGATAGATATACACTTGCGGGACGCTTACCCTATTGCTGTTAAGTGACTTAATTAGCATGTGGCACTAGTATTTAAATTCTCATTCTTCTAGGATCTCCACCAAGATTTGCCCGTACCTATTTAGAGTAGAATTTATTGCCTCCAGATCATAGTGTAGATAGCCCAGATTTAACCATTGGCGAGTTAGCGCCTCTTCTTCTTTCATGCATGTTGGCTGACCGTTTTCGCTTGAGCAGACGAATGCACCAATACCGAAGTCTGGATAATGAGAAAAAGGTCAGCTTTCTAACCAAGCTTAATGCCGATATTCGTCGATCCTGTGA
>JBKEFM010000269.1:0-3808 GCA_046709505.1 Paraglaciecola sp. | reverse complement strand
AATAATCAGACAAATTAGAACAAAAAACATTGGGTAAACCGAAATTTCTTAAGTGAATCTATTCGCTATCCCCAAAGCCATTGGCGCTGGAGCTTCAGGAGGGAACGGATATAAACCACAAAGTACGAAGAGGGAATAATGTTTAAGATATAATGATTTTCTTTCTCTGTGTTCTTTGTGGTGAATTGTATTTTGATTTACTCAAAGCCCTTGGCGTTGCAGTCAGGCGGCAAAGACGCTCAGACCTATGAGCTTAGATGCACTAAATGATTGGAGGGGAGTGGCAACAACGCTGTAGCTATGTTTAATATTCGATAGATACATTACCCTGGGGAATACTGCAGCAGCTAAGAATATAACCTTCCGCTTCATCATCTTCGGTGATCCCACCGTTGTGTAACATTTCTACCTCGCCTGTGGTTTTTTTAACAATACAGGTTCCGCACATCCCCATTCCACAGCCCTTGGGTATGTGTAAACCCAATAGTGCGGCGGCGGCATGTACCGTTTGTCCAGGTTTGATTTTCACAGATTTACCGCTGTTACTAAATTCTATTTGTAGTAAATCCTGATTATCAACTTCCAGATTGGCGTTTTCATCAGCTTGTTGTTCTGCATCTAACAGAGCTTCCTCTGGTGGTGCACCAAAACTTTCTTCATGATAGTGAGCCATATCAAAACCAGCGGCTTTGAGCATGTTTTTTACTGCGATCATATAAGGAGGGGGGCCGCAACAAAATACGGTTCGTTGCATGAAGTCAGGCGCGATAATATCGAGTTTTTTACGATCAAAAAAACCGGTGTAACCACTCCAGCTTTCACCGTTTTCAACGTGTTCACAAATAAAATTCAAATTAAAGTTATCGATCCGTGAATCAATCAGCTCGAGTTCACGACGATAGATGATGTCTTTGGGCGTACGTGCGCTGTGCACAAACATCATGTCCACTATAGTATTGGTATCATTCCACCACCTGGCCATAGACATAACAGGTGTAATACCCACTCCACCAGATAGTAGCAATACTTTATCGTCAAAAATATCGATACAGTTAAAACGTCCTACTGGGCCGTGTACCGCCACTAAATCGCCTGGTTTTAAATTATCATGCATCCAGTTTGATACTTTGCCATCTGGGATGCGTTTGATGGTGACAGAAAAGCTATAAGGTACAGATGGAGAGGATGAAATAGTGTAGCTGCGTAACACCTGCTTGCCATTAATTTCCAGTTCAAAGGTGACAAATTGGCCGGGTTTAAAAAAATACATAACAGGGGTGGTGGAGTTAAAGCAGAAGGTATACACATCGGCAGTTTCATAGATAACTTTTACGCATTGCACTTCATGTCGGCCATTGGCCCAAGTCTGTGTATTGACTTCGGTAAGAGAGTTATCGTTCATTATGATGGCATTCCGTTTTAAGCTTAGTTATCTGCAGAATATCTTATAGTAAGCGTTAGGCAACTTGGTCAAAAACGACATGGCTATATTCATTTTCACCTTTTTGCCAAAAGGAATAAATTGATCCAGCTCAAAATGCGTTTTAATTATGATTAAAGGTCGGTATTACAGTCTAATTTTGTCGCTTTTGGAGAAGTTAGGCCAACAAGGAGACTGCAAAATCCCACCAGTAGTTTAGTGGGCTCATGTCGGTTATGCAGAGTGTTAATAACGACCTAAGTTGGTGTTCAATAGTGGTAATGGAAAAAATATAATGACTGATTTAAATATCAAGCCTGGTTCGCCTTTATTCTTCAACTTTAGTGAGGAAGTAGCTGAAAGTTTAAAAACTCACCCAGTTAGCTATTCGTTGCCTCAACCATTTTACACCGATCAGCGTTACTTTGATCTTGAAATGGAACAAATTTTTCAAAAAGAATGGCTTTTTGTTGGCTTAACGTGTGAGATACCAGCGAAAGGTAATTTTATTACTCAGCAGGTTGGTCGTAATCCAATTACTATCGTGCGTGGCGAAAAGGGTCAGGTCAGAGCATTTCATAATGTGTGTCGCCATCGTGGTTCGAAGTTGTGTCAGGCTAAACAGGGTAAAGTGGCCAAACTGGTGTGCCCTTACCATCAATGGACCTATGAACTTGATGGTAGTTTACTCTATGCAGGTACAGAAATGGGCAGTGATTTTGATAAATCAAAATTCGGTCTACACCCTGTCAATTGCAGAACTGCTGGTGGTTATATCTATGTGTCCTTAAGTGACAACCCCACCAACATAGACACCTATTTCGACGATCTGGCTCATTATCTTGAACCCTATGACCTGGAAAATGCCAAAGTTGCTGTGGAAAATACCTTGGTGGAAGAGGCTAACTGGAAATTGGTGCTTGAAAATAATCGGGAGTGTTATCACTGTGACGGCTCTCACCCCGAGTTATTAAGTGTTATGTTGGAGTGGGACGACACTGGAGATCCCCGGGCTAGTGATGAATTTAGAGCACAAGTGGCCGCTAAAGAAGCGCTTTGGGAGGCCGAGCAAATTCCTTATAAACATGTTTCTCATGGCCACGGTTTGCGTAATCGCATCGTGCGTATGCCACTCAAAGAAGGCGCAGTGGCCATGACAGCTGATGGTCGCGCAGCCTGCACCAAACTAATGGGACGGATTAAAAATCCAGATCTGGGCTCTATGCGTATTTTGCATTTACCCAACTCCTGGTGCCACGCCCAAAGCGATCATTTGGTCGTCTTTCAGGTCAGACCGATAGGTCCTCTACTGACCGAAGTAACCACAAAATGGGTGGTACGCAAAGATGCCCTTGAAGGTGTTGACTATAATATAGATAGGCTAACGTCTGTATGGAATGCAACCAATACGCAAGACCGCATTTTGGCAGAAAATAACCAGCGGGGCGTTAACTCCATGGCCTATCAGCCCGGGCCTTATTCAGAAACCTTTGAGTATGGCGTGATCAATTTTATTGATTGGTTTAGTGATGCAATGCAAAAAAATATTGCGGCTGCAAGCTCGTACTAAGCAACATCAGAGCCTCAATCTTGTCCTCAGCAGGATTTTCTATGACGCCTTTCATCAAGGCTAATCACTGAGGATAAGGTTGAGGCTGGTGTTAACTGTTTTTGTCACGCTTGAACTGCTCTTTACCAGATGTGGGTTGAGGGCAATTTCCTTAACTATCTAATATTTAAATAAATATTAGATAGTAGGAGTTAACATTGAGAATCGGCCTTTGGTCAGAGTGAATTATAAATATTAGCTATAAATAGTAAGTATATTACTGAAGTAAACCTTACTAATCCCACTACCTCTTTCATCATCATATGCATTCTAAACGGACAAAAAATTTAAAGGCGCAAAATAAAAAGTATGGGAGTGATCTATTGGTGCATAGAAATTAATCTCGCTGTTAAAACGTTATCGCACCCCTCGTAAGGCCCGTCTGCCTGACATGTCCTGTTATTCATATTCATCATCAGGCTGGCACACCAGTAATTAGCGTAGCTTTGATGAATACCACTTGTTCGCTTTCCATTAACATGCACTTAGCAAAGATAATTTAATCTCCTTTATAAACTTTACACACTATAATTTTGCCAGGGTGCACCAAGCACAGTTTAACACTTGATTCCGAGTGGCAAGACCGTGCTACTTCAGCCATGTGAACCTGTCCCTTTTACTTCTGGTCTGCAGTATTAAATTAGTTGAATCAAGGGGGCAATGTCGTACAAGAATAGGCGTGATATTTTGCAGGGAGCATAACCCAAATGCTGTTATACCCTATGCAATATAGGTAGCAGAGGCCTGATTTTTGTGGTGCTTTATCCGATTGTGTATTT
>JBKEFM010000268.1:0-3958 GCA_046709505.1 Paraglaciecola sp. | reverse complement strand
TTTGTTACCCAACGATGGTGCCTCCAATATATCTTCTGTCTCGGACTCTGCCCGTTATGGGGTGTATGCAATGGAACTTTTAATCAACCAGATGTTAAAACTCGGGGCGGATAGACGGCGATTAGAGTCGAAAATATTTGGTGGGGGCAATGTATTAAAAGGTTTCACCGGTTTTAATGTAGGTGAGCGGAATGCGGAATTTACCTTGGAGTATTTAAGTGCTGAGCATATCCCGGTTTTAGCCAGTGACCTGCTTGATGATTATCCCCGTAAAGTGTATTTTTCACCAGATACAGGCGTTGTGAATGTGAGAAAAATTAAATCTCTGCATAACAGCACTATTATGGACAGGGAAAGTGAATATAAAATGCGAATTCGTGGCGCATCAAAAAGCGGCGAAATCGAATTGTTTGAGGATTAATTGAATGTCGATAAAAGTATTAATTGTAGACGACTCCGCCCTTATAAGGAGTCTGCTCAGTGAAATTGTAAAGTCCGCAAAGGATATGATATTAGTCGGCGCTGCCCCCGACGCCTATGTGGCAAGGGATTTAGTCAATAAGTTCTCGCCGGATGTGATAACCCTTGATATTGAGATGCCCAAAGTAGACGGGCTAACCTTCCTTGAAAAGTTAATGAAGGCTCACCCTACACCCGTTTTAATGATATCAACTTTAACCGAACAAGGCGCCAGTGCCACACTTCGAGCGCTAGAGCTGGGCGCGATAGATTATATTGCCAAACCTAAATTAGGTGTCGCCCAGGGAATTGAAGAATACAGACAACTGATTATCGATAAAATAAGGATCGCCGCTCATTCCAAAGTGAAGTCCATAACCAAACAAAAATCGGTTAACACCGCATTGTTAAATTATTCTGGTACTGAAAAAATTATTGCTGTCGGGGCATCTACAGGCGGCACTGAAGCGATAAAGGCATTTTTAATGGACTTACCATCCAACAGCCCTGCTGTGGTGATCACCCAGCATATGCCCCCTGGTTTTACTACCAGCTTCGCTAAACGCTTAGATACCTTATGTAAAATAAACGTAATAGAAGCTAAAGGAGGAGAACGTATTCTACCCGGTAACGCCTATCTAGCGCCAGGGAGCTTCCATCTATTAATAGAACGCAGTGGCGCAGATTACCGTTTGAAATTGTCAGGTTCAGCGCTAGTGAGTGGACATAAGCCCTCAGTGGATGTGATGTTTAATTCTTTGGCTAAATGTGCAGCGCAAAACACGGTGGCAGTTATTTTAACGGGTATGGGTAAAGATGGCGCCGCAGGTATGTTTTCTTTGCATCAGCAGGGCGCTTATACTTTGGCCCAAGATGAGGCCAGCTGCGTGGTCTTTGGAATGCCCAAAGAGGCGATAAGCCTCGGTGGAGTTGACAAGGTCTTACCTTTAAATTCGTTGGCACCAGCAGTGGTTAACTATCTTCAATCTGTCAATGCAGGATCTCGCATGTAAATCGAACCTCTAATCCTGGGTTGATGTTAATTATCCAATACCTCATTCACTTTAGAGATTAATGCTTCCATCGAAAAGGGTTTCTGAAGAAATGGGATGTCATTTTGCATCACGCCATGGGTTGAAATAATATCTGCTGAATAACCCGACATAAAAAGCACTTTCATATTTGGACTAATCGTTAATAACTTAGCAGCAAGGTCTTTGCCGTTCATATTTGGCATGATCACATCGGTAAGCAGTAGGTCAATCTGCCCAGCATGCTGTTGGGTCAGGGATTCGGCTATAGCGACCGTAGAGGCTGCTAATACCTTGTACCCTTTTTGCTCGAGCATAACGGTTTCAATTTCTAATAAAGCTTGTTCATCTTCAACTATTAGCACCGTTTCAGTGCCTCTATGGGATGTTTTTACCACAGCAGGCTTTGCTATCGGCACTGATTCATGTTCCCTAGGAAAATAAATTTTAACGGTTGTGCCCTGTTTTGGGTGACTTAGCACCTCAACAAATCCCTTGTTCTGCTTGATTGCCCCAAACACTGTGGATAGGCCCAATCCTGTTCCCTTGCCAAATTCCTTGGTCGTATAAAAGGGTTCAAATATATGTTCCAACAGCGACTCACTCATACCACAACCATCGTCGGCAACAGAAATTTGAACGTAATCTCCTTTTGGAAGAACAAACGCTGGAATCGAATCTAGACCAATTTTAGTATTTTCGTCAATGCTCAAGTTCGCAATGTTAATTGTTATTGAGCCAATGTTGGCAATTGCATCCCGGGAATTAACACACAAATTGACAATAATTTGATCCACTTGAGTGGGGTCTACTTTGACTCTCCAAAGACTTGTTTGTTGCTTAAAAGAAAGATCTATATTTTCACCAATAAGCCGTTTTAACATTGCCAACATTGCCATTACTGATTCATTTAGATTTATTATTTCAGGAGCGATTGTCTGCTTACGTGCAAAGGTGAGAAGTTGCCGAATAAGTTCAGATGAATGTGTACAGGCCTGAATAATACTTTGCATATTAGACGCAATTGACTCTGCGCGGTCTGTCTTTAATAAGGATAATTCGGCATTACCCAGTATCACGACCAACATATTATTAATATCATGGGCGATGCCGCCAGCAAGCTGACCAACTGCTTCCATTTTTTGGCTTTGAAACAGTTGTTTTTCGAGTTTTTTGCGTTCAGCAAAAATGAGCTTTTGTTCTGTATTATCTCTGGCTGTGCTTGTGAATATCATTGCTTTGCCATTTTTACTATCATGGCGATTCGATAACCATGACATATGAAATACCTCCCCAGAAGCACTTACTTGACGATTTTCATGGGTGAAGGTGTTATTTTCGTCTTTTAACCAAAGAGTAAAGGCTTGTTTGGTCTTTTCTTTATCATCAGGGTGAATAAAATCAGAGAAGAGACGACCAACACAATCCTCTGGACATACACCGTAGATTTTATTGGCCATATGGTTCACAAATAAAATTCGACCATCAGCATCAACTTTGGTAATCAGGTCTAGTGTATTTTCAACCAAATCCTGATATTGCTGGCGACTGTCCAATAACGATGAGTTGGTTTGTTGGCCTTCTAAAACGGCATGTTTAAGTTGGTTTTGGGTGAATTTTATTTTCTGAGCCATTTGATTAAAACTACTAGCAAGGTGGCTAATTTCATTATTTCCTTTTATAACAAGTTCCACATCTAAGTTATTGGCTGAAAGTTGTTGAGCGCCGTATTCAAGTGCTTCAGCTGACTTAGTGATGCCCCTAGATATTCTAAAGATAACCATAAATATTATTATCAGAAATATCGCCGCTAGTCCTGATGATATGGCGATTACGTCATAGGCAATAGTGACTAGTGAGTCTTCATCAACATAACTGACAATAAGCCAGTTCCAGTTAGGTTCGATATCAAATGCGGCTATGGTCTTCTTTTTTATGTGTGATCCGGAAATACCATCAAATTCACCTTGTCCACTTTTATCCATGACCATAGACTGCAAGTGATGCTTACTAAGGGAGAATTTATTTTCATTCTCTGGATAAGCATAAACGACATCATTAGATTGAGTATCGAAAATTGCAATGGATGTACCTAGCGCCAGATTTTTGGAAATATTAAGGAAAATACTTTTCTGAGTGGCTTCACGATAAAACACCACATCTGTCATATTTAATGCACGGATTTTTTGATAGTCAGCCTTACTTTCTACAAGGATTTTACTGACATTGTTTGCTAACATTTTATATTGCAATGTCATCATTCTGTCATGGGTTATAACAAAATTTAAAGAAATAATGAGTCCTACTGGAATAACAATCGAAGGGATAATAAAAGCCAGTAATTTGTTTTTTAATTTAATGTTTGGTTACTCCCAAGTTTAATATATTGAGATATTCCACAAAGGTAACGCCATATGAACGTTGCCAGAACTTGTCCAATATCCCACTTTCTTGAGCATATTTAAGGT
>JBKEFM010000267.1:0-3981 GCA_046709505.1 Paraglaciecola sp. | reverse complement strand
ATTACCCATTGGGGAGATAAGCCTTTTACTGCACCGTTTTGCAAACGCCACAACAAGTGTTCGGTTCTGTCACCCGCAAAACCCAGATTAAATGCTCTGCGATGTGCAAAATGTTGTTGCCAATATTTCTCGCCTTCTACTTCCCAAGCATGGGTAATGGAGTCTCCGAGAAACAAGATATCGATAGGCTGGTCAATGGCCTTAATCTCCGTCAGTTTTTGCTGGTGGCGTGTTAGCCACCAGTCTTCGGTGCGCGGTGTAGAAATAATGGATAAAGATTTTTTCAATGTGCTTTGGCTTTTGGTTATTGATTTGTTTAGAAAGTGCCGCTTAAAACAATTACTGATGATTTAGCAAGATGCCATTTTAACCTACTTAGGTTTCACAAGTTATGCATAATTTGATAAGTGTAAACGATTGGTTTACACTTTGTATTCAGACCAAGGAGCGTAAATGGCAATTAAAAGTTTCTCTCATAAAGGACTAAAAAAGCTGTTTTACAAGGGCGATAGTAGTGGTGTCCAGCCGATACATACTGACAAACTTGTCATTATGTTAGATATCATTCAAGCATCTCACTATCCAAAAGATATGAAAGCTATATATGGAGCTAAATTTAGGGAAAAAGTCGGCTCGGGAGCAGGAGTTTACTCAGTAGATGTGAGTGGTAACTGGCGAGTGACGTTTGAAATTGAAGATGATGGTGCTGTTCTGCTTGACTACCGTGACTATCACGGAAAGCAGATGAAAGCGAAAAAATAGGATCCAAAATCATTTGGAAAGTAAGGGGAATAAAATGGAAAAAATGACTAGATGTCCCACCCATCCTGGGCTTGTATTTAAAACAACTGTGTTGGATGAAAACAATATTACAGTATCTAAAGCGGCAGAAGCCCTTGGGTTGTCAAGAACTACCATGAGTAGGTTTTGCAACGGACGTACTCCTTGCACGCCTGATATAGCGCAAAGAATAGCTTTGTCGATTGATAGTAATGTAGCCGTTTGGATAAATCTTCAAGCAAATTATGATGCTTGGTTTGCTGAAAATAACGAAAAGCCCCATGTTCAGAAACTGCTAAACGTTGCTGCATAATGATACTTCGAAAACTCCAAGAACCTGCTCGAAAATGGGTTTATAAAGAGTGTGATATCAGCAACTTTTTCAGCCTTTGAATTCAAAGACTGAAAATTCACCATGGCAAAAATGTGTTTCAAGTACGGTGTGGATGAGTTGGAATAAATGACTACCCAGCTATTCTTCGCTGGTGGCGTGTTAGCCAACAGTCTTCGGTGCGCTTAGTTGGTATAATAGCAGGATGTAGCAGGGGCACTTCGATGAAACCAACTGAAGAGCGCGCTTAATATTGTCTTCTTCTATCGATAAGTAATTAGATTTATTCACGTCAAACTCGATATCCAAAACATGAGTATTTCCATCAAGCCTAATGCCATTTAATGACACTGTTCGTGTAACAGGGACTCGATACTCAAAAAGCACCTGGCCATGAGAAAAATCTTGTTGCAAACCTTCTCCGCTAATAATTGACGCGATCTCTCCATCAGGCATGAGGATTACATAGACCATTAACCTCGCATATGCGCCGTCAGTCGACGGCATTTACCCCACTACTATTGCATTAAAAAATGCCTTTAAGCGCCAAATTAAATCGTCGCAGGAACTCACACATCTACTATTGGTAATCAATATCAACTGGTTAAAATTAATATGATTTGGGTTCGATTTAATCAATGTTGGTAAGCATGTGTTTGAGCCCCGACAAAAGTCACCACGTGCAGGTAGAAAGTTGTTTTCTTTCTGGGATTCTTTTAATTGAGCAAACCAATGTTCGGCATAGTCACTGCCATAAAACATGGCTTGGCGAATACTCGTTTGGCTGATCTCACCTATATTTCGTGAAACGATTTAGGCAGCCTTGTTGATGTAAGTCGTTGCAATAATAATTTACGAATTTTTCAAAAATGTCTGCAATAGGCCGTTCGTTCAATGACATGATTGACTTATCTGTTTGAGTATCAAAAAAGCTTAATTGTGGGTAGGTATAGCCAAGTGGGATAGCAGGCCATGATGGCCTTCCTTTTGGGAAAATGTTCTGATTTCTTTGGCCACCTCAACGTAAGAATGTAAATTGGTAATCCCATAGTGAAAGCTATCTATGGATAACACAAAATCAGTCCAATTTATTGCCTGACTAATTGAAGTTCTCAACCAATTTTTATAAGTATCCCATTTTACAGAACGACTGCGATCTCTAACATCAATGGAGATCGCATCCAGTCTTTCAAAATTTGCAATAAGTTGATCAGCAACCGCATCAAGCTGGCGCTGATCTAAGTATTTTTGCTTTTCCTCTGCGACACTTACAAAAGTGAATATAAACAGCAGAAACGTGCAAGCAATCTTTTGATGCCTTGTCATGTTTACTTATCTATCTGTGTTTGTATCCAATCGTTAATCACATCTTCCAACACCGCCATCGGCAATGAACCTTGCCCAATCACAGTATCGTGGAAGCTACGAATATCGAACTTTTCACCTAATGTTTGTTCAGCCCTGGCTCGCAATTCACGAATTTTGATTTCACCCATTTTGTATGACAGTGCTTGGCCAGGCCATGAGATGTAGCGATCAATTTGGTTCTCTACTGATTTTTGGGGCAGCGCGGTATGTTGTGCTAAATAATCGATGGCTTGCTGGCGGCTCCAGCCAAAAGCATGAATGCCAGTGTCTACCACTAGACGCACGGCGCGCCACATTTCGTAACCTAAGCGGCCAAAGTCGCTATAGGGGTCTTGGTAGAATCCTGCTTCTTTGCCTAAACGCTCTGAATATAAGCCCCAGCCTTCGCCAAAGGCTGAATGACTCAGGGTGCGCCTGAATTCGGGTACATCTAATTCCATCGCTATGGCATTTTGAAGATGATGCCCAGGTACCGCTTCGTGCAGACTGAGCGCCTCTAGGTTATAAAGTGGTTGTTGTTTCGGCTCCGAGGTTAAAAAGTATGTCCCCGGTGTGCGATTGTCGGGTGGCGGCATATAAAATGCGCCTCTAGAAGCGGAACCTTTAATGGTGAAGGTATTGCGGGGTAGGTGACCAAAAAACGTGGGTAATTTGCCATACATTTTCATGGCGATAAAGGCGGTTTTTTCGAGTACATCTTGTCGGTCTGCTGCATAAAACTGTGGGTCGGTAGCTAAAAACTGCAAAAATTCGGCGTAACTGCCTGTGAAGCCTACCTGATCAATAATTGCCTGCATTTCAACACGAATTCTCTTCACTTCGCTTAAACCCAAATTATGGATTTGTTGAGGCGTGGCATCGGTTGTGGTGTAGTAGTTGGCTGTGTAAGCGTAATAATCTGCACCACCTTTGGCACTGGTAATGCCAGGCTCTTTACGACAGTTAGGCATATAGTCGTTAACAAAAAAGTCGTAAAAATTCTGATAGGCAGGGACCACTGCCGATGTGATTAACTCTATCGCTTGTGCACTATAAATACTTTTCTGTTGCGGGCTAAACGTACTAGGGAAACGTGTGAAGGGTTCAAACAGCGCACTGTCTTTGGGGTTTTTGACTATGTGCGCACTGATCGTTTGATGGTAATCCTTAAAACTTTCGCAGTGATGCACATAACCAGCTGTTAAACCGGCTTGCATCAAGTTGATATTTTCTTGGTTAAAGCGTGGGTAGTCGGCCAAACTAATTAAAAAATTGTCGTAATCCTTGCTGCTTAAAAATGCCATATTGGCCGGTGCTTCGGCAAAGTAGGTGTGCCAACCACTTAAGAAATTAACGGGGAAATACCTATCTTGGTATTGGTGACTCAGTGCTTCCGTTTCCCGTTCATATTTAAATAAACGGTAATTCATTAGCTGCTTTTCGCTCAGGGTTTTTGTATCAATTTCGCCAAGGGTGGCTAATACCTGAATATTATAAGCTTCTCGCCTAGCTAGGGCTTGTGG
>JBKEFM010000266.1:0-3988 GCA_046709505.1 Paraglaciecola sp. | reverse complement strand
CATTTAAACAATAATCTGATCCATTTAAACGCGAGCGCTCTAACTGCGACATTATGAGATTTTTCTCTTGCACGCTGCTGATTGTAATACAAGCTGGCCTAAGCCAACATACCATGTCATATATCTTTCATAAAACTGTCACGTTGTCATGTAAATGTAATAAAACTGCCATATATTAATCGTTGATGATTTATAAACGTTAATCAACCAGAGCAAAGAATATATGAAACTTCTTACATCACTATCACTCACCTTGCTAGCAGGTGCTTTTTCTACAGCCAGTTATGCCGATCCCTTATCCCTATATGGTAAGGCAAACATTTCTGCACAAGCGGCAGATGAAGGTGAAGGTAACTTTACTGAGCTAAAAAGTAATGCTTCTCGTTTTGGAGTGAAAGGTGATGCTAAGCTCGATAATGACTTAGAAGTTTTGTATTTATTTGAATGGCAGGTAGATTTGGCTGACGCATCAGGCTCTGACAATATCACTGCACGTAACCAATATGTTGGTTTAAAAGGCAATTTTGGTACGGTCCTGCTGGGTCGTAACGACACTATGCTTAAACAGTCCCAGGGTAAGATTGATTTATTTAGTGATTACGAAGGCGATATAAAAGGGTTATGGAAAGGCGAGAATCGCATGAGTAATTCTGTGAGTTATTCCTCCCCGACCTTTGCTGGTTTTGTTTTAGGTGCAAGTTATATCGCCGAAGATGACGTCGCAGGCGAGGACGCCCAATCCGTTTCATTAAGTTATGGCGATAAAAACCTGAAAAAAGAACAATGGTTTGCTTCAGTAGCCGCAGACTTTGATATGAAAGGTTACGACAATATTCGTGCTTCTGTGCAAACTAAAATAGATGTTTTGACTCTCGGCGCCATTTTACAGCGCCAGGAATCGGTTGATACAGGTGTGGAAAAAGACGGTGTCATGTTCAGTGCTGCTTATACTATCGATAAAGTGGTATTAAAAGCGCAATTTCAGACCCTTGAAGATGATAACAGTATTACAGTCGGCGGCGATTATAAGCTGGGTAAGGCAACCAAAGCCTTTATCTGGTATACAGACAGGACACTGGATGATAGCGACGATCAATCCTGGCTGGCACTGGGTCTGGAACATAAATTTTAGACTATTCTGACTGCTCTATGAGTTAAAGACTTATCATTATCAAAAAAGCCGATTTGCCAAAGCCAAACGGCTTTTTTGTTTGTAACGTTATAATAGGTTTAGCAAAAAACACTTACATATCTAATAAATTGATTATAATATTAGATTATAATCGTTTTAAGTGAAGAGTAATAAAATGAAATGGCCTAATCTTAAACACCTCTATTATCTGGTGACCCTGCATCAGGAGCAGCATTTTCACCGCGCAGCCCAGCATTGTCATGTGAGTCAGTCTACCCTGAGCACGGCCATTCAAAATTTGGAAGAACAATTTGGCTGTCAATTATTGGAAAGAGAGCATAAGACTTTTGTCTTTACTCCTTTTGGATTGGAGTTGGTAGAGCGCAGCAAACACCTGTTAACCGAAGCAAATGAGCTGGTTGATTTTGCCCAAACAGCGGGTGACTGGCACTCTGGTAACCTGAAGATTGGTGTGATCCCCACTATCGCGCCCTTCTTTTTTGAAGGTCTGATCAGCACCGTTGTGCAACATCTGCCCGCTATTAGTTTACAATTACAAGAAGACAATACCGCTAACTTGCTCAGCCAGTTAAATGAAGGGGTGCTTGATTTATTGATCCTGGCCTTGCCGATGGAGACCCCGGGTTGCAAACAACTGGTGCTGGGCCATGATCCGTTCCACCTTATAGTCCATAGTGATCTGGTGAGTACCCTGCCCATGCCGATGGATTTTTCTGCCTTGCCAGCACAAAGTGTGTTTTTATTGCAACAGGAGCATTGCATGACAGGGCACGCGGTAAGTGCCTGCAAATTAAAACATAAGGAACAGGTTAGTTCCTTAGCTGCCAGCAGCTTGTATACCCTGGTGCAGTTGGCAAATAGTAAATTAGGTTTGACCTTTATGCCAGAGTTGGCCATTAAAAATCATATCCTCAGCACCACC
The DNA here is from genome assembly GCA_046709505.1 of Paraglaciecola sp. Taxonomy (GTDB): domain Bacteria; phylum Pseudomonadota; class Gammaproteobacteria; order Enterobacterales; family Alteromonadaceae; genus Paraglaciecola. Next base: position 1,913 of record JBKEFM010000266.1, on the reverse strand, counting down.
CAGCTGGTGTCTATGCCAGCGGAGGACAATGCTTATAGGGAAATCGGTATGGTGTGGCGTAATGCGACTACTCGGGTTCAACTCTTCCGATATTTAGCACAATTACTTGCCCCACTCACACCTATCCCTACTCTGGAAAAATAATCGTGCAAAAAACGTAATAATAACAAACTATTTTTGTTATCTCTGGGCGGTATAACGTGTTTATGACCCCTTGCCTATAACCTTTATCGTTATTGATTTTCGTTATGGTACTTCAATTCAAGACGTCCCCTTGAATACATGTCGTCTAGCGTTGTAAAGAGGACAACCCATAGGGGGCCCCAGACGTTTGGTGCCGGCAGGTTTTAAAGGGATATATTTCCGGTGTAATGGGTACCGGGTAGTAATGTTTTTTCCTGAGGGAATTGGGTGACAAAAAAACTGTAAGTTTGCTTATGTGTTCAATCCTGATCTTTGTTTGCACCATAGAGCATCAACTATCATGACATTTGATCTGCAAAACGCTAAGCTAGGGTGATATTTTCAGTAGGAAAAAGAATATGACCCAGCCTGTAGTGATTAGTGGTTCAGGATTATGGAATCCCCCCCACAGTATCTCCAATGAAGAATTAGTGACGGCTTATAACGGGTATGCCACTGATTTTAACGCCCAGCATGCATCAGCCATAGCTGCGGGGGAAATCGCCCTTAAACCACAATCCAGTGCTCAATTTATCGAAAAAGCATCAGGTATTCGTAGCCGTTTTGTCTATGTCAAAGACGGGGTTTTAGATATTCATCGCATGAAGCCCGCTATACCTGAGCGCCCAGACGATCAACTGTCAGATCAAGCTGAAATGGCTATTAACGCGGCCAAACTGGCATTGCGAGCGGCCAATAAAAACCCCGATGATATTGATGTAGTGATAGTGGCTTGTGCCTATACTCAGCGTTCTTATCCGGCTCTGGCTATTGAAGTGCAGGATGCCCTGGGAATTAAGGGATTTGGTTTTGATATGCTGGTGGCCTGCTCTGCGGCGACGTTTGCTTTACACCGAGCCTACGAAATGATCACTGCTGGTACGGCCAAGGGGGTACTGGTGATTAACCCCGAGCTTACCTCCCCTCAAGTTAATTATTGCGATCGTGACAGCCATTTTATCTTTGGTGATGTAGCTACCGCTATGGTGGTAGAAAGCGCCCAGAGCGCAAACGCTGAACATGTTTTTGACATTATGAGCACCAAGGCTGTTACGTCTTATTCCAATAATATTCGTTCCAACTTTGGTTATGTTAGCCGGGCAAATGATTCAGATCCCTTTGCTCCGGATAAGTTGTTTCACCAGCAAGGGCGTAAAGTATTTAAGGAAGTCTGCCCTATGGCAGTGGAACATATCAATGAGCACCTGGCTCGTCATCAGCTAAGCAGTAAAGATGTGACGCGCTGGTGGTTACACCAGGCGAATATCAATATGAACAGCCTGATCAGTAAAAAACTACTAGGCCGAGAACCCACACTGCTAGAGGCCCCTATAGTGCTAGACCGTTATGCCAATACGGCATCTGCGGGATCAATCATTGCATTTAATCTGCATCATCAGGATTTATCCCCAGGTGATTATGGTTTGTTGTGTTCATTTGGTGCCGGTTACTCTATAGGTAGCTTAGTGCTTAAAAAAAGGTAAATTGCGGTTTTATAATTAAGGAAATCCCGGCCAGAAAAGGTGGCGTTTTCAGGTCTCATTAAACATGGAATAATAAGTTCAAGGACATCAACGCAATGTTGGCTATTTGGGGATATGGGATCAGCGCAACAGGTTACACCTTGTTGCTGTTATTGTTGTTGACGGTGCGCAAGTCAGGGCTGGCCAAATACTTATTAATTTTGGCAACAGCTGCTACCTGCCTGTGGTCCTTATCGCCTTTTTTGG
>JBKEFM010000265.1:0-4017 GCA_046709505.1 Paraglaciecola sp. | reverse complement strand
ATATGCTCATTACTACTTATCAATCTTTTACGTGGGTAGATTAAACACTGAAGTCCATAGCCGCTAAGCTGCTATGGCTACCTAATGTACAGCCATTAATTTGGCTGGCGTTTTATAATTGAGTTTGTTTCTTGGTCTATTATTGAGCTTGACTATCACGCCTTGAACAGCTGATTGCGATACTTTTTTAAAGTCTGTTGCTTTTGGCCAATACTGCCGTAATAAGCCATGGGTGTTCTCATTCAAACCTCGTTGCCACAAACAATAGGGCTCTGCAAAATATACATCACATTGCACCGCTTTAGTTATTTTCATAATGGGAAAATTTTAATCGTCATCCAGTGTAATGGTTACCCTGACTTACTGCCTACACTATGAACCGGCATTTTGTAGTACTTGGGTATAAATATAGCTTCCCCAGATAGGTAGATTTAAACAAAAGATGATATCAACTGGATAAATACACAGTTAAAATGGGTTCACTGTATATTTTCTAATGTTTACACACCCTATGCTACAAAATTTTATGCCATTATTCCCCCATGCCAATCAGCTTGATTTGGGTGTAGATTATATCAATCAGCGCATCACTGAGCTTGACAGAAGCATCCCTGATGCAGCTTACAGCTATGAACTGGCAATAGAATATTTGGCTGAAAATCGCTTTAATGCCAATAATTTCAAGTCTATTCGCGGTGAATTGAATGTGTTGTTTAACTGGGCTTGGTTTGTCTGCGGCGTTTGTATTGCTGATATTGATCGTATCGCTTTGCGTAAATTTATCGATTTTTGTAATCAGCCCCCTGCCCACCTTATTGCCCGTACGTCTTACCCGTTTTTTATCACCGAGGCACAGTCTACCGTACTGCAAGCTAACCCTAAATGGCGACCTTTTGTACATCGCGGTTTAGACAAATACATACGTAAAACCAGTACCTTAAAGGCACAACTTTCACTATTGAGCAGTTTTTTCTTATTCCTTAATGATGTGGAATACCATGACAAGAATCCGGCGGCGATTTTACTACGCCGCTTAAACGTCAACAATACCCATGTAGCCGAATGCGAAGATACTGAAAAGGCATTGAGTACCCTGCAATGGCGCAGCGTATGGGGGGTGGTCAATGAGTTGGCAATCAAACAGCCAGAGAAACATCAACGCAGCCGCTTGTTGTTCGCCCTACTCTATTTACTTTATCCCAGAGTATCTGAAATAGCAGCGCGGCCAGGTTTTACACCTTTAATGAGCAGTTTTTTTAAACACAGAAGCGGTCATTGGGTGTTTAAAATCCCCCGTAGTAAAGGAGGAAAAAGCCGTATCATTCCTTGTCCAGATGAACTCCTGCAGTGTTTAAAGCACTATCGTCGTTATTTGGGCTTGAGCGCGGTGCCACAACCCGATGAACAAATCCCCTTATTTGTGCGCCATAAGGCTGGCACTCATGGTCGTGATACTGGCGTGCTCAATGCCCAACTGGGCATTGAAGCTATTCGCAATATAGTACGTGACGTCTTTGATTTAACCGCCACTAAGCTGGCGACTGAAGAGCCTCATGCCGCCGGCGAATTACGCCAATTCAGTGTGCATTCGTTGCGCCATACCGGTATATCGACTTCGATCGCTGCCGGCACCCCTTTGCAAGTCGTGATGAAAAATGCCGGTCATGCTGATTTATCGACCTTGTCGGTTTATATTAGTGCTGACTTGCAGCAACAAGTTATGGCCACGGTCAGCCGCGAACTTTAGCAGCGGATCGGTCTGTTTTTCCTGAGCTGATCAGGTATGAAGTGAACGATACCCAAAATGTTTGAAGTTGCAGCTAGGCGGTAAAGGCACTCAGCCCTATGAGCTTAGATGGTCTAAGTGCTTCAGGCGATAGAGGTGAGTAAGAGCAGCCAACAACGCTGCAGCTTTATGGGTGACAGGTATATACGAAACAAGGTAAACCTTCAACAATGCTTAAGGATTGAAGATCATAGGTGGCATTGGACAAGCCAGAACATCGCAAAAGGCACGTAATAATTCGATTTCAACCGGCTCTATCTTTTGGTCGCGCATGATACAGGCGGCACAGGCGTGCAATAATTTAAGTTTGGCCAAAGGTTTTAGCTTTTCCAATTTTTGTAGAGCTCTGTCCAAGTCTGTCAAGTTGACTGCATTTTCGTTGACTAACGTCAATTCGCTTATTTCCAGTACTTTTACTGCACTGATAAAAGCGTGCTCACTGGCAACCTGACTTTGCTGGCCGGCATAGGCTAATACTGATAGCAGCAAAGCAATTTCGGGTTTAAGTTGTTCACTGTCGACGTTGCCCATTTTCCTGGGCGGGTGTTTGAAGAACTGTGGATCCAGATGATTGAACAGAATTTTCCGTAAGGTCCACTCCTGTAAAAAAAGTTTACAATCCATGTCGATCAGAGCATCCATATTGTCTCTGAAAATCTGGTACTGAGACAGTGATAACTGTTTGAGTGCCGGGATGGCAATTTCAATCAGTGGAAGCCGGAATTTAACCGCTAAACTATCCATTTCAGGCAGCAGTTTGCGGGTTAATACTTCAACATTCGGGGCGGCATATTTGTGTATATGTGCAAGTTGTCTAAGGCGAACATCTTGCTCCTTATTCAATAGCAGGACATAAATAACGGCCCGAGCTCCATAGGGTTCCCGGGCAGCGTCTTTGATGACATCAGGTAACTGAGCAATTAACGCCCGGGCATAATTGATAGTTGCCTGCTCAGGATTGCCTATTTGATTAATGTTGTTAGCGACATCTATCGTGGATACTCCTGCCACAACTGCGCTCATTTTTTTAGCCCGCTCTTCCAGGGGCATGGTTACTTTGCTATCACCAGATTGCACACTTTGATCCATGTCAAGTTGATCCCTAGTGGCAAATTTTCCATCCCAATGGGGATCGATTTGCAGGATACGCTTTGCCAGCGTTGGGTGTGTAGCGGCTAAGCCTTGCATGAAACCTGAAACGCCCTGGGCAAAAAACGCATGGCTGATTTCGCCAGCCCCGGGGTTCTTTACCTCAGAGCCAGACTCAAGGCCGCCGATGCGTTTCAATGCACCGGCAATGCCATCGGGGTTACGGGTAAACTGAACCGCCGAGGCATCAGCCAGGTACTCTCTTTGCCTACTCACGGCCGCCTTTATTAAGCCGCCAAAAAAAGTCCCGGCAAATCCTATGACAATTAAGCCAATCGCCAGTGCCAGTATGCCTGCCGTCCCTTTACCGTTGCCCCGTCCGCGCCTGGAATGAGAGGCGGAATACAGCAAGTGGTAACCAATAATACCAAGGATCAGGATCCCGTTTAGTACCCCAATCAGGCGGATATTGAGGCGCATATCTCCGTTAAAAATATGGCTAAACTCGTGGGCTATAACACCTTGCAGCTGATCACGACTCAGATGCTCAATCGCGCCTTGCGTTATACCAATAACGGCATCCTTGGGGGAGAAACCGGCAGCAAAGGCATTAATGCCATTCTCCCGGGCTAACACATATACCGGTGGTGCTGGCGTACCAGAAGCGATCGCCATTTCTTCTACCACATTTAATAACTTTCGCTGGTTCAGGTCAGTGGTATTTTGCGGGATTAATTGGCCACCCAGTCCCTCAGCCACAACCTTGCCACCGCCCGACAAGGCCATTATTTTATATAGGCTTCCTACCAAGACCACAAGAGTAACGGCCCCACTGATAGTGGCAAAAGTGGGCCAATCCATTAGCTGCCATAAAGACTGACCATTTGATGTTTGCCCATTGTCGATAAAGCCAAATGCTAACATCACCAGCAAATTCACCATTATGATCAGGATGATCACCGCCAGGCTAAAAAGAAATATCAGCTGGAAGGTGTGTTTACGTGCCCTGTCCTGGGACTCAAAAAAGTTCATGGTCAATACCTGAAAAAGAAAGACTAGAATGAGACTTTGGGTGCCTCCTGGATGGCTACAGTGTCTTCAAACTCCAACAATGTCGCGTCTTGCCCATGACCAAATCGCGA
>JBKEFM010000264.1:0-4029 GCA_046709505.1 Paraglaciecola sp. | reverse complement strand
TTAGTTACCGTCACAGTTTTCACGCTGGAAATCATGCAGATGTGTTGAAGCATATCTGCCAAATGTTGATCATCGACAAGCTTAAAAGCAAAGATAAAGGTTTTGTGTATATAGACACCCATAGCGGAGCAGGGGTGTACGATTTGGACGCAGCCGAAGCGCAAAAAACCCTTGAATATCAGCAGGGTATTGCCCAGCTCGCCCATTACAGTGGTGATAATAAAGCTATTTTAGCGTACCAAACACTCACCGCTAAATACCTTAAACATGATCAGTATCCCGGTTCTCCTCAAATTGCCCACGCTTTGCTGCGACCACAGGATAATTTACAGTTAATGGAGTGGCACAATCAGGAAGTGCTGAATCTCAGGCATAATCTGCGGGGTAACCATATAGCCATACATCATAGAGATGGCAATGAAGGGCTGGTGGCCATCACGCCACCTAAACCCGCCAGAGGTATGGTGTTAATTGACCCCTCCTATGAAACGCCTGAGGACTATCATCAGGTGGTTGCTACGCTTAGCAAAACCTATAAAAAGTGGCCCACGGGTATTTATGCTATCTGGTATCCCTTATTGCTTAAGCGCGGTTCCGGGGAGCGTAATGCACAGCCACAAGAGAGTTTTTCCGGGGCGATAAGCAAGCAGGGCAAAAGCCAGCTAATGCTTGAACAGCTTAAGATGCAAGGTTTCAAAAATTTGTTAAGTGTTGAACTTAATGTACTAGATGAAAAGCGGGACGAGGGCATGTACGGCTCGGGCATGGTCATCATTAATCCCCCTTGGCAACTGGATGAGCAGCTTCGCGCCTGTTTACAGGATCTGGTCCCCCTGTTGGCTCAGTCACCTCAGGCCAAAGGTACGGTTAATTGGCTTATTGCTGATGAATAGCCTGATGAGGCAATAACACAGATGTCGGTACAAGCCAATCTGCAGCATTTTTATATACCAGACGAACAGTCCATTTATCTGTTGTCCCACACCGATGCGCAAAAACTAAAAGACTGGTTTAAATTGTGTACTGAGCAACTTGAGTTGTTGGGTTATCGAAACATCGAATTGATTGGTAAAGGGGCATTTGGTTTCGCCTTTGCCGGCATTTATCCCAATGGGGAACAGGCTATTCCGGCACAATTGGTGTTTAAATTTTCGCGGATTAATTTGCCTCAGCACGTTCAGGACAGACTGGAAGAAGAAGCGTATATGTTAAGCCATGTTTCTCATCCTCATGTGCCAGCGTTGATTGAATTTCAACACATAAAAAAGCAGGCCATTCTGGTTATGCAGCGGGCTAAAGGCAGGGATTTGGAAAAAATCTCCCTGGAATATGGCCCCTTAAGCCCCCGTTTAGTAGTGAAAATTGCAGCGCAACTGGCAGATATTCTGCTTACGTTACGAAACTATAGCGAAAATGGTCAAGCCAAGCCCATAGTACATGGTGATATCAAGCCCTCCAATATAGTCTTTGATCCCCAAAGTGAAGAAATTGGCTTAATTGACTGGGGCTCATCTGTATTTGCCCAGTTAGATGCCAAAGGCCAATATATGGGCAACAATGTTATGGATTTGATGTCCAGTGACATGCAGCAAACCAATGCCCGCTTGGGGGATATTTATTTTATTGGTCAAGAGCAACTAAACGGCGAGTTATCGTCACCGAGATTTGACGAACAGGGCCTGGCCAGTACCCTATATGCATTAGCATCGGGTCAGTCGAGCCGTTTTGGGGCGCAGGTTATTCGTCCTAATGCCCTGGACCTGCCTAAGGAACTGGCCCATACCTTAACTGCCATGCTCAGCCCTGATCCACACATCCGGCGCCAGGGCGGTGATCACTTTATCCGCAATATGCAATTTATGAAAAACCTGGTGTTTAAAGATGAGGATCCCGCTTGCCAACCGGCGTTAATTCCCAGTTGGTGTTATAAAAAGAGCAAGGAAATCGATACCGTGGTTTATAGTTCCCGTAAATCATTTTTGCGTGTTGATGCTTATCAGAGTCCTCAAGATCTCAGTACCTTAAATGATGCCCAGTTTGACCGCTATTACAAAAATTATTTGCAAGGCATGGGCGAAACTGAAAAAGCGTTTATATCTGAAGTCAGTCGCTTAGGGAAATACCCTGTGGTGGGCGGACTGGCGGTACGCTGGGAGGCGAAGGGTGTCTATATCGACTCCAGTTTGAATTTGTACGATCCGGCACTTAAGCGCTCCTTTGATGCAACGGTCAATAACGTCGTTAACCTGGCTTGTTCAATCCACCGGGTCGCGGTATTTAAAAGTTGTATGTTTAACGCCAGGGATACCCTGCACATTGAACGAGAAAGTGAAGAAGAACGTTTTATTGTGCCTGCTGGTTTGGGTATTGCTTATGCACTGAATAAAATTTCTCTTACCGAAGAGGAAAGTCGCATGCATTCTTATTTTGAAGATGGCGATGATCCCGATGAGTTGTTGACCCTGCCAGATCCTTTAATGGCTATTATTCGCCAGTTAAATAGCATTCACCATACGGGTTGTATTATTTTTGAGGCATTGCCAACACACTTAAAGATCCACAGTTATTTTATTTTACTGGATCACTCTATGGAGATGGAATTTAAAAGCTTACTGCACAATATACTGGATTTAGTACCACAAATTCAGGGGCTAGGTATATCGGGTTTTATGAAATTACCCTATAAAGATACACGATTTTTTGAGCATCAGGCGCATTTACCTGATAAGTTTTACCCCAGAAATCCATACACAAGTTAGTATTGGTAGAATTTTTCATTGTTGTGAGACCCTATGACAGATATTAAATTAGTAGATTTACTCACCCTGGAAAAAATTGAGCAGGGTTTGTTTCGCGGACAAAGCTGGGATCTGGGTTTTCGGGCACTCTTTGGCGGGCAGGTTATGGGGCAAGCGTTAGCTGCCGCCCAGTTAACGCTACCCGAAGGCCGGGTCGCTCATTCTTTTCATTCCTATTTTTTACTGCCCGGTGATGCCAATAAACCTGTGGTTTTTGACGTGCAAACGGTGCGCGATGGACGCAGTTTCTCTACCCGGCGGGTAAAAGCTATCCAAAACGGGCGCAATATTTTTTATATGACCGCGTCTTTTCAGCAACCTGAATCGGGCCTCGAACATCAATTTGCACAAATGCCTGACGTTCCCCCACCGGAATCGATTGACTCTGACACCTTGTTTGACGATCTGTCCAAAGACAGCTTGTCTACCAGAATGCGTGAGGCCATTGGCTATCATAAACCGATAGATATGCGCACCGTGCAACATATCGACATCGTCAATCCCGGTATTCAGGAGCCAACCCGTTATATCTGGATGAAAGCGCAAGAATTGCTTTCAGGCAATATACATCTTAATCAGGCAATGTTGGCTTATGCCTCGGACTATCATTTACTATCAACGGCTATCCAGCCCCATGGCCTGTCGGTGCGCGACAAGAACTTGATCATGGCAACCATAGATCACGCGATGTGGTTTCACCATCCGTTTGATTTTGATGAGTGGTTGTTATATTGCGCTCAAAGCCCCTTTGGTGGTGGCTCCAGAGCTCTGGTCAGAGGGCAATTTTTTAATCGCCAGGGTAAGCTGGTGGCATCGACCATGCAAGAAGGTTTGATGCGTAAAGTAGGGGAATAACAGATGATGTATTCATTAGGTAAACGTCACGTCAGTGTGGGCGAAAACGTATTTATCGCCCCGGGTAGCCATGTGATTGGCTCAGTGCGCCTGGCTGATAATTGCAGTGTTTGGTTCAATGCGGTGCTCAGAGGCGATTGCGATCTTATTTCCATAGGAGAAGACAGTAATATTCAGGATGGTTCGATTTTACATACGGATGTGGGCGTGCCTCTTGTAGTAGGCAAGGGCGTGACTGTGGGTCATAAGGTCATGTTGCATGGTTGTGAGATAGGTGACTATACCTTGGTTGGTATTAACAGTGTCATCCTCAACGGGGCTAAAATTGGTCAATACTGTGTAATAGGTGCCAATAGTTTGATCCTCGAGAACATGA
>JBKEFM010000263.1:0-4044 GCA_046709505.1 Paraglaciecola sp. | reverse complement strand
TTCATTGTTTATGCTTTGTGCCGGTTTAAGTGTTATAAAACTTAAGCCTTTCAACTGATATGGTCAAGGTTTTCCTTACACACTAGTGCCTCTAAGTATAATCTCTGTATTTCAGCAGTTTACTTTTCGACTCATGGTGCTGTCTGGGCCATGTGTATCCACTAATCGCCGGCAGCCCTTGCCCCCATAATGGCTCCCCCTGTCGGTATGCACAATCAAACCAGGCTTAGGGCCGCTGCCAAATGGCTATGCGCAATGTGTTACACATCAACTGCGCTTTTATTCGCAAGAGTTAGGTTGAGCCTCAGTGAATTATCTATTGAGCACGTTCTCAAACAGCTGCGCTTATTATGCTGACCGTCCGTGGTCACTTTATACGGCTAACGGGGGGAGGGGTACCGACGTGTTTGCTGCGTGCATTCACTGCCGCCAATATCACAAGATGCCATTTTCCTAAATAGCTCTGACCGTCAATTATCTCAGCAGTGCTGGCTTTCGGAGCTGCTTAGTTGTTGATCCGCCCAGCACTTATTTGCGATAGTTAGATCTCCGAAATAAGCTTTAAATACTCGTCTCATAGCGTTAACGTCGCTCGATAACTAGACCTACAATTCTATTTCCCCTGGTAATTAGACTCAATAATTAACAACAGACAGACACGTTCCCTCCTCATAAAAATTTCATGAGCTTACAGATTGAGTTGTATCTTAATGTCTTGGCTGATGTGTTGCGGCTTAGTCGTTGGTGCATAGCGCTTGACGGTTTCACCCTGTTTGTTGATCAAAAATTTAGTGAAATTCCATTTTATCCTTTCGCTACCCATTATGCCGGGGGCAGAATGTTTGAGAAACGTAAACAAGGGATGGCTATGTGGGCCGTTTACCTCAATCTTGGCAAATAAATCGAAACTGAGGTTAAAGTTAAAGCTACAAAACTCTTCGATTTGTTTGTTATCTCCAGGCTCCTGGTGGCCAAATTGATCGCAGGGAAAGCCCAACACCTCAAATCCCTGAGATTGATATTGCTGATAAAGTTCTTGTAATTCACCGTACTGTGGTGTGAAACCACATTTACTCGCTGTGTTGAGCACCAACAGCACCTTACCTTTATATTCCTGTAAAGATTTTACCTGGCCATTGTTTAATTTGGCTTCGAACTGGTATATGTTTGCGGACATAGAATTTCCTGGATTACATTTAATGACTATAAAGACCGATGTCACCCTAGAGGCCCTCAATTGGGCGCTTTGAAGTAGCGTGATCATAGTGTCATTTTTTTCGAAATTACCAAAGACTTAAAGGAGTCGTCGTGAGTAAAAATATTGCATTTATTGGATTAGGGGTCATGGGCTATTCTATGGCGGGGCATTTAAGCAAAGCGGGGCATCAGGTGAACGTGTATAACCGCACCCAAAGTAAAGCCCAAAAGTGGTTGTCTGAATATGTCGGGCAGTATGCTGCCACGCCCGGCGCGGCGGTAAAAAATGCTGAAATAATATTTATTTGTGTTGGCAATGACGACGACCTGCGTTCTGTAATGTGCGGGGATAAGGGAATACTGGCAACGGCAGCAAAGGGGAGCATCATAGTTGACCACACCACCGCTTCAGCAAATGTCGCGAGGCAAATGCATACTTTGTGTGGCCAGTCCGGACAGTATTTTTTGGATGCACCGGTATCAGGCGGGCAGGCGGGTGCCCAGAACGGTCAGTTAACGATCATGCTAGGGGGGGAGGAAAAGGTATTTACCCAAATTCAGCCTATTATCGCTGCTTATGCAAAATTCAGTCGCTTACTGGGTCCCGTTGGCAGTGGTCAACTGGCAAAGATGATGAATCAAATTTGTATTGCCGGAGTGGTTCAAGGATTAGCCGAGGCACTACATTTTGGGCAAAATGCCGGACTGGATTGTGCCGCCGTCGTAGAGGTTATTTCACAAGGTGCCGCGCAATCCTGGCAGATGGAAAACCGTTCGACCACTATGTTACAAGGCAACTATGAGTTTGGTTTCGCTGTAGATTGGATGCGTAAAGATCTGAATATAGCCCTTGATGAGGCTCGTAAAAATGGTAGCACCTTGCCATTAACCGCTTTGGTGGATCAGTTCTACGGCGACGTTCAGCGTCTTGGTGGAGCCCGTTGGGATACGTCAAGTTTGTTGGCGCGGCTCGATACCGATCCGCCAGATAAAAGCTAACATTCGCTATACTATAGCCCAAGCCATTGGCGTGGTATTTAGGCGGCAAAAGCAGCTACTCACCATAGAGGACAAAGGGTGCACAGAGGGACTAATCATCAAGATAGAGTGATTTTGTTTCTCGTGGATCTCTGTGATCTCGGTGGTAAATATTTTTTAGTTTACACAACCCAGACCGAAAGTCATTGTCCTGGCAGCCAGGCGGCAAAGGAACTCAGCAGCTTCATGAAAAAACAGGTATTGTGAGTCTGCTCAGGAAGTGACAGGGTCATAATGCCACTGATTATTATGGAAACTCACTTTAGCCTTTGAAAATTCCCGTTCTGCACGCCAGGTGCGATTATTTAATTTCACCACTACCCCGGGGTAAATACGTTTATTGGCGACTAACATGATATCTTTTTGGTATTTATCTTTAGCCGCCGAAACTTCGCTGATTTTTTGTTCCAACCACTGCATCAATTGTGTTTCATGCTTGAACATTTCCCGGGCTTCGTCAACTTTCTGTTGCATATCGAAGGGAACTGATTTGGAATTGATGATGTTCATACGATCCTCGTGGCGTTTAAAATTCAGGCTTATCTGTTTGACCAACTCATCTAATGTCTCTTTTTGCGCGAGCAGAGTATTAAAACCTTCACTGAAATCCATGGTTAAATTACTACCCGATACCGCCCCGAAGGTCCCGGCGTAAATTTTATTTTGGCTAAATATACTGCAAGAAAACAGGTTGCCATTGGGTGTTCCAACCGGCCCCACTGACATTTCACCGCGACAAACTACTTTGCTGTAGGCAAGTTGTCTGCTAATACTAAGGTTGCCTTCGCATTTTATATCTAACCCTTGCCCGTGTTGAATATGAATGCTTCCTTTGGCGTGCAAAATACTGCTGTAGCTGGTGTTGGCCTCGTTTACTTTGCCCATAGCTCCCTGGGTAATGATAATGTCACCACCTGATATAATGGTGGCGGATTCGACAAAACCATTGACGGTAACATCACCTGTAGCGATAATTTCCATTTTTTCAGTTACATCACCATTAACCAAAACCGCACCTTCGTAATTTACGTTGCCGGTGCCAACATTAACCCCTTTACAAATATACGTGTCATCCACCGACATTTTTTGATCTTGAAACTTAGGCATCCCTGAAATTTCCGCCAGCAACAGGTTTTCATCCTTATCGCTGATCGCAGTACCCTCACCCGGCTTGAATGTCAGCCATTCTCCTGGTTTAGCATTTATAGTTTCACCCGTGACGGTATAGCCGGCACGGCCATTGGAGGGAGACGTGCGCCTTAATAATTCTGTGCCTATTGTGACACAGCTAATATCCCCTAAATTACGCATATCGACCCGACCATTATCTGAAGGTTGAGGCCGCAATACACGGTCAAGGGCATTTTGCACCAGGGGTTTTAACTTGGATGAATGTCCTGTTTTTGCCGGCAGCCCTTTGGCTATTTGGGCGCATACTTCTTCCCCTGATTTAGCATCAGTGTATTGATCATAGAGGCTGACCAGACATTTTTCCCCGATACCTCTCACTATGCCTGCTTCGTGAGTGCAATTTAACAGATCAGCTAACCCCAAAGGCTTTCCCCCAAAACCTTTGGTAATGGTCAAGGTAGCGGCCAATTTCCCTTCTTCAATGTTGCATTTTATGGTTGATTGGCGGCGCTCACCAATGCATGCCATTACAATATCGGTTGATTGATTTTTTAATGCATTTTGGAAACTGGTGATAGCGTTTAATACAACATTGTCAAAAATATAAAAATCGCAGAATACACTTTGGTTGATGTGCTGATGTAAAAGCTTGATATCCAGTTTACCTTTAACCTCTGC
>JBKEFM010000262.1:0-4093 GCA_046709505.1 Paraglaciecola sp. | reverse complement strand
TGTGCACCCTGGGTTATTAACGTATAGGTCGCCAGCGTCATATGCACATAGCCTTCTGCTATGGCCGTGCGTTGGGTAACTGCTTTTTCGGTAACATCAACCATATTGGCCTGTCCCTGGTTATCTAAATGGGACAGCGTCTTTTGTTCGTTCATTGATTACCCCCTGGAGCTGCATTCACTTGCGTCAGTGGACTTCAAGTGCACAATAAAATTACACGGCTTGTGGGTGCTATCCAGTTGTTGCTGGAGTATGCCACTCCATGCTGTCTTGCAAGCGCCGGTGGAACCGGGCATGCAAAAAACGGCTGTGCCGTTTGCCATACCGGCTAACGCACGAGATTGTACTGTGGACGTACCTATTTCAGTGTATGAAATATACCTGAACAATTCACCGAAACCTTCTATCTGTTTATCAAATAACACCGACAACGCCTCGGGTGTTGTATCACGGGCAGTAAAGCCCGTCCCGCCGGTCACCAGTACCACTTGCACGTCCCGGGATGCGATCCATTTTGATACTATCGCTCTTAGCTGATATTTATCATCTACGACAATACACTTGTCAATAACCTGGTGACCGGCCAGCGTTGCGGCCTCAACTAAAAAAGCACCTGAGGTGTCAGTGTCTTCACCTCGCGTGTCTGATACGGTTAATACTGCAATTTTCAATACTTGTTTCGTTGTTGTTGCGTGCTTCGTCACGGTGATCCTGCCTAATAATTAAGGGGTGAACTTAAGTTGAGTGTTTTGAAAATCCGCCCATTGGTTTGGCTGATTAATATTGATAAATACGCCAGCGTCTTCACTGGCTGTGGGTATATCAAGCTGATGGGCAGCCAAATCGCCCATTAACAGAGCTTTAAGGGATGTATTTTCGCCTTTTGCCAGGGTGTGCTCCAGGTCATCAAATATGGTCTGTGAAAAGGGCAGATACAAGGGTAAGAACTGACGACCATAAAAGCTGGCTTTCCCCAGGGATTTACCATGTTCATATAGTGAGGTAAGGAGTGCGGGTGTGATCTTGGGCATATCCACAGGTAAAAATAACAAACCCGACGTAGATGGATACGTTTTATGACAATAAGCAAAAGCGCCGTGTATCCCAGACAAGGGACCGAGGTAAGGGTATTTATCAGCTACCATGGAGGGCAACTTATTGCTGCTGATAATGGTGGTATCAGCACCCGCTTGCATCAATGAAAGTCGTGCATGCTCAACCAGAGACAACCCAGAATCAGGATGGCGCAAAGTGGCTTTGTCAATTCCCATACGAGTTGATAACCCTCCGGCTAAGACAACCCCGACTAACATTTTTTTTGGCCTATACCCACCGTCATCTAGGATTAACCACCCAGCATGGCTAAGTGTTTGGTGGCACCTGTATAGCCATCGTGCAGAAAGTGCGTGGATTTTTTATCGGCTAATAAACTCACCAGTTCTTCTTGTAGACGTTGCTCAGAGTTATCCAGCAAAAATTGCCTGATATCCAGTCCATGCTCACTGAATAGACAAAGGTGTAATTTACCCACAGCTGAAATACGTAATCGATTGCACGTGGCGCAAAAATCTTTACTGTAGGGCATAATAAGCCCTATATTGCCTTGGTATTCATCGTGAGTGAATTCTTGCGCCGGACCCGCGGCTTTACCCTGCTCAATTTGCCGCCACCCGTTATCGAGCAAACGTTCTTTTATCGGTAGACCCGAGGTATGATTTTGGTCAAAAAAGACCTTATTATCTCCCGTCTGCATCAGTTCAATAAAACGCAGTGTGACTGGCGTGCCCTTTACCCAACGCAAAAAGCTATCGAGTTCATTTTGGTTAAAATGACGCATCAATACGGCATTGACCTTAACCTTGATCCCTAGCTCAAGAGCCAGCTCAATACCCTCAATAATAGTTCGTAACTTGTCATGCCCGGTAATAGCCGCAAACACCCGGGGATCCAGGCTATCAATACTGACATTTAATGACGTTAACCCAGCATCAACCCAACTACTAATTTGCTCTGGTAATTTGTAACCATTACAGGTAATAGCAACTTGCTCAATGCCTGGTGTACTGGCACAGGCTTGAATTATTTCAGGCAAATCTTTACGTAACGATGGTTCCCCACCGGTGATGCGGATTTTACTGGTACCAAGGTTGGCAAATGCCCGGGCGATTTTGCGAATTTCGTCAAGTTTGAGAAAGTCACGAGGTGTGTCGCATTGGTAACCATTAGGTAGGCAATACTCACAACTAAAATTACATACATCTGTTATGGACAGCCGCAAGTAATGGAAGCGGCGCCCAAATTTATCTTCTAACATATTACTAACACCTTTCCAAAATGAAGTGGCCACAAAATGTGGTACTTAGGGAGGCTGCGAGATTTCTCTTACAACCCTGGCGATATATATCGCGGCCAGCAAACCTTGTCATTAGGAGTTAGGTCTGAAAGCTCGGGGTTAATCCAGCGCTATTAATAACATAGTTTACCAAGCGATTCTATGTAACTGGTGAGTCGATATAGTAAAAAAAAACAACATCGTTTATACAACGGCTAAAAGCGGTTGATAAAAAGCAAATCAATGTCCCAAAGGTTGGTAAACTTAGAATATTTGCTTTGCATGCGTGTTGGGTTGGCACGTAAGTTGATACGGGTAGGTGTAGATTGATAAAAAATACGCAAGGCTGAGTGAATTTAGCCACACAGAATTGACATTTTTGCTGCAAAAACAGGCGTTTTAAGGAGTCTTATGCTAACTAAATTTACGACCAAACATAAGCTGGGTAATGAGTTTCTCTATACTGCAAAAAAATGGTACATACCTTTGGCAGAAGAACTGCATCAGCACCATAATGGTGCAAAAAAGACATTTTATGTTGGTCTTAATGGCAGCCAGGGATCGGGTAAATCAACATTAGCGGATTTTCTGAAGACCTATTTACAGGATAAATATAAACTAAATGTGATCGTCATGTCTCTGGATGACTTTTACCTGGATCAGTCGCGACGTTTGGCCCTGTCTATTAAAGTGCACCCCTTGTTTACAACTCGAGGCGTACCGGGCACTCACAACATTGCCCATGCCAAACAGTTATTGAGCAATCTAGGCAAGACTGGCGATGAGCTTGCCTTGCCTAAGTTTGATAAAGCCACTGATAATCCTAAACAGGAAAAATCATGGCCAACTACCCCAACACCTGTGGACATCGTCATCTTCGAAGGTTGGTGTTGGGGGGTGGAAGCCCAGGACGACGCTAGCCTGACTTTGCCAATTAACGAATTAGAACGTTGCGAAGATGAAACCGCTGTCTGGCGGCGGTATGTAAACCGCCAGTTAGCCACACGCTATCAACCTTTGTATCCGCTGATGGATTTCTGGATCATGCTAAAAGCCCCCTCTTTTGAAGATGTATATGCCTGGCGTCTTGAGCAAGAGCAAAAATTAATTGCCGCCACAGACGATCATGACGAAGGATTAATGAGCCCTCAGCAAATTTCCCGTTTTATCCAATACTATCAACGCCTCACGGAGCACAGTTTACATACCCTCGCTGACAAATGTGATCGGGTGTTTGAACTCGACTCAGCACGGCATATCGTCAGGGCAAAAAGCAGGCGTGACTATGCTTGAACAACGACTTGTTTTTACTGATATGGATGGCACGCTGATGGATCACTATTCTTATAGCTATGAAGCCGCCATCCCCATGCTTGAAAAACTTAAACGCTTAGGTATTCCGGTGATCCCTACGACCAGTAAAACCTTTGCAGAATTAATCGTATTGCGCAAAGAAATTGGCTTGCCTGGCCCCTTTATTACGGAAAATGGTGCTGCAGTATTTATCCCCAAAGACTTCTTCCCTAACCAACCCGGCGACACAAAATCTGTTGGCGATTATTGGTTGAAAGAATTTACCTTGGGCAAAGAACATTGGCTTGGGATTTTACAACAAGGTGTCGCGCAATTAGGTGGCGCGCAATTCGCTGATTTATTTCAACAATTTTCTCAGATGACAACGGCTCAAATTTGCCTGGCGACAGGTTTGGACAGCCCTGCGGCCAAGCGTGCTGCGCAACGCCAATATGGGGAGCCGGTTCT
>JBKEFM010000261.1:0-4158 GCA_046709505.1 Paraglaciecola sp. | reverse complement strand
TTATGTTGCCGATGATAACCTCGGTCAGTGAAGTTAGCGAAGCTAAACGTCTTATTAGGCAAGCTTTTTATGAGGTTGAAGAAGAGGCGCAAGAGCATGGCGAAAGCCTACGGATGCCTAAAATTGGTGTGATGCTTGAAGTACCGGCGGTTCTTTATCAGCTACCTCAGCTATCTAAAATTGTTGACTTTTTCTCTGTCGGAAGTAACGACTTAACCCAATATTTATTAGCGGTAGACCGCAACAACCCGCGCGTGGCTGCACTATACGATAGTTATCACCCTGCGGTATTAAGCGCTTTGCATACCATTGCTAAACATTCTGAATTATTGCAAGTGCCGGTGACTGTTTGCGGTGAGTTAGCGGGAGAACCCGGTGGTGTTGTATTGCTACTTGCAATGGGGTATCGAAAGCTCAGCATGAATAACCATAACCTACTCAAAGTAAAATGGATAATACGCAATATTCATCGTGGTAGTGCAGAACAATTGTTAGCCAAAGTGTTGACCTTAAATAATCCACAGGATGTGCGTGAAGAAATAAATTACTATCTCGAATCAGTTGGTTTAGGTGGCTTGGTTCGCGCTGGAATTTAAGATAAATTACATTTTGAAATACAATGAAGTAAATGAAGTATAGAGAGACGAGTAAGCATGCAACAGTATTTACAACTAATGCGACACGTATTAGACACAGGCGTTAAAAAAGAAGATCGAACCGGTACAGGTACTCTCAGCGTGTTCGGTTACCAGATGCGCTTTGATTTGAGTGCAGGGTTTCCTTTGGTCACGACTAAAAAGTGTCACATGAGATCTATCATTCACGAACTTTTATGGTTTTTAAAAGGCGAAACGAATATCGCTTATTTGTCTGAGAATAATGTCAAGATTTGGGACGGATGGGCTACCGATGATGGTGAGCTAGGACCTGTTTACGGAAAACAATGGCGCAGTTGGGAAGGGGTAGATGGACAAGTTATTGATCAAATCAGTGAGCTAGTTCAACAAATCAAAACTAACCCAGACTCAAGACGGTTAATTGTCAGCGCCTGGAATCCCGCTGTATTACCAGATACTTCTTTTTCGCCTAAAGAAAACGCTGAACAGGGCAAGCAGGCATTACCACCCTGCCATACGATGTTTCAGTTCTATGTATTAGAAGGCAAGTTATCTTGTCAGTTATACCAACGCAGCGGCGATATTTTTCTGGGGGTGCCTTTTAACATTGCTAGTTATGCGCTGTTAACCATGATGTTAGCGCAAGTCTGTGATTTACAACTGGGAGATTTTATTCATACCCTAGGCGATGCTCACTTATACGTAAATCACCTAGAACAAGCAAATTTACAACTAACTCGTGAACCTTACCCCTTGCCGAAAATGATAATTAACCCTAGTATTCATGATATCTTTGCGTTTGAAATCAATGATTTTGAATTAAAAGACTATCAGGCACATGACCACATCAAAGCACCAGTGGCCATTTAAATTGTACATTAGACAGACCAGAATTAGGTGATAAAGTCCATATGACTACTCCTGTACTTATTTGTGATGATTCGAGCTTTGCTCGTAAACAAATGCAAAGATCTATTCCAGATGGATGGGATGTTGATATAAGCTTCGCCGAGCATGGACAGGAAGCCTTAGAAATGATCCGAGCTGGTAAAGCGGACGTGATGTTTCTAGATTTAAATATGCCTATCATGGACGGCTACGAGACCATGCAAATCATCAAGGATGAAGACTTGCCTACGATGGTTATTGTGGTGTCCGGTGATGTGCAGCCGGAGGCTCGCGCACGCATGTTGGCTTTGGGGGCATTAGAGTTCATTCGCAAGCCAACCGATAACGCTAAACTGGTAGAAATTCTGGTTCAGTTTGGCTTGTATTCAGGTGACGCTTCAGCCAATAAACGTGCAGAAGAGGTTGAACCTACTGCTAAAGATTCCCATACAGAAAAATTAGATGCTTATCGTGAAATGGCTAACGTGGCTATGGGGCAGGCTGGTGAAAGTTTAGCTGCACTTTTGGGTGAATTTATCGACTTGCCTATTCCAAATGTTAACTTGATTACTAATACTGAATTACATATGGCTATTGCCGATATTCAGCGTAACGAAAGTGTTTCTGCAGTATCTCAAGGTTTCATTAGTGCCGGTATCAATGGAGAAGCGTTAGTTATTTTTAATGACTCTAACTTTGGCAATATGGTCAAGCTCCTTAAATACACCGATGATAAAAGTAGTCATTCATTGGAGCTCGAAGCCTTAATGGACGTGTCCAATATTCTGATTGGTGCTTGTTTAAGAGCACTCTCGGAACAGCTGCACTCGGTATTTAGTCATAATCATCCGATTATTTTGGGTAGGCACTGCGATTTGGACGATATACTCAAAAACACTTCCCAAAGAAAAGAAGATATGTTGGCAATCGAAATTGCCTACTCCATCAAGAGCCAAAATATAAACTTTGACTTGTTACTCTTATTCCCTAACAAATCTATCGACTTAGTATTCGATAAACTTGTCACATCCCATTCTTAAGGTCCGATTTTATGGCAGTTGATAGTAGTTTGGCGGAAATGCATTGGAAACACGACCTTCTCGGTTCTATTGAAGTAGGGATTGTGGTGTTAGATAAAGACTTTAATGTGCAGGTGTGGAACCAATTTATGGAAAACCACAGCAGTGTTGTGCCGGGGATGATTCAAAACAAAAACTTATTTGAGTTTTTTCCTGAAATAGATGAAGAGTGGTTTACTCGCAAAGCTGCCCCAGCATTTTCGTTGAAGAGCCCAGTATTTATTATTTGGGAGCAGCGTCCGTACTTATTTCATTTTGCTTGCAATCGTCCCATCACTTCCCAAGCTAATCATATGTACCAAAACATTACTATTTTTCCGTTAGCATCTTTGACGGGTAAAGTAGAGCAGGTGTGTTTGGTGATATACGATGTGACAGATGAGGCAGTAAGCCGCTTGGGTATGCAATCGCTAAATAGCCAGCTGGAAAAGATTAGCCGCGTTGACGGCTTGACAGGACTTTACAATAGACGTTTCTGGGAAGAGCAGTTTGTGATGGAGTACAAGAGAGATAAGCGCAGTGAAAGCCCTTCAGCGCTTATAATGTTGGATATCGACAATTTCAAAAAAGTGAATGATACTTATGGCCATCCTGCCGGGGATGAGGTCATTAAAACTTTGGCTGGTATCATCAAAAAAGCTATCCGAGAAACGGATCTTGCTGGTCGTTACGGGGGCGAAGAGTTTGCTGTCATACTGCCTGATACACCTGTAGCTAACGTAGAGTTTGTAGCCGAGCGTATTCGCCGTTTAGTTGAGAAGTGTGTCGTGGTGTATGATGAAATAAATATTTCATTTACTGTGAGTATTGGCATTGCAGGTTTTAAACAGACCTACAGGGATAGTACCCAATGGTTAGACATGGCTGATAAATCATTATATCAAGCAAAAGCTGCGGGCAAAAATCGAGTTATACTTGCTAAGTAAGGTTTGGTTGAAGAAAGTTGCAAGACATGATCATATAGCGGTCTAATCTCCTTTGAAAACTACTGTGCACCCTACGTTCAAAAGTACCTTACTGTGTTATCGTGACAAACGGCTCCTATTCATTTTTATATTCGGTATCGCCAGTGGTTTTCCATGGGTAATGATAGGCTCTGCGTTATCCGCTTGGTTGCAGGAGTCGGGTCTTAGTCGTTCATCAATTGGCTTGTTTGGTTCAATCACCATAGCCTATTCAATTAATTTTCTATGGTCTCCTCTGCTAGATAGGGTAAAGCCTCCTTTTCTAGGGCAACGTAGGGGCTGGATCCTACTTACCCAACTGTTGATTATTCTGGCCTGTATTGGCTTAGCTGTTATTCCAGTTGAAAAGGAGTTACTTTTAGCTGGATTAGTCGGTTTTTCTATTGCCCTATTTTCAGCGACTCAAGACATTGCTATTGATGCATACCGTATAGATATTATTAAACCCCATGAGAAAGATAAGTTAGCTGCTGCTTCAGCAATGGCAACTGCGGGCTGGTGGACAGGCTTTGGTGGTCTAGGCTCTATTCCATTTTTTATTGCTGATCTTCCTAATTGGGAATGGTCAGAAATTTACTATGTTTTAGCTGCGATAATGGCAATTATGTC
>JBKEFM010000260.1:0-4206 GCA_046709505.1 Paraglaciecola sp. | reverse complement strand
TCCACTAATTCAGATACCTCTTCTTTGGCTTCATCACAACCTGCCACATCTCCAAAGGTAGTTTTAATCTGATCTTCCCCCATCAATCGGGCTTTACTTTTGCCGAATGACATCGCGCCTTTACCGCCTCCACCTTGCATTTGACGCATAAAGAATATCCACACACCGATAAGCAGTAACATCGGGAACCAGGAGATGAAAATTGAGGTTAATAAAGATGATTCTTCAGGTGGTTCACCTAGAATTTTTACATCTTGTGAAACCAGATCTGAAATTAAATTATCATCAAAATAAGGAATATAAGTCGTAAAGCTTTCGCCAGAACGCTTCACGCCCTTTATTTCTTTGGATTCACTGTCTATACGTACCTCACGGATTAAGCCTTGATTCGCTTCTTTTAAAAACGTGGTGTAATCCGTTTGTACCTTTGCCGACTCACCCGGAGAAAAACTCTGGAACACCGACATCAATACGACAGCTATGACCAACCATAAGATTAAATTTTTTGCCATGTCGCTCAAGTTTTTGACCTCTGTTAAATTCTATTCTATTGCGTCTCTCTATTTCAAGAGTACTATAATTTACATCCTGTAGCCACCAGATAAACCTCTCTGGATCTGGCTCTGGATGACTCTGGCTTACGGGTTTTCACGTTTTTAAACGCTTTTTTCACCTCGGTGAAAAAATCATCAAAACCTGCGCCCATAAACACTTTAACCACATAACTACCGTTTGGTTTGAGAACCTGACGGCACATATCCAATGACAATTCGACCAGGTAGATGGATTTAGCCTGATCAACTGCGTCATTGCCTGTCATGTTAGGTGCCATATCCGACATTACTATGTCTACGGTCTTTCCTCCAATTTTGTTCATTAGCGCATCCAGCACTACCTCTTCACGAAAATCACCTTGCAAAAAATCCACTCCTGCAAGGGTATCCATAGGCAAGATATCACAGGCAATCACCTGGCCGTCGGGGCCGACCAACTTACTGGCTAATTGTGACCAGCCGCCCGGCGCAGCACCTAAGTCCACCACTGACATCCGTGGCTTGATTAGTTGGTCTTTAAGCTGGATCTCTTCAAGCTTAAAGACAGCACGAGAACGTAAACCTTGTTTGCGGGCTTGCTGGACAAATTTGTCGTCAAAATGTTCTTTAAGCCAACGTTGACTGCTAGCAGACTGCTTCTTTTGTACCATTGAATTCGTTTGTAATTAGGAATACTTTGAAGATGGCGTTAGAATACTGCTTTTCAACTGTTCATATTCAATAAATTTGTAAGAAATAATACTCAATGACACTATCTAACAAACAAATTCAACATCTCAAGGGCTTGGCCCATCCTCTTAAACCCGTGGTACAACTGGGGGGTAACGGTCTGACCGAAGGCGTATTAGCCGAAATCGAAGGCGCATTAAATCACCATGAATTAATCAAGGTGAAAGTGCCCACTGACGACAGAGCAGAAAAAGCGTTGATCATGGACGCCATCATTCGCGAGACTGGCGCGGAAAGATTGCAGACTATTGGTCATGTACTGGTATTATTCAGGCAAAGTGACGAAAGAAAAATCGACTTTCCCAGAAAATAGCACAGTTTTGAACAAGCTAACCGATAACTGAGTATCATTACTCGGTTATCGGTTAGCTGTTCTTTAGTTCATAACCCACAGCTACCCTGTCCCAGGGTAAACTTAATTGCATTCGGAAAACTCCCCCTCACGGCAAAACAGTTTTTCCTCACCGTATAAATCGTCTTAATCCTATGCTGTTGTTCCTGAATCATTTATCTACTTTTGCAAAATAAACCAATATAAATATCAATACGATAACTGAACTATCTATGGATGAAACAAAAAAGCAGGCAGCATCGTTATCGCCGGTACAGGTATGACCCTGGGTCCCCACATCACGCCCATTTGCCGCAGTCACATTGAACAGGCCTATGTGGTGTTGTGCAGTGCCCACCCCATGATCGAACTATGGCTCCAAGAAATGAACCCGGACGTACGCACCCTGCAGGGTTGTATGCTGAGGGTAAAGACAGGCATATCACCTACCGTGAAATGGTGGATATCATACTTGGCGAAGTGCGGAAGGGTAAAAAGTCCTGGGTGCATTTTATGGTCACCCAGGAGTGTTTGCCTGGTCGCCACATAAAGTCATTGAGAAAGCCAGCGCCGAAAGCTTTATGGCGCAGATGTTACCTGGTATCTCTGCCGAAGATTGTCTCAATGCCCATTTGGGTGTTGACCCGGGTAAGGTGGGCAGCCAAAACGTTGAAGCCAGTCAGTTTATGTTTTACCAGCGCAATATTGGCCCCTCTGCTTATTTGATATTGTGGCAAGTCGCCATAGCCGGGGATAAATCCATTACCCGTATTGCAACCGCCCAGGCATACCCGCAGTTGTTGGTGAATGTATTAGCTCAATATTACCCCCTTTATCATCTGGTAACCTTATACGAATGTCCTACCTTGCCCACCGATGAGATACGGATTGAATGGATCCCGCTAAAAGACTTCACCAAGGCCGAGATATCGCTGCTCACCACTATGGCAATACCCCCGGCAAGAAAATGAAAAAAAACCAGCTTATATTGGATAAATTAGCTGAGCTGGACAAAGCGTTTGCATGATTTTTCACCTTCAGCGGAAACAGGTACTAACAAAGTATCAGCAATGGTTTGCTATAAAATTTCAGCTTTACAAGCGCTGGTTTTGGTTGCCTCCCTTAATAGGTCAAAAAACATCACAAGGTATTAATGACTTTATTAGTTACAATTTCCCTTGCTAATCAATTTGATCAAGCGATAGGATCACCACAACAAACGGTCAAAAAACAGATAAAAATGTGTAGCCAAACATTCTGAGCTCAACCAGATGTATGGGAATGTATACAAAAAAACAATTTTAACTACAAATAACAGGAAACAGGATGACCGCGATACAAATACTGGAAAAATTAGGGGCAAATAGCTCAATGTCAGCTGCCGATTTAAGCCTCGGCGATAAAAATCTGTTGGCGAGTCTAGCGAAAAACGATACCACTTTTAACGCTACTTTAATCAACGCTCCTGCTGAAGAGCCCAAAGATGAGCCCACAGCAGGCTAATTTAATATTCCTGAGCAGATAGAGACATGACTTTCCATTTGACAAAAAATTTAGTTATTTGTCTCTTGATACTATATTCATTCATCACCTTTGGAAGTCAGGACTACGGGCAAATTTTAAGGAATGCGGATCATATTAGAAGCTCTGCCCCTGACCAATCACAGTTACTGTTAGATGGAATTGATATTAAGCAACTTACTCCAGCTGACTCTGATTTATATGATTATTTATCTGCCTACCACATTTCCCTTCAAGGCCACTTAGATGAGGCTGGTAAAAAATATAAACGTTTAATTAAGCACGCTAAGTCTGAAAATATCACTGTTCGTGCGTTAACGTCTTTGTTGGTAACGCAAGTCGGTGCTGAAAATTGGCCAGGCTCTTTAACGACAGCAAATATTTTACTCACTAAACAAGAAATGCAACTGGCGCCTGATACATTAGATCTGGCTAACATCAGCCTTGCCCAGTTTTATAATCATATTGGCGAGCATAAACTGGGCAAAAAATTTGCAACTCAGATAATTGAGAGGTCTTTATCTCCTCGCATGCTCTGCGCAGCATCATCAGTGCTGCTAGACGCTAGAATAGAACTAGCTATCTCTGAACTTGATGTAAAGGATTTCATAAAAGCTGAAAATAATTGCATTGTGGCTGGCGAAAAAATTCTTAGACATGGGGTTATTTCTTACATGGCTACCTATTTTTTTAAAATGCAAAAACCGAAAGATGCTCTCGACATTCTGGAAAAAAATATCCAGGAAGTAGAAGCATCACATTTCGGGGCGATGATAGTCACTTTTCACCAGAAAATGGCTAACGGTTATATGGCAGTGGGTCAGGAAAACCGCGCCCAACATTTTGCCAGCCAAATCATCGCAACCCGTTTGGAACATCAGTATGCGCCGGCTATCACCACAGCCTATAAGCTACTCGCGCAAATTGCCGAAATTAATCAAGAATATAATGAAGCCATAGTTTTTTATAAAAAATATTATCACGCCCTTCAACTAACGCTTGATAACGCATCCGTCAAACAATTAGCTATTCAAAAAGCTAAATTAGACGCGATAGAAAAAAACACGCAAA
>JBKEFM010000259.1:0-4220 GCA_046709505.1 Paraglaciecola sp. | reverse complement strand
AATTCTCTATAACCTACAATAATGGCTGTCAATTTATTAACGTATTGACCAACCACTGAGGCTCTAATTTCTTGACTACCAATACTAACTTTATTGCCTATGGCTCTAACACCATCAGCAACGAATGCTGCAGCTAAACCATCATAATTTTTATCATTCCAAAAATCCTCATGTTGTCTAGAAAATTCTTGTATTTTGGCAAAATGTTTTTCTGTAGTCGGTACAAAACTTGCCAACTGAATTCGGCTCGGAGTACCTCCCCATTTGAAACTACAGCATCAAAACTTTGGTTGTACGCTGATTCCATCAACATACGGGCTTTATTATCTACAACTTTATAAACATTTCCCCAGGTTCCGTACTCTAAAGACTCATTAGCACCATTTGAAATATTAAAGGTACCACTTCCTATCATAATTTCGTCAGAAAGAAATCGGGCATCAGCAATAGTTATTTCAATATGAGACCCATTGAAGCCACTTCCCTCAGCATGTGCTAAATCAAATGATTGGTATATAGCATCACTCCCAATAATTGCCTCTTGAGAACCTCCTAAAACCCTTATGCCATCTTCAGTAAATATAGTTGTCAGACCTTCTACGTCCCCACTATCCCAAGCGGACTTAAACTCAGCTGAGGACTCTTTCATTAGTGCACTGGCTCTTTCTAAAGAAGTGTCAACCTGTTTAACGTCCGAGCTGTAACCTAAAAAAAGAAACGCAACACTTAATACTGTTGTAAATGACCATTTTTTCATATTAATATTTTAAATTTAGTTACTAATGTGTAAATAAAACGTGTATGAATTTAGGATACGGAGCAAGCAATATGATGCCTTGTACACAACATCCTTGGATTAAACAACGGCGAAGTATCACTCCTCATCAAGGGAAATTAACAGCGACTTACGATGATTGTCTTTATAATTTGATTATGAAATAAAGGCTAATAGTTACCATCGTTCAGGCGAAGTAAAGAAAAATGCAGAAGAATTAGGGATCCAATTACATTATCTACCGCCCTACAGTCCCAATTTAAATCCAATAGAACGACTTTGGAAGGTGATGAACGAGTATGCGCGAAATAATCGGTATTTTGCCACAGCAAAAGATTTTAGATGGCACATAAATAATTTTTTTGATGTGACATTACTTAACATTGGCAATACTTTAGACAGTAGGAGCAATCATAACTATCAGACCTTCAAATTTTCATCTTGAAGTAAATTGGGTATATAACGCAGGACAATATCAGGTAAGAAAAGAATGGGAGTTGCAGCAATAAAGCATCCTATCTTACGATGGATATTTCATAAAATGAGTGGTATCCATCGGGTTCACATACCGGGCTAGGCCAGCTGCAATAGCGGGTTGAATGAAGAAAAAGAGAAGTTCATCCGGTTATTTGGTGCGGAAGTTTGTCGAGTGTATAAACTGGTTTAGCCTTAGTCAGGAGTATGGTGTGCTGTTGATTCGGCAGGTTGGGCGATCCTGACATTTGGCGAGAACAATTTTACTGGTAACACCCGATGCGTCTGTGGATTGCCCAGACTGGATTTAAGGACAAATAATTTGAATCCCAAAAAAGATGCCGAATGTCGGGAGGATCGTTGATGCTGAACAAAAGATAGGCAAAAACGTCAATGGACATACTACAACTCCGCAAAGAGAGCATAAGGTTACAGTCGTGATGTTGGGGCAAGCTATTATTTTTATTATAAAAATATCTGTCATATTCCCCTACTGTAATAACATGTAATATTTTTTACCCAAAAAAACAACTAATGTAGATGTGTAAATTGTTTTATGTTGGTGGGATGTGGATTTGTTTAAAAAACATGCGCAATCTTGCCCTTTACTAAGGATCGACTATCTTGTCAGCATAACCCGGGAGCATCATTTTGATAACATTGCCCTGCACCTGATTTAGGCTATATTTATTAAAATATAAATATAATAAAAGCAAATAGGAAGCAATAATGACTAAAACCTTAGATGATGCATACCATGGATTACTCCCTTTCGATGATGATGAAATCAGCCAAGCCTATCTGACTTATTTAGAAAATGGGCTCCCCCCAAGCCAAATCCAATCTAAAAAAATTCTGATTGTTGGTTGCGGCATTGCCGGTATGGTATCAGCCTCTTTATTGAAGAAGGCAGGGCACACAGTCACCATAATAGAAGCCAATACCCGAGTCGGTGGACGGATTAAAACCTTCCGTAATACCGATGCTAAAACCTATTTTGAAGATTCAAGCCTCAGTGGCGAAGCTGGTGCCATGCGTATTCCCGATATGCATAAGCTGGTACAATTTTTGGTTGACCAAACCGGTGTCAAGAAGCAGATATTCTTAAATAAAACCGTATCAAAAGCCGATGCTACCTCGGATGAAATTGACTGCCCGACACGTGACGATAAAGGTAATATTGAACTGCCAGAGGGCACAGGTAAAAACTTCCTGCACGTTAATTACAAACATGTTGACCGTTGTGTATACGATAAGGAAGGTGCCGATGTTAACGCCTTGCTGAACTACAACCTACGAGAAAATGAAAATACCCAAGCAAGCAAATTGCTGGACAACGCCATGGGCGCACTGAGTAAATGGGTTGATGAAGACCCAAAAACTGCCTGGCCATATATCATTAATACCTATGGCGAATATTCAATGCGGCGTTTTTTATGCGAATATGTCGACAACAACGGACATTATTCACAGAATGCCATCGAAATGATCGGTGTTATCGAAAATCTCGCCTCACGTATGTCTTATTCATTTATACAAAGTTTTATTGAGTTGGCCATTATCAAACCTGATACCGCATTTTGGTTAATCAAAGGTGGCACTGATTTATTCTCAACCGCTTATTATAAACAAAATGGCTTGGATGCACTGACGCTGACCAACCAAACCTTGACTGACTTGTACATTGATGATGATACAGGCAAGGTTCGCATCATAACATCTATGTCTGAGGTGATTGATGGTCGTCAAGAACAAGATGAGAGCATTACTAAGAATTTGGCAAAAAATGGTGAATGGGACGAAGTGATTGTCACTATTCCCTTTAGCAGTTTTAGAACCGTGCATGTTTGGCCTGAATTTAGCCAACGCAAACGCCAAGCCATCCGTGAACTGCATTATGATGCGGCCACTAAGGTATTGCTGGAGTTTCGCGAGCGTTTCTGGGAAACCCAGAACGATATCTATGGCGGTGGCTCTAATACCGACTTAATCAACCGTTATATGTACTATCCCAGTGAACGCATGGGATCTAAAGGCGGCGGTGTGATGTTGGTGAGTTATGCTTGGGCCGATGATGCCCGTAAATGGGACCCCATGTCTCATTATGACCGCTTCTGTTATGCCTTGGAAAATGTTGCCATTACCCACGCCATTCATGACAAGGATGCCAGCTATAAAGAGAGGGTTATCGCCCAACAAAAAATCAAAGAACTGTGCGTGTTTCAGCCGGAAAAGTATGAAAACGATCAGGATAATATCGTCGGTGCAGCCAGTGTCAGCTGGATGAAAAACCCTTACGCCTTAGGTGAAGCCGCAATTTATTATCCTGGCCAACTGGAATTATTCCACAAATCTATTATCAGCAGTGAATGGCAAGGCATGGCGCATTTTGCCGGTGAACATGCTTCACTAAAGCATGCCTGGATTGAAGGTGCTATTGAATCTGCGGTGAATGCCGCATTGTTGGTCAACGAGAATCCACTGCCTGTATTGTCGTAAAACAGCTCTTTTCTTTCAAAACACTTTCACCTAATCCTGGCTGGTCAACAGTCGGGGTTATCTTGCCAGGATTAAATTATGAACACAGAACACGTTACTGTCGCCCAATACCTTAAAATTCGCCTTGAACAACTGGGTTGTGAGCACATCTTTGGTGTCGCAGGTAATTATAGCGCTGCTTTATTGAACACCATATCAGAAGACCCCGAGTCGACCATTAAAATAACCGGCAATACCAACGAAATCAACGCCGGTCATTGTGCCGACGGTTATGCCAGAGTCAGTCAAAAAATCGCCCCAGTGTGCGTCACTTATGGTGTGGGTGCTTTTAGTTTGCTTAACCCAGTCGCCGGGTCTTTTGTTGAGCATAACCGGGTACTGGTACTAAACGGCGCCCCCACCTATTCGGATCAAAAACGGCAACGGGTCGAAGGCTTACTGTACTCGCATATGACAGGTGATGAAAAGAGTA
>JBKEFM010000258.1:0-4229 GCA_046709505.1 Paraglaciecola sp. | reverse complement strand
TAATTATCTTGGGCATATACGCCATCGAGGTAGAGCATATGAAGATCTCTTGATATTGAAGCAAACAG
Source organism: Paraglaciecola sp. (assembly GCA_046709505.1). GTDB lineage: Bacteria > Pseudomonadota > Gammaproteobacteria > Enterobacterales > Alteromonadaceae > Paraglaciecola. The sequence continues at coordinate 4,161 of JBKEFM010000258.1, read as the reverse complement.
CAATAGTGAAATGCCTGATAGGTTTAATGGTTTAATGGTTTAATGGTTTAATAAACATGCAGGACAAAATTAGTCAGCTTGTGGTTAATGAAAATATATACTGACAAATTTGCAGCAGCTTGATACTAGTCAATAGTAGAAGAGTCACGCTTTAATCAGTGTTGGCTTGGTGTTTTTTGTCTGATTTGGTCTACTTTGGAATGATTGGGTTAGTGTGAGTTTTTTTGTGTACACAAAAAAAGCGCTATTGTTAGCGCCTTTGTACTGTCCAGATATTCACTTATTTAGGCATTAGCACCGCGTCAATAACGTGGATAACACCATTAGATGTATTAATATCGGTGCTAAGTACATTAGCATTATCCAACATTACCTTATCGCCCATTGTCATTACTTTGATGTCGCCGCCTTGCACGGTTAAGGCTGAGGTCAGTTTCACTACATCAGCAGCCATGACTTTTCCTGAAACCACATGATAGGTAAGTATTTCTGTTAACTTAGCCTTATTTTCGGGTTTGAGTAAGGTTTCAACCGTTCCCTCAGGCAGTTTTGCAAATGCCGCGTTGGTGGGGGCGAAAACGGTAAAAGGCCCATCACCTTGCAAGGTATCTACCAGTCCAGCAGCTTGTAGAGCTGCAACCAGCGTTGAAAAATCTGCATTAGCGGCCGCAGTTGCGACAATATCATTTTTCTCGCCTTTCATATGATGACCAGCTGTACTGCTAAAACTCAACATACCAATAAAAATAGTAATCGTTACACGGGTAAATAAATTTTTCATATACTTCTCCTTAAGATATATTTTTTGCCAAATTAAATGACAAATCGATGGATGTCGCTCCGTTTATTGGAGTAACCAAGAATGTATACTGTTGAATATCAGATATAGTTCTTTTGTGATCACTATTGGCGAAATTTGACCGCAGTTACCAACCGTTTTCAAGATACTTTTGCATACATCTCTAAGGTAATTCGTTGTCCGCCTCTCATTCACAATCTATAATATCAAAGAATTTCAGTGCCTTACAGAACGACGTAAGAGGTGGCTTTCGTCTCAGTCCTTCACTCAGCTGGCATCAATAAAGAGGGGGCGTATGGGCGAAAAGAATGGCCTTATTCAAACGCGCACGACTTAATTTAATTAAAGCCCATCCGCTTAAAGACAGTGATGCGGGTAAAATGATGCGAGCAGGTTGGGATAACAAATTCAGGACGGAAATACTGTTTGATCAGAAACCAACCAAAGTGTAATCCCACCTTACGTACATCTACCAGATACCGCGAAATCGTCTTACCGCTAGTAAAATTATGCCAAGCGCAAATATTGAACCCGTTGCTGGTGCTGAAACAGCTACGGCCAATGTTCTCGAACAACCGTCACAAACTTCAACATTTCTGAAAAATTAATTTGCAACACCACCATTAGGTGTGTCATCCGTCACCTAGTTGATATTTATCACCAACAACCTTATCTCAGTCCTGATTTCTAAATACTTTGTAAGTCTGACTTGAAGAAACAACATTATCGTCATCAAAACCTATTCCGTGAACCTCACCTCTTGATGTATTCATAAAGTCAAAATACAGTAAAGTTGTTGCCGATATAGTTATATTTTCAATAATACTCTTTACCATATTGCCCTCAAGGCCTAATGTGGTTCCGTCGCCACTCGCGCTTAAGGTTCCAGAAAAGTTTTGTCCTGCGCTCCCATAACTATCAATCGTGTAGTTATTGAAATTCACAAGTGTTGCCTGTGCGCTAAAACACGCAAACAACGCTAGAGTTCCTATCATCTTCAAAATTTTCATGGTTACTCTAAATATGTAAAAATTATACCCCGCAACAAAAAATAACGTGGACTTCATGCCAATAATTTATTTATATGGCACTAACCTGCCGATTAGTCTCACTGCTGGGATTGAGCGAATTATTGTCGTTCAGCTTAAGCAAGCCTTGATTAGGCTTTACTCAGAATGAGCGTTTTAATGTCAATAATTATCTATGACCGCTTTGCCTTAAATGATAATAATAAAGGAGGCACTACATGGGGTGTATGGTGAAGCTAATTTGATAGCCCCTATAAATCACACCGTGCTAGGAAAAAAGATAAAAAAGGCAGATCCGAATGACTAGCCCGCAAGATCCAGTCAACAGCGAAATGAAGGTCCACAGCACTGGCGTTAATTTTATGAATGTCCCTGTACTATTTATTTCTAATTGCTGGCTTTAAGCAATGAACGTAAAATAGCCCACTCATTCATGTATCAACAGGAACGAGTGTTCTGGCTAGAAAAAGCGACTTATCAGATAAATAAATGCTCAGGCGAACAGATAGCTGCTATTTTGAGGTTATTTATTTTTTCACGTTTAGGCTATTCGCATAATCTTGTGCTTGTTGTAATACCCTTAAAGTGTTGCCACCCCAGATGTTTGCCAAATCGTCTTTGTTATAACCTTCTTCCAGCAATCGCTGGGTGATCATAGGTAAGTTGACCACATCCATCATACCGTCAACACCGCCGCCTCCATCCCAATCAGCGCCGATACCCACGTGCTCAGGCCCAGCGACTTTTAATGCATGCAAAAAATGCTGCATATAGACGGCAAAAGAGGCATTCACCGCCGGGTGTTGGTGCTCAATTTCACGACGTTTCTGTAAAATAACCTCGCGCTCGCTACCATTTTTGACCAGCTCCTTCAAACCTTTGAACGCTTCTTTACGTTCAGGATCCTCGGGCAGCGCTTCAAGATATCCACTGTACGCATTCATTTGGATAACACCGCCCGAGTCTACAAGCGTTTTTAATAACGCATCATCAACATTACGGGGATGGTCATAAATAGCTTTGCTACCGGTATGAGACAAAATAATGGGTGTTTTCGACAAGCGGATCATGTCCTTCACTGTTTCATCATGGGCGTGCGATCCGTCTAATACGATCCCAAGGCGGTTAGCCTCCGCGACCAGCTGTTCACCCAAGGGAGATAAGCCATCCCATTTGCTGCCATCGGGATCTGTTGAACTATCGCCAAACTGATTATTCTTAAAGTGTACCGGCCCCGTCATACGCAAGCCGAACTTATAAAATGTCTCCAGCAAGCTGATATCTGTGCCCAAGGGGTACGAGTTCTCCATACTCATATACACTATGTGCTTGGCGGTCTTTTTTATCTTATTTGCGTCATCAGCTTTAGTGGCAAATGTAAATATCTCAGGATTCGCTGTCACCATGGAGCGAATAGCCAATGCCCGCAATAGCGCAGTATCACGACTTTGCTCATAGCCTGTTGTGGTTAACTCACCTTGGGGCGAATATATCACCCAAAAGCCACCATCCAATGCACCTTCTTGCATTCTGGGGACATCGACTTGAGAGAAGTCATGAGCATAAGAATGACGTTCTAAAATATTAAAACCAGACTCCACCAAATTGGCAGGTGTATCTAGGTGCGAATCCAAAGTAACCAGTTTGCGCTGTATGGCGGTTGCTTCATCTAGAGTGATAGCATCTGCGGCTTGCCAAACCAATAATCCAAGGACAATAGAGGCAAACTTTTTATTCAGTTTATACATGTTTTTTCCCATATTAATTAAAACGCGACCGTTAACGATGTTTGGCAACTACGCTGCTTGAACGCACCAACACAAGTAAACGATAACACCTCTTTGTCGAATAGGTTATCCATATTGAATCGCAAGCTGACGTTTTTAGGTATACAAAAGGGGTAATACCAATCAGCCTAAATATGCACATCTCAAAACCACTTAATTACATACCTTGAATCCACATACTGAGCAAGAATCAAAAGCACTGTTTAATCACTGTCTAACAACGTAAAAGATCATCGAATGCCCATTGTTTTTTTGGCGGTTGCCCATTTTAAAGCGGGTAAAAATAGAGCCAGAGTAGCCAGAATGCTGAACGTGAGTCGAGCAATGGTCAATGATTGGGTCGCCCATTACCTCAAAGGTGGGATCAGCGCTCTTAAAAGTAAAAAGTCACCTGGTAGACCTTGTCGCTTAACTGAACAGCAAAAAGAAGCATTAGCTCTCTACATTGAGCAACAAAGGCTCTCTACTATATCCAAAGCCATTGGAGTTGCAGCTAAGCGGCAAAGGAACTCAGCCCCATAAGCTTAAATGGTCCAAGTGCTTCAGG
>JBKEFM010000257.1:0-4276 GCA_046709505.1 Paraglaciecola sp. | reverse complement strand
ATTTTTTTTCAAGAGCATAATTTTTGGCAATTTCACTGAGTTGAATATATTGTTGAATATAAATATTAATATCATCAATACAACTACTAGGAGAGTATTCCCGATTGACATTATCTATATCTGAAAAATCAATTTTTATCATTTTATATACCCTATAACAATTGAACAATTAGTACTATGTGTTCTTTAATCAATGCTAATATTTGAGAGGTTTATACCAACACCTATAAAATATTACTCAGTTCAGAATTTTTCGTAAGCTTGCTGGCAAAGTTTGTCGTTGAATAAAGGGTTACTTATTTTTCATCATTATATTATGCATCTAATGATGGATAAGCGATTCATTGATACAACGAGCAATAAGCAATGAGTATACTTTGAATTAAAAGATGTAATTTAGATTTAAATATTGAATTATGTTTGAAATTAGATGATTTTCTTGAATGTTAAACTGGAGTTGTACACACTGAAAATTATCTTATTGCGTGGAAATTGTTTGGTTATGTAAGGTGAAAGCATGCCCTGCACCAATAACATTCGACATGTCAGTTTGTGAATTACCGGTTACCTTTAATATATAAATCTGGCATCTGGGTTCGTAGGTTAGCTGATTATAAGGATTCAGCATGTCATCTCTTGCCTAGACGTTGTGCGGCAAACGGTTGTCGGTGAAATATGACGTGTACGAGACGGCCAGACAAGCGTGAATTAGTCTGGGCGATAACCCCCCTGCCTTAGTTACTTTGTGTAGTGGTACAGTGAATATTATACATGGACTTACTTTCGCTAATCTGCATAAGCTGTTTTTGTCTATAAAAATGAGGCGTACATAATATTGCTGGTAGTACCTTATGTAACGGTGGTTTGACCATTGACTTAAGTTCCATGAAAGGGGTAATGGGCTATCCCCAAAAAACCATTCCCCAAGAATAACCTTACTCAGGGAGAACACCGAAGAAGTGTTATTTATTTTGTACAGCATTAAATCCGAGGCGGTATTAATATAACCTGCACTTTGCTCTAGCGCCATTTCTGTAGCAAGGAAGCTTCTATTGATTGCGCCAAATCGGCGGCTTATATTTGTTGCAATCTCTGGGAGATTTCCGGGGAAATCAAGGCCAGCACATCAGTCAATAAGGCTTCGCTGTTGGCTGAATGCTCCAATTGTCCTTCTGCGGATACATTGAGAAATCCGTTGTCTTTGAGTGCATTGATAAAGGTTGCCAATACATTTTTGTCGAAAAACTCCGGTGAGTTAATACCGTGCAGTGCTGATAAACGCTCGGCAACCAGGCGACTTTGTTTTTCCAGTCGGCCACGGCTGATGGTCCGTTCAGTGGCTAGGATAGTCAGCACTGTCGCGTAACGTTGCAGGGTTTCCTGAATGCTTCTATTGAGTATCCAGGTAGAATAAAATTCTTTACTGCTAGCTGCTGGGGGCATGATTTTTCGCCCTTTTATACACAACAAACCCATAGATTCCATCTCTGCCAGTAAAGATTCACTGTATTGAAGGGCTTGTTGCTGGCTCATGTAGATAAATAGCTCTCTTTGCAACAGCGGATACAATTGTGCCACCAAGGCTATTATTTTCCTTTTTTCCAGACCGTTATAGGCAAACACAATGGCGCTGATAAGACCGGGCAAAGCGAATAAATGCAAAATATTATTACGGTAATAGGTCAACGCCACTGCATGGTAAGGTTTAAGAGAAATTAGTTTGCCAAAACCGTCCTCACTCACCTCAAATTTGTTGAGTTTTAGCGTATTTTGCAGCAGCTGCTTGCCACTGTTAGTGGGCAAGGTTGCCAAGGTGCTAAAAGGAGCGGCATTTAACAGCTGGATAAAATGATCCATTGCCTGCTCCAGCTCATTTTCAGCCATGGCGTGCTTGTTAGCTGATAGCAAACAAATTGCACACAGTGACATGCCATTAACCGCCGCTGCTTGATTGATCCTACCCATAACATCATTTGCCAGAGTATTGACCACTGGTGTTAGCCATCGGGGCTTTTTATCATCATCTACAGCTTGTGCATCGCGCCAGTCTGGTACCTGTGCATCCAGATAATTGCTTAAATTAATCGGCTCGCCAAAATTGAGGAAGCCGTTACCATAATTTTTCAGTTTGCGCAGCGCAGAAAACACCTGCAAAAATGATTCTTTCTTTTTGTGTGTACCTTTAAGCTCCTTCAGATAACTGGATACCTCCATGACATGCTCATAGCCTATATAGACCGGCACTATGCTCACAGGGCGGTTAATACCTTTAACCAAGGCCTGCAACGTCATGGCTAACATACCGGTTTTTGGTGGCAATAAGCGTCCTGTACGGCTACGTCCCCCTTCGGGATAATATTTGACCGAGTATCCCTTATTGAACAATAATTCAAGGTATTCGCGAAACACCGCACTATAGAGCTTGTTTCCGGTAAAACTGCGACGTAAAAAAAAGGCGCCACCGCGGCGTAAAATTCCCCCTATGGGCCAGAAATTAAGATTTATCCCTGCCGCAATGTGAGGAGTAACCAAGCCCTGATGATAAATAACATAAGTCAGTAACAAGTAATCCATATGGCTACGATGACAGGGAACGTAAATGATCTCATGGCCATTTTGGGCCAGCATGCGCACTTTATCTGCATGACTGACTTCGATGCCGTTGTAAATCTTGTGCCATATCCTGGTTAGCAGGCGATCACCGAGCCGCACCAAACCTTCACGGTAATCAGCCGCTATCTCGGTCACATATTTGCGGGCTTGTATGTGGGCTTGATGGTGGGCTATTTGTTTACTTCTGGCTTCCTCCTCAATTGCCCGACGTACAGCATCAGCCCCTAATACACTATTGTAGAGTTCATGACGCTCAAGTAATGTCGGGCCAATAATATTTTGCCGTCGGCGATGGAAATGGGTACCGGCCAGGCGGATCAATTTGTGCGCAATTTCGCCATCTGAGCCTGGCAGGTCGGCCATGGCACGGGATGAAACGGCCTTGCTGTAACAGACAAAATTGTCTCGCCCTAAAAAAAGGACAATAAAAAATTTGCGTAACCAACTTGGCGACACTTGATGAGCTATTACGTCTGACCAGCCAGACAATTTACGCCCGGGAGCCCGCCCCCAAAAAATAGATACGGGTAGTATTTGCAGATCCAATTGGGGATTATCCCGGTGAATTTGAAATAATCGTGTGACATCGTCAGTAATATTACTCATTTTAATTTTTTGGGACAGCACCGAACGGCGTTGTTGCAAAAACAGGCAGGCTGATAATTCACAACCGGCAATGTGAATATCGTCAGTCGGTTTGGGTAAACCCAAAGCGTGAGTCGACATTTTCAGGGCTAGCTGATCGGTTACCGAGTGGGTACGCAGCAAATAGATGATGGTTTTATTTTTATCGATACCCAATTCGGCTTCGATGTCAGTGGGGATACTGTTGACTTTTACCAGCCATTTCACCGGAACAGAGATAATTGCAAGCAGCAATTTATGCAGCCAGGCCATATGTTTATACCTTAACAATTGTTGACAGCCTTAGGATAACACGACATTTACCTATTGCCTCGACTACTAAGGAAATAGGCATAAAATCCCACATATTTGCTACCTCAACAAAAATTTGAGATCTGACAATGACTGTATATACTAACAGCTAAACTGTATAAAATAACAGGCTGTTTATGCGTCCACTAACTCTGCGCCAAAAAGAAGTATTACAACTGATCAAAAACACTATGCTTGAGACTGGCATGCCGCCAACTCGAGCTGAAATCGCCCGCAATTTGGGTTTCAAATCCGCCAATGCGGCCGAGGAACATCTGAAAGCCTTAGCTCGTAAAGGGGTGATAGAAATTCTGCCGGGCACCTCTCGTGGAATTAAACTAACCACACCTCTGGAAGATCAACTAGAAGATATGGGTTTACCCTTAATTGGTCGGGTAGCTGCAGGTGAACCTATACTGGCTCAGGAACACGTTGAAGGGCACTACAAGGTAGATCCCGCGTTATTTAAGCCTAGTGCTGACTTCCTATTGCGCGTAAATGGTATGAGTATGAAAGATATCGGTATTTTGGATGGTGACTTATTGGCCGTGCATAAAACTACGGATGTGCACAACGGCCAGGTTGTGGTTGCCCGATTAGATGATGATGTGACAGTCAAAAGGTTAGAGAAAAAAGGCCGACAGATTTTATTACATGCTGAAAATGAAGACTTTAACCCTATAATTGTGGATTTAGCTACCCAACCTTTCAATATTGAAGGAATAGC
>JBKEFM010000256.1:0-4427 GCA_046709505.1 Paraglaciecola sp. | reverse complement strand
GCTAAGCGACAGGTAGGTAATAGGAACGGCAGGATAAAGCCACGAGCCGTCAAACGAAGACCAAAAGCCTATCAATTATTGATGATACCCAGAGCACAAGCTAGACAAGCAGTCATGAAGAATGGTCATCCAAAAAAGATGGAATAAGCTATATTTATCAATGCTTAATGGCTTAAGTTAGTGCCATTCGGCTCAGATATTGATTTGCTGGTGTCATAACACAACCGCTCTTTTTTCAAAAGACTACAATAATATGGCTTCTGCTGTTTTATGTAGGCTTTTGGCCTATCTTGTCATTGTTTTTACGACTCAACATCTTTATTTATATGCCACGCTATGCTGTTTAAATTTAAAAAGTAATTAGGTATTTCGAGTTATTCAAAAACACCCTTATTATTTGATGTAGTGACGATACTCAATACGCATTTTTACCTACAAAACCTTTGGTAAAAGTAAACAAGACAATTTTAAAGTCCATCCACAGTGACCAGTGGCGTATGTATTCCAAGTCGAATTTAACGCGCATTTGCATTTTTTCTATGGTGTCGGTTTCACCGCGCCAGCCATTGATTTGAGCCCAGCCGGTGATACCCGGTTTGACCTTATGACGTAACATATAATAGTCTACTTGTTTGCGGTATTCCTCGTTGTGGGACACCGCATGAGGTCGTGGTCCCACTACCGACATACTGCCTCCGAGCACATTTAAAAATTGGGGCAATTCGTCTAGCGACGTGCGCCGTAAAAACGCACCAATAGGGGTGATTCTGGCATCGTTCTTAGTCGCTTGGGTGACTGTTGCGCCGTTTTCGGCCACGGTCATTGAACGGAATTTCAATATCTTGATTTTGTTACCGTCTAATCCATAGCGGTGTTGTTTAAACATCACTGGGCCTTTAGATGTTAATTTTATGCCTAAGGCGATGACCAACATGGGTAGGGCAACAAACGTTAATATTCCCAGTGTCAAGATAATGTCTTCGACTCGCTTTAGGGCGGCGCTGCCGCCTTCCATGGGGTTATTATAAATGCTAATCGTTTGTACTTGACCCACATGAGCCATAGTGGCATTCATTAAACAATACATGTAAAAATCAGGTATTAGTTGCACATTGACGGTGGTATCGCCTAACTGATGGAGTATTTCTTTGATTCTTGTTTCAGCAGTGAGTGGCATGGCAATAAATACGGTATCAAATTTTTTCTGTTTTGCCTGGGCCACACACTCATTAACCGTGCCTTGCAGCAGCGAATGGTATTGGGGGTATTGGAGGTCTAGCCGCTCTGGTACACGGTCATCGTAAATCCCTAACAAACGAAAACCAGTCTCTGGGCTACCTTGAATTTGATCAATCAGCCGCACGGCTCCATCGGTTAAGCCAACAATCGCCACGTTACGGGTGTTAAACCCCTTACGCCTGACATAGGATAAAAATTGCGCAAAACACAAACGCCAGCCAAGTAGGCCCAAGAAAGCAAGTAAAAACCACAGCCCCAAGGTTACTCTAGAAAAGCTAACGCTTAATTTGCTAAAAAACAAGAAACCTAACACCAACATTATGGCAGCTCCCCATGACAAGATGGTGTAAAATACCAACTGTTTAAAAAAACCAACACGCCATGAACGATATAAATTGAAGGACTCTCCAGCAAACGCAAAGCCCATCGTGGCTAAAAACGAAATCAACAAGTGATCACTATAAGGTGCTGAGTCGTAGGATAACACAGCAATGTATAAGGAAATTTCCAATATTATATAGTCGCTTAGACGATATAATACAGCAAATTTATTCATGTTATTTTGGATCATGCCACTTTGATAGGCCATAATCACTCCTTTGCACTCAATAAAATAAATTCGCATAAATAAAGAGTTACTATTTATTTATGCCGCTGTAAAAATCCCAATTACTCATTTCACCCCATAGTATGCGACGGATCATTTAATATCTAGTGTTCTTTTAAAAGTACTTCACAGCCCTGTTTGATTGCCTCACACGCTTATGCAAGTAGTCACTGCCACTCACGTAAGTGACTTGTTTGAATTGTATTGTTTTTGTACTGCTTTTGTACTATTTTTGTACTGTTTTCAATAGCTGGAATAACGTTTCTAGTCGCTGGCACTCAAACGTCAGTGCCAGGCAGGCAATGCTCAACATACTGTTTTGTAACAATAACATTACCGCTTTTGCCAAGGGTACTGTGCTGATATTGCATAGAACATCTTGATTTTTAGAACTTGGTATTGCCGTTTTACATTCATCTTCTGAAAGCCGATTTAGCAAATAAATACCCCGTAACTTTCTGGGCGAATCACAAAAATTCAAACCTTGTTATTTTTCAACATCCACTCACGTTTAGAAAATTGTTGATGTGCTTTTTCACACGCATCTGCGTTGTCCTCTAAGCGACTTTTAATGAGTCAGAAATTACATACACGTACCTTCTGTGTCTGGATATAGTTAATCGTAAAAAAACAACAGGTCAATAATTCCCGTAAAAATAGTATTGTTCAGACTAATGAAAGTAGTTTTTCGACCCTTTCTCGATTGGTGGATTTGTCTTGCATTTCATTTATCTATTCGTCATCACTGTGGTGGCGCAACATCCCCATTCAACCCAACTCACTAGCATTACTTTTCGTTAGCTTTAATTTTCATGCTGATTGCTAAGTTCACCTTAATCGATATTGGCTTATGGAATCAACCACACTTCTAATTCGTCATGCTTTCATTGCTTGGATCATCGCCAGTTTCAATGTAGTCAGTTTTGCTTTTTTTTTTCTTTCTTTCTCTCTTTCTTTCTTTCTTTCTTTCTTTCCTCAAATAGCTCCCTTTAATCAAATCACCCTATTTATTTGGCTAATAACCTGCGGTCCGGCATTAACAGCTTGGCGCGTTGTACTTCGATAATTATTATTCTGACAACGCAAAAAAGGCCAGAATACTTGAACAGCGGTCATCATTGGAGCTACCCCGCCTGGTTACAATTTAGCCATGCAAATCCAAAGAAATGACCAGTTAGGTCAAAAATCTTAAGGTTACTTTGATGATGGAGACTTTAACCGGTAATCCCATGAATTTTCTGTTCGGATAGTAGGGAACGTTGAACAAACCATAGCTTTATTACCTATGTACTTCTTTTCTATATGATTTTATTTTTTTATTTTCTATTTGGCTTTTGCTATTTTTATTTTTATCTGGAGGATTAACTTCATCATGTTTTCGACAATTGAGTCGATGGTGAACCTCAGATATCTCGTCATAATTTAATATACAAGCATTAAATATCTGTTCATATAGATGCAGTATGAAATTTAATTAGAGACGAATTTAAAATAATAGTTTAACCATCCTTGATTATTTGCTATCGTTCTAAGCTTATATTATTTTATTATAACCCAGTAACTTTTCTGCGAGAAGCCATGTCCAATTCTATTCCTACTGTGTCCCATTTAAAGCAACTTGAAGCGGAAAGTATTCATATTTTTCGTGAGGTTGCCGCTGAATTTGACAACCCAGTGATGTTATATTCTGTGGGTAAAGATTCTTCAGTGTTATTACATTTAGCGCGTAAAGCCTTTGCCCCGGGGAAAATACCCTTCCCGTTATTACATGTTGATACCACTTGGAAATTCCAAGAAATGATTGCGTTTCGTGACGAAATAGCTAAAAAACATGATCTAAACTTACTGGTGCATATAAATCAGGAAGGGCTGAAGATGAATGTAGGTCCGTTTAGCCATGGTAGTGCTAAACATACCGATATCATGAAAACTCAATCTTTAAAGCAAGCACTCAATCATTATAAATTTGATGCTGCTTTTGGTGGTGCAAGGCGCGATGAAGAAAAGTCACGGGCAAAAGAGCGGGTTTTTTCTTTTCGTGATGAAAATCATCGCTGGGATCCTAAAAACCAACGTCCAGAATTATGGAATGTTTACAACTCACAAATTAATAAAGGCGAGAGCATTCGTGTATTCCCTATGTCTAATTGGACTGAGTTAGATATCTGGCAATATATCTTCATGGAAAACATTGAAATCCCATCGTTGTATTTAGCCAAACCTCGCCCGGTAGTGAAGCGCGATGGTGTATATTTTATGGTCGACGATGACCGTATGCCAATGCAAGACGGTGAAACACCTGAGATGCGTTCAGTTCGTTTTAGAACCTTGGGCTGTTACCCGTTAACGGGCGCAGTGGAATCTACTGCGGCAACCCTACCTGAAGTCATTCAAGAAATGTTATTAACCAAAACCTCTGAGCGCCAAGGACGAGTGATTGATAACGATTCTTCAGGCTCTATGGAGAAGAAAAAAATGGAAGGGTATTTCTAATGGCAACCAATATTGTATGGCATCAACACGATGTAGACAAAACCCGCAGAGCACAAGCTAAGAGTCAAAAACCTTGTGTGTTATGGCT
>JBKEFM010000255.1:0-4432 GCA_046709505.1 Paraglaciecola sp. | reverse complement strand
ATGGCACCCAAACAGCCAAAATTGTTGGGTTTAGCCTGATGTTTTCTGCCGCCGCCGCCCTATTTGTGCAATTGTTAGTGATACCTCGTTTGCATGTCAGGCCCTTTGTGTTACTTAGAATATCCATGCCTATGATGATGATCGCCTTCGCCATGATGGCCTTAAGCCAAACGCAGGGTATGTATATGCTGGCGATGGGCATTCTGGGGCTGGGCATGGGCCTTGCCGGGCCAGGCTTTATGGCCGGTGCCTCAATTGCGGTTTCATCCGAAGAGCAGGGCGCCGTAGCGGGCATTGCGGGCTCTTGTGGGCCACTGGGCTTTACCGTAGGCCCCTTATTGGGTACCTATCTATATTCAATAGATGGGGCGTTGCCTTATTGGTTTGCCTTCGCCAGTTATTTTTTACTATTTTTCTTTACCCTTAAGTTTAGTGATAAGAAAAAATAATTTTACGGCTGTGTATTTAAAACGAGTAAATGACGCCCATAAATCCGTTAAGTGCACGATTACCATCAACAATGGGACTGTCTTTTACTTTATCAGGTAATACTTGCCACCTTGCATTGACCACAAGATTCCACTGCCGGGTGATGTTATAAAAACCTCCCAAAGAAACACCTGGTTGCATCACGCTGCCTACTTGGTATTGCAAAAAATCAGAATTGTTTTGTTCTTCTTGATCGACACCAAAATAATAATTGGCATAATTGGCAGACAAGTACTCTAGCTCTACACTTAGGGTGACCATCCATTGACGTTCAGTATCTGTCAGCAAGGGTCTTGCCAAAGAAACGACTGCCCTTTGTCCATCATGCTTATTGGTCACATCTGTTTCAAAAGCCAACGAAACCGTCGCAAATTCAAACGGCTGACGGTAGCTCGCTCCGGCCATAAAAGAAAAATCACGGTCTTTTATGCCATTCAAACTATCACTGTCATCAGTATTGAGCCGGTTGGGTGCTAAATTGAGCGTTAATGAAAAAGAGGGCTCCCCTCTTTTTAGTCCGCTGAGTTTATAGGCCAAAGAAGGACCGCGCCAGGTTAACTGTTCCCCCTCGTAAGTAACCATGGGTAATACTTTTATTTCAGTGTTGACGCCAAGATAGGGGCTAGATGGGATGATGGTGGCGACACCCGCAGACCATTGTGCCAATAGCGATGAGCTAAATAAAAGACTACAACAAAGCAATCCCAGATTTTTCATAAAGACCTCACAAAACAAGTAATTAACCTGTTACCCCATAAACATCAATCAAGATCACTTTAGTTATACCCGTCACCCTTAAAGCTGCAGCGTTGTTGGCTGCTCTGACTCACCACTTTTGCCAACCGCGTTGCGCCAACCGCGTTGCACTTAGTAAACCTAAGCTTATGTGGCTGAGCTCCTTTGCCGCCTAACTGCAACGCTAATGGCTTTGGGACCAGAGTCTGTGAGTCACAAAAAAATTCACCAGGCGCTACCTAATCAGCTATTCAAGCGCGCCATAAACTTACCAAGTCGGTCAAGACCTTCCTCTAACTCGGATTCAGCCGAAGCAAAAGATAAACGCACAAACTCGCTGCCCTGATACTCACCAAAGTCGTTACCGGGGGTGAGTGCAACATGGGCCTCTTGTAATACCCGCTCACAAAAGGTCATCGCACTAAGGCCAGTGTGACGGACGTCTATATAAACATAAAAGGCGCCGTCAGGATCAACAGGCACATGCAAGCCACATTTTTGCAATCCAGCCAAAACCAATTTTTTGCGGGTAATAAGGGTTGCCCGTCGTGACTCGCACACGGCAATAGAGCTGGGTGTGAAACATTGTAAAGCGGCTTTTTGTGCTAAAGTTGACGGGCAAATATAATAATTCTGCGCCAATCTTTCCATAACGTTCACTGCACGTTCGGGTACCACACACCAACCTAGTCGCCACCCCGTCATGCCAAAATATTTCGAGAAACTATTAATTACTAAGGCCTCGTCATCAAATGACAAAGCACTCATTGGCTGTGAATCGCTATCGCCATGGTGCAAATTAAGATAAATCTCGTCGACAATGCGCCACGCCCCTTTACTGCGAGCAAATTCGCACATTGCGGCTAGCTCGTCTGCGGTCACCGCAGTGCCAGTTGGATTAGAGGGTGTTGCTAACATTAGGCCTCGTGTACCGGGTTGCCAGTGTTGTTCAAGCAACGCCCTATTGAGCTGAAAACGAGAATCAGCTTGGGTTGGCACCAATTGTACCTTGCCACCAAAACTTTTTATAAATTGCCTATTACAGGGGTAGGAGGGATCCGCCATGATCACATTGTCGCCTTCATCAACGAAGGCCGCTGACAATAACAATAAGGCTGCAGATGCCCCTGCGGTGACGACAATGCGTTTCGGGTCGAGCTCAATTTGATGAGTAGTTTGATAAAACCCCGCGATAGCCGCCCGCAGCGCGGGTAGTCCTAGTGCCGAGGTGTAGGGCAGCGGCGCATTGATCGCAAGTTCTTGCATAGCAAGCAGCACGTCAGGGGGCGCACCAAAATCTGGCTCACCTATGTTCAATTTAACTACGTGGATCCCTTGTGCTTCTAAACGGGCTGCTTTTTCACTAAAAGCCATGGCAAAAAAGGGGGAGATAGCTTGTGCGCGTTGTGAATATTTCAAATGATACAACTCAACTTTCTGACAACATAGTAAAAAGGAAAGTTTACTATGTTGGCATTTTTAGAGGCGTAAAACACTCCTTAAATATTGTGATCGATCAGGGTACAGCAGCGCTGTATTCTGATGTTGTGATTTGCCGGGCTGGGATTTATGGTGCCTTTATTGTGTGCTTATCAAAAGAACAGGGCACCTTAAGTGGTTTTGCTGTCTCCTGTGGGTCATAGGGCTTTATTGTAAGTCATCGGGGCTTATCCAATAGATGAGGTCATATCTTATTGATTTACTCTGGAACATTATCTTTCATGCCTTTGCAGATTATTCAGGGGCGGCTATACACTCTCTATGGTGTGACAAAAAATTTACCACCGAAGTCACCTTAAATTGAGTGACAGAGAATAATTGCATGCCAATATCCCGTTTTTTTTCGTAATATGTTATTACCCATTTTGGCCGCGAATACGGCTGCGCTTGGTAATTATTACCATTTATTCCCTTAAGTATCTAAGTTAGATGCATATTCCAAGTCAATTCTACTTAATACTTGAACGTGTTAATGCTCGCATAAATTTTATTTTTTTGATATATTTGGGAAGATAATATTATAATTTTCAGAGAGTCATAGATGAATAGTTTATTTAAAGTAGTGGCTATATTATGCGGTGTATTTTCATTAGGCGTAAATGCTGCCTTTATCACTATTGATGAACCAGGAATGGATACCATTTTTGCCCAGGATAGCTTCGATGGCGCTGATATTGACATTAGAGTTGGGGCCGCGGTTGAATACGTAGATGAGGATTTGTTAACAATGGACTCCGCATCAAAATGGAGTTTAATGAGCAATAATCATTTTGGCTCAGCTACTACTGTCAATTTCTGGTTCCTTGATTCTATCAGTTGGTGTACTGATACTAATTCTAACTACGTTGGTTGTGGTGACTTCCCAGGTAACGATTTTGTGGTTGAATCGGTTTATGCAGATAGCGGTTACAACGCTGAGCTGTTGTCTCATGAATTGGGGCATAACCTGGGTCTGGCTCACCGTAACGACTCAACAAATAATGAATTAATGGATCCAATCATTAACGGTGGCACCACACTACTCACTTCTGAAGTGGAGACCATCTTTGAAAATGCAAGTTCATTGGTAAAATTAGATGACCTTGGATATTATATTGATATCATCCCGGTATTAGTTGTTGCTGCTGCCACTGCCACTACAGCTGCCACTGATGTACCTGAGCCAAGCACTATGATGTTATTGGCAGTTGGTTTGTTTGCTATCCGTATACGTCGCTTAATTTATTAGGAGCAAATGAAAGCTGCTCTGATTTTTGTCTGTATTGTCGCCATCCTAGGGTGTGACAATCTTGCTGCTGGGGATAATGGCTGGGTGCTTTTATGCCCAGCTCAGCAGTTTTGTTTTCAACACCCGCCAGAACTGCGCTCAGTACCACAGCAGATCATAGACTCAACTGCGGGTCGTTTACAAAGTGACACCCTGGAACTGGATTTTGATTTGGGGTTGTACTCGTCAGATTTTTCATCCTTGCCTGAACCTATTATTAAAGCCATTATTATTGATAACTTGAAGGGAGATATACTTATCTCTGGTCATGTTATTGCACTTCGTATAGCTGAAGTGAAACCCATTCCTGCCATGAACAATAGTATTAAATTCGCTCTGCAATTAACATTTTCAGGCCCGGCGGATGAAGAGCTTGCACTGAAGATATTTAATTCCATCAAGTTTGCCGAGGAAATGAAAAAATAATCCCTTATTTTAGGT
>JBKEFM010000254.1:0-4469 GCA_046709505.1 Paraglaciecola sp. | reverse complement strand
AAATCTATTATCCAGGTGGTAATGCTGTCGATGGTACATTCATTCGCCCGCTACCAGCGCTTGGTGACGCTTGGGGTATTGAAGAGAAAACTTTTAATGCATATGTGCAGGCAAACTTTGAGTACGACCAAGTTCAATTTAACGTTGGGCTAAGATTAGTTGATACCGAACAGGTTTCTAACGGTACTGCCATAGTCAATAGGTTTACGCCTACGGAGACATTTTTACCTGTTAGCTCATCTAACAGTTACACAAAATATTTGCCCAGTTTTAACCTCAAATACGATTATAGTGATGAGTTAGTTGTAAGAAGTACGTACTCCACTACTTTAACTCGCCCTAATCTACCAAGCTTAGCGCCGTCAGAAATAGTCAACGGGATTGATGAAGGTGGCGGCACTGGAAGCCGAGGTAATCCAAATTTAGAGCCGTTCACTGCTGACAACTTTGATTTGGGCCTCGAATGGTACTTTGATGATGAAGCTCTGTTGTCTGCCAATCTTTTTTACAAGGATATTGGAGGGTTGATAGATACCACGAGTTTCACCGAAGTACGCTCTTTCCCACGTCAAGCAGATGGAATATTAGTCGAAGGGCCAATAGTATTTACGTCTTTTGAAAATGGCGTTTCCGCAGAAATAAAAGGGTTGGAGTTAGGGTATCAGCAACCTATTGGTGAAAATTTTGGTGTAATACTAAATTATACTTTTGCAGATAGTTCGGCTGATTTTGGTGCTGAGGGAGATGTAAGGAGCACAGGTTTACCTGGATTATCTCGCTCAAGTTATAACGCATCGGTTTATTTTGATAATGGAAAACTCGATGCGCGATTTTCTTATGCTTGGCGGGAGCGTTATTTGGCGGCTTTCACAGATGACTTTGGTGTGCCGAGATTTACAGATGACTTTGGACAGTTAGACTTTTCAGCAAATTATGCTGTAAGTGATGCAATTCAATTACAACTTCAGGTACTGAATATTACCAATGAACAGGTCATTAACCAATCAACCGCACAATACGTGCCATATGGTGTAAATGACTTGGATAGACGAGTGTTATTTGGTGCTAGATATAGTTTTTAATATTTAGTCGATTAGTAAAAAACTGAAACCAATCAGTGATATTTAACTGATTGGTTTTATCATTAATGTGGCGGCCTCATTTTTATAAGAAATAAACGAATCACCGCTTAAATTTGTTATAGAGCTTAATGTTTGTGTAGTCCCTTCTGAGGGTGAAACCCCCTCAGTTTTTTTAATAAGCCGCACAAAACTTTTGCTGATTTTATATAATTACTATATTCATTTTTATCGGGGACAAGGTATGTCTTATTTGAAAAAATTCCCTTTAATAGGTTCTGCATTGCTTCTATTGCAGGGTTGTACAGTATTACCTAGGTTAGAAATTGGCCCGTCTAATGCTAAGCAGTCAGTGGTTAAAACAACGATTTCACCAGGCCTAACTCATTTTCAAGTAAAAATACGTTCAGCTATCAATCAATATACTTTGACGAGTCAATTGATGTCTGATGAAGACGCTAAATTATTGGTGCAAAAAATAAATTTTATAACGAAACCTCAGCTCGGTGGCACACCATTGTCGACAGAAGACATAATAATAGAAGATTTTAATGAATTTAATGGTTTGACACTTAACCTTGGAAAAAAAGTGTTCATAGGTCGTTTTGATTCGACCGAAGACGCCTCTGTTTTCAATGCTCAATTGAGTAAACAAGGCATTGATTTAAAAATAATTAATGCATCAAGTCGAGCTTATCAGGCGGGTAATTTTGAAGTCAGTATTTTAAAAGTAGACCCCTTAATTTACGAAGGAAAAGTAAGCTCGATATTGGCTAATAATAGAGTGCAGGGTCTTGCCACGGTATCTGAAATTGCTAACCAGGTTAAGGCAGTCGCATCAGTAAATGGCGGGTTCTTTGCCTATAGAGAAGATCAAGGGGTACCAGGAGATCTGGCTGGGATCTCCGTCATAGATGGCACACTTGTGAGTGAAGCCATCATCAATAGACCGGCTTTGCTTATTAATAATTCGCCTAGCCTTTCATTTAAAATTTTAAACAAAGTATCAACATCCATGAGCGTTGGTATAGATGGCAATTTTCAAGCTATTGATGGCATTAACCGCAAATTAAAATACATGTTTAATTGTGGATATGATGATGATGGTTTAACTGTTCCAGCTAGCCATGATGTTGTCTGCAAAGATGAAGATGATGCCGTGATATATGACCAAAATTTTGGCGATATAGCCGATGTATTAAACCAAGAAAATTTCACTTTTTGGATTGATAAATCACAACACATTTATTTAAGGCCAAATGCTTCCCAAATAAATTATGTGCCTAATGGTCATTATTTGGTGGCGGTTTCAGGTAACAAGAGAGCGTTATTTGAACCATTAGTGTTACAAGGCTCAACAGCTGAATTTAGCCAAGTTGTCTATAACGAAGGTAATCAAGTCATTTTAGAAAAAGGTATGTACATCATTAATGGGGGACCTTCTTTATTGGTCAACAAGGAAACGCAAGAAAGTAACTGGGAAATGCAAGGTTGGAGTCCATTTGTTCAAGATGTTGGAAGCCAATCTTTAGATAAAAGAGACGAAGTTCCAGACTCAAAGCAAGTTCAGCAAAGTCGTAAGGATTTTTATGACAGTTGGGTTATGCAGCGACATCCAAGAACTGCGGTTGGGTTATCACTTGATGGCGCTCTCTATGTGGTAGTTATCTATGGAAGAGAGCCGTTAAGGAGTATGGGCGCTTCTGTGCCCGAAATGGCAAACATTATGCGTTCGCTAGGCGCTGTAAACGCTCTTAATCTCGATGGCGGAGGTTCAAGTGTCATGGTCGTTAATGGGCTAATCACAGGCAATCCGTCTGATAATACTGGTGAAAGAAAGGTTGCAGATACACTTGTTTTTGTGTCGGCAGGTAAGGAATAGAAATTGTTACATATCAGAAATAAAATGGATAAAGATTACAAGCAGGAACAACCACTTTTTCTGGGAATAGATGGGGGTGGGTCCAAATGCAAAGCAATCTTGATGGATCAAAATAATACTATTTTGGGAACAGGTATTTCAGGACCTGGAAATCCAGTGTACGGCTCAGAACTAGCAAAAGCCTCGATTGTGGAATCTGCTAGTTTGGCTCTTAATGAAGCATTGTTAAATAGTAAGATTTCACAAGAATTGAAACTAAATGACATCTGTGCAGGGATCGGTTTAGCTGGCGTTAACCTCCCTCACGTATATGACGAAATGATTAAGTGGCAATCTCCGTTTAAATCAATATATCTCACTACAGATATACATATTGCATGTTTGGGTGCACACCAAGGTCACGATGGCGCTGTATTAATATCAGGAACGGGTACTTGTGGTGTATCAAATGTTAAAAATCATTCAATAATAATAGGCGGTCATGGTTTCCCTCAAGGCGATAAAGGTAGTGGAGCTTGGTATGGCTTAAATGCAGTTGAAGCGGTATTACTCTCACTCGATGAAATGGCACCACCAACTACTATCAGTAAATATATGTGTCAGGTTTTGAACGCAAGTACGGCTGAGGAAATTATCAGTAAGGTTGCGGGGAAACCTGCATCTTTTTTTGCTCGCCTAGCTAATACGGTTTTTAGCGCACTTGAAGATAAAGACGAGGTCGCAGTCGCCATTATAGATGAAGGAGCTAGTTATATAAGTGAAATGGCTAGGTTACTACTTAAAACAACACCGCCACGAATTTCTTTTATCGGCGGTCTAGCCGAGTTGATTATTCCCTATTTAGACCAAGACATTCAAAAACTATTATCCCCATCACTTTTCCCACCAGAAGCGGGCGCTGTATTTTATGCAAGACATCAAACCGCATCACTTAGATAAACGTCACGTGATTAACAGGGTATCTTTATGACACAAACAATTATGGAACAAGAAGCTAGGCAATCCCCTCAAATTATCGCGGAGCAAGTCAAGTCAAATACTACTATCGTAAATAAGATAGGTAAAAACATTCGTGAATTCGATCCAAAAATGGTGATGATTATTGGACGAGGCTCGTCAGATCACGCGGGTGTTTTTGCCAAATATTTGATCGAAATAGAGGCAAATATTCCAACAATGACGGCTGCGCCATCAGTATCAAGTGTTTACAAAAAACAGTTGAAATTAGACTCTGCTGTTGTGATTGTAATTTCACAATCGGGAAGAAGCCCAGATATTATCGCGCAAGCCAAAATGGCGAAAGCGGGAGGGGCATATTGCATCGCCATCGTTAATGATGAAACTTCACCTCTCAAAGATATTGTAGACGATGTTCTTCCAATACGGGCAGGCAAAGAAATTTCTGTTGCAGCTACCAAAAGCTACTTGGCTACATTATCAGCCTTGCTGCATCTAACATCAGCTTGGACAGAAAACACTGAACTCTTAACTGCTCTAAAGCAATTCCC
>JBKEFM010000253.1:0-4502 GCA_046709505.1 Paraglaciecola sp. | reverse complement strand
TTAAGCATCAAATGATGCCTTAACCATAGCACGAGCACCATTTAATGCAAAACAAAAGTACAATTTTCTAATGATTATTTAACTTAATTTACTGTAACACTTTGAAATTAACGTGCATGGAAAGGCGTACTAATTTTCCTATAGGGCGCTAAGCGCCATTTTATTAAGTTTAAAAGTTTCAAACCGCTACCTGTAATTGTAAATGACTCGCTACAAGATTTAGCTTTTTGAGTCGTAGCCGTTGTGTTATTTAAGTCTCTGTAACCTTTTCAAAATGCACTCTCTTTGAATGTTTTTTGAAAAGGAAAGGGGCAAGCCCCAATTTTCCTATATTATTTTTCGCCATCTATAAGGGCCAACATAGATCTAAGGTCGCATTCACGTAAGTAAACAGGAAAAGAATCTTTTAGCCCATCTTTAGAGTCAATTAGGTGCCGTTCTATAGATTTATTGTCTATGCATATTTCGATTTCACCTTCCTGATAAATTCTAACAGGATAGTTATTTACGGTTAAGTTGCCTTTGACCGAATGTAAAAATAAAACTGGCCATTCAAATTCTCCTAAATTAAATTCTGTATTTCTAGTATTACAGTAATTAAAGCTAAATTTTTTATCCGTCTTTTTCAGGTACCGAACTCCCTGTTTCGTCAGCACAGCACTCACTATTGAGGAAATTGAACATCGCCCCCATGGCGTCAAAGTTAGCCCGACAAATTAATACGGCACCCTTTCGTTCTTGCCCTACTAGATTAGCGGCCATCAACTTTTGCAAGTGATGGGTCAATGTTGAGCCAGGTATATCTAAGACCTTTTGTATGTCTCCCACGGCAACACCATCACTTCCAGAGCGTATCAATTGCCGGAACACCTCCAATCGGGTTGGATTACCAAGAGCTTGTAGTTGTTTTGCTATAGTTTTGATCATCATGGCTTGACTGTATTATAATCGGCAAATAATATAAACCATATTTCTAGTAATATAGTAATATGGTTGCTGCTAATCTAGACTGCAGACCGAACACCATCCAACCATATCCTTTGTTGGCATCGTTTTAGGCTTCGGGTTTTTCATTTTAAAAGTACCGATATGAAGCGAAAGTCATTATATTCTGAGTTGTAAGAAAGGAACGCTGTTGCTTCACTTTCAATCATTAAATGGGCTTTGGAAATATATTTACACATTTTTAAGAGCGATACATTTTTGTGAAAAAAATTCACATACGATTCATCGAAAGCTCAAGATATCTTTAAATTTCAAAACAAAATCAAACAAGTGTAGAGTAAAAATCACTTATACCCGCACAATCTCAAATCGCTTACGGTATGCACTGGGTGTCAGGCCCACCTTTTCTTTAAATAATCGTCTAAATGAATTGCCGTCTTCATAGCCTGCTTTCAAAGTGATTTGATCGAATGCCATTTTGCTGCTTTCTAATAGATGTTTGGCTTTTTCAATACGTAGATTTTGTAAATATTCAATGGGGGTTTGATCCGTCGCGTGTTTAAAACGGCGGATAAAGTTACGCATGCTTAAACCAAATTTGTCCACCACCTTTTCCATGTTAATGTTTTCGGAAATGTGTTTTTCTATCCATATTTGAATTTTAAGTATGTCGGCGTCTGTGTGGTTCTTTTTAAACGTGGTGCTGGAATAAGGGGTTTGACTGCGTGCGGATATATCAACCAGCAGCTTCTTCGCGCACTCAGACGCCAACTGAGGAGATGCAAACTTTCGAATAAGATGCAGCAATAAATCACTGCTGCTCGTAGAGCCCCCAGAGCACATGACTAAACCATCGTCAGTGACGGTTCGCTCTGTTTGCAATTTCACGTTTGGAAATCGTTGAGCAAACTGCTCACTAAACACCCAGTGAGTGGTGGCATAACGACCATCTAACAAACCCGCCTGAGCCGATACAAATGCCCCTGTACACAGATTGGCAATGTAAGTGCCTTGTTGGTGTTGAAACTTCAACCACAGAATCATCTCAGATAAGCTTGGTAGTACCCCCAAAATATTAAACATAAAGCCAGGCACAATAATCAGCTGAGTCTCGTTCACTTCCGCCAGGGATTTGTCTGGCGTTAACTGCAGGCCGCCTGTACACAACACTGTTTTACCGTCAATAGATGCCGTTTCCACGTCAAATAGTGAAGCGCTAGTTAGCTTACTGCTTGAATTCTTTTTTTCCGCATAGTGGTGTAACACATTGGCTGTTTCGAAAAACTCCATGGTGGCAGCAACACTAGTAGAAGAACATTTATCTGCCATCAAGATCGTGACTTTCATTATCCTATTGTCCTGTTAATTATTCTTTATTTTACTGTCTTGGCAAAAATAGCATGTTATTAGTCATTATTGCCCATAGTTAGCCTTAACGTCAATGGATAATATGGATACATACAGTCGTTACGCAAAATAAACGGCATGGATCGTTAATAGTCAGTAGAGAATATCATCATGAAAAACACCGCATATCGAATCTTTAAAAAACCATTTTTTGGACAATTCCAAAGACCATGGCGTTGGCCTGAAGCTATTGATAAAAGTCAGTGGCATCGGTTTAAAATTCCAAGTAAATCTGGCGCAAGTATTGCCGCTCTATTGGGGCCAGCACACATTCAAGAAGCCAAGGGTGCGGTGTTAATGGCTCACCCCATGGGCGTGGTAGCAAAAGGCTTTTGGATGAAATACGGACATGCCGAATTGTTACGTAAGGCTGGCTATCATGTCATGGTTTTTGATTTAAATGGCTTTGGTGAAAGTACGTCAAGCACCATGGATTTTCCCTTAGATATTTTAGCAGCAGGGCAAGCTCTACAAGCACAATATCCGGATTTGCCTATAGCCGTTATGGGCTCTTCTATGGGAGCAGCTATGAGTGTCTGTGCAATGGCCCAACCCCAACACCCTTTCAAGGCAGCGGTGCTGGAGTCCGCTTTCCCGACTTTATTGCACTTTTGGCGTCGTTACCCAATACCCAAGTTGGGCATAAAACTTTCCAAAATACTTTATCCAGCAGGTGAGCGCAGATTGCGTCCAATCTATGCCGCGGAGCATCTGGTGGGCAGCCCAGACATGCTGTTGATTTATGGTGAGGCTGATGAATACACACCAATTGAAGACGGAAAATTGTTATGGCAGGCATTAAAACAAAGAACTCAAACGGAATTTTGGCAAGTACCCGGTGCCAAGCATACACATGCTTATGCCGCGCAACCTGAAGCTTACGCTGAACGTGTTATTGATTTTTTGGATGCCAAACTGGCTGATAATAATCGCATACAGTTGCGTCTGGCAACCTGATTCTAATTAAATGAACGCTGATGTTAAAAAAGGAAATCTTATGAATTTTAATGATGTTGACCGCTCGAGTAGTCGGCCAAATGGCCACCGACTGAAGGTTAAGGCACAAATTGTAGTTCTTGCTGCTGGAGGATATAGCTCATCTGTCGTGTGGTTGCGCTCCAAATTGCCCAATGGTAGTGGCATGGTAGGTAAAAACTTCTTGTGTAACCCCAATACATTTTTATACGGTCTATACAATCAAGAAATAAAATTGTGGGAAAATATACCGGCTGCAACAGGCACTTCAGCTTTTCGGCTGGCCACTTATAAAAATGGCGAATACGTTGAGGGCGGCTATTTGTTGCATCCCAACCAATTACAACCGGAATTTCTTGCGGTTACGCTTCCCGGGTTTGGTAAGGATCACAGAAAACTTGTTTCACAACTGCCGTATATTGGAAGCGTAGTGTCTTGGATAGACGATGAACTTCCAGGTGAAATTAGTCTAGATAAGAATGGTGATCCAGAATACCACTATCAGTTGCGTGGCGTTGACGAACTTAAAGCTCGTGATTCGCTGAAGAAGCAAGCTCAGTTGCTATTTGCAACAGGAGCTAAAGAGGTAATTGTTCCTGATACCGCAGGTACGCGCTTGCAAAGCCTAAAAAAAATTGACTTGTTTGACACATTGCCAATTAACGACGGAAACTACCTTTTTGGGGCGCCGCATCCAGCGGGAACATTGCGTATGGGAAATGACCCCGCGACCAGTGTAGTGGCGAGCAATCATGAAGCTCATGAGGTAACAAATCTATTCGTTACCGACCCTAGCGTTTTCCCCATGCAACCAAGCGTTGATCCCTCTATATCCATTATGGCTTGGTCATACGTGGCAGCCAAGGAAATTAATACTCGCTTACAAGAGGGTTTATATAAATGAACTAGTTTTGAACTAGCTCTGCATGATTACCCAACTATTGCATCAATCTAGACAGATTACGACTATCTGTTTGTTAAACACATCAGGACAAGATATGAAAAATGAGTGCGCTAACCCTATATTAATTACGGGTGGTTACGGTGTAGTAGGTAGCCAAATTGCAAAAATAATCCGTCAACGTCACCCTGTAATCCCTATTTTGTTGGCCGGTCGAAATCCAGCCAGCGCGCAAACGTTAATAGAGTCATTAGGCAATGCTAAATCTGTAACT
>JBKEFM010000252.1:0-4510 GCA_046709505.1 Paraglaciecola sp. | reverse complement strand
AATTTCTTCCATTTCGCCGGTAGAAAGTCTATGTCCTGCCACATTGATAACATCATCGGTTCTACCCATAATAAATAAATAACCTTCATCATCATAATACCCGCCGTCACCGGTAACATAGTACCCAGGATGGGTCGTCAGATAACCTGATTTAAAACGTGCTGTATTTTGCCATATTGCCGCTAAACATCCTGGTGGCAAGGGTAACTTAATAGCAACACAGCCCTGTTTGTTAGCGGGAAGAGGATTGCCATGGCCATCTAAAATTTCAACTGTGTAACCAGGTACGGGAAAGCCCGTAGAACCTGCTTTAGTTCCTTGCGCTTTAGTATCTAATGGAATACTGGCAATAGGCCAGCCCGTTTCAGTTTGCCACCAGTGGTCAATAACAGGGAGTTGGGTTTTATCTTTTAACCAGTGATACGTTGCGGGGTCTAAACGCTCACCGGCTAAATATAAACGTTCTAATGAAGACATATCATAGTCTTGCATCAATATCGCCTCAGGGTCTTCTTTGGCAATCGCTCTAAATGCGGTGGGGGCACTGAAAAGCGCTTTAACCTTATATTCTTCACACACCCGCCAAAAAGCACCGGCATCAGGAGTTCTGACAGGCTTTCCTTCATATAATATGGTGCTGCAACCGGCCAGTAACGGCCCATAAACAATATAAGAGTGACCCACTACCCAACCTACGTCTGAAGCCGCCCAAAATACATCACCTGGCTCCATACCATATACATGCTTCATGCTATAAAGCATGGCAACAGCGTGGCCACCATTGTCACGCACCACCCCTTTAGGTTTTCCTGTGGTGCCTGAGGTGTAGAGAATATAAAGCGGGTCGTTACCTTTTACCGGTGTTGGCGGCACGGGAACCGCCGTTACCATTAATGCTTGCCAGCTATGATCCCGGCCTTCCTGTAAATTTGCTTCAATTATATCTCTTTGAAAAATAATGCAATTACTGGGTTTAAACGCTGCACTATCAATGGCTTTATCAATTAGCGGTTTATAAGGCACCACTTTTTGAATTTCCACACCACAACTGGCACTGACAAGCACTTTAGGCTGGGCATCATCAATACGTACGGCCAGTTCATGGGCCGCAAAACCACCAAAAACAACAGAATGAATGGCACCTAACCGAGCACAAGCCAACATCGCTATCACTGCTTGGGGGATCATTGGCATATAAATAAGCACCCGATCGCCTTTTCCAACCTGTTGAGAACGTAATACATCCGCAAATTTGGCAACCTGCTCGGTAAGCTCATTGTACGTGAATTTTTGTTTTTGTTCGGTCACAGGCGAATCGTAAATAAGGGCTATCTGTTCGCCACGACCTTGTTCAATATGGTAATCGAGGGCAAGATAACTGGTATTGAGCTCACCGTCGCCATACCAGTCATGCCAATCATCACCATTTGTCGACAATATAGTTTCTGGTTTTTTATACCAAGCAACTAGATCTGCTTGCTCTTTCCAGTATGAATCTGGCGAATTGGTTGCGTTCCTGTATTTCTCGGCGTAATCCATTTTCTTACCTCTTTATTTGAAATATTGTACTAACTATAAGACTGTCGACAAAATAGCAATATAAGACCTTGGGCTCATAGTCCTTATTACTAAGGTAAAAGGGATCAAAAAAAGAGCATGAGACACTCGTTTCTTTAGCGGCTAAGCCTCTACTTTTATTTTTCTTGGTAAACGTCTTATTTAAATCGATGAGATCAGTGACGACAGGTCACTCGGGGTCTATCCTTTTTTATCCTGATGACTTTGATCTTATAATTTTCAGGATGAACTTTATCAATATCCCTACGACGGTGAAACTAGTATGAGCCAGAAACGACCCAAAAAAGACGTTATTGATGAAAAAGATAAATCTCTGCAAAGTATTAAAAAAGAGAAACAGGTTGATGAACTCATTATCACCAAGCTTGCAGCCAAACTCGTAACCGCCAATAAAGAGCTCAGTTTTCAAAATGACGAGAAAGAAAAACGCGCCGCCAAGCTCGCTATCGCCAATAAAGAGCTTAGCTTTCAAAATGACGAGAAAGAAAAGCGCGCCGCCGAGCTGGCTATCGCCAATAAAGAGCTCAACATCGCCGCCACCGTTTTCGAATCCCAGGAAGGTATTATGATCACTAATGCCAGCGATATCATTCTGCGGGTGAACCATGCTTTTACTGACATTACAGGCTATAGCGCAGAAGATGTTGTCGGTCATCCACCTGGCCAACTTAACTCAAACACGCAAAATAAAGCGTTCTATAACGCCATAGGGGAGAGCCTGAACACCACAGGCATGTGGCAAGGTGAAATGTTTACTCGCCGTAAAAATGACGACATTTATCCTCAATATCGCCACATTACCGCGGTTAAAAATGCTGAAGGTAAGATTACCAACTACGTCACAACATTCACTGATATTACCGAGAGAAAAGCAGCATTAGATAAGATTGAGAAGCTGGCTTTCTATGATCCCCTCACCCGGTTACCTAATCGTCGTCTTTTTCTGGACAGACTTAATCAAGCGTTAGCTGTCAGTGCCCGTAGTGGTCAACGAGGTGCGCTAATGTTTCTCGACTTGGATAAGTTCAAAAATCTGAATGATACGCTGGGACATGATGTGGGTGATTTGCTGCTGCAACAGGTTTCAGCACGTCTAACTGCATGTCTGCGAGAATGCGATACTGTAGCTCGTTTTGGGGGCGATGAGTTTGTAGTACTATTGGAAAACCTAAGCGAAGATACCACCGGAGCGGCAGCACAAACTAAAGATATCGCTACAAAAATCTGCCTCTCACTCAACCGACCTTATCAACTGAGTACACACCTTTACCATAACACCCCTAGCATAGGCGCCACCTTGTTCATTGGCCATGAAACGACGGCAAAAGAATTGCTCAAACAGACAGATATTGCCATGTATCAATCCAAGGCCAAAGGAGGAAATAACTTTCAATTTTTTGACTAGATGATAAACAAGGTTATCACTGCCCGTGTTGACCTTGAAAATAAGCTTTGGGAAGCCATTAAACAACAGCAATTCCGATTACACTATCAAATGCAAGTTGACCACACAGGTCAAGTTTTAGGTGCCGAGGTCTTATACCAATCCACCTTAATATCTACTTATTCAGCGAACGATAGTATTTGCTTAACAAGGGTGTGAATTTTTCCGGTCTACTGATAAAGCGGAAGCAAATTTAGCATCGCCCTTCGGGAAGGGGTGGTAAGCTCCATAGCTCCATAGCTGCATTGTCACGTCTGTGAAGGCAACCTGCAGTCCTTCGAGGTTACGCTTTGCTATGTAACTTGCCAGCACCTTCTGAGTTGATCACATATCAAGGAGCAATGGTCTCAATTAGATGGCAACATCCAGAACGAGGCACTATTCCCCCTATGAACTTCATACCTTGGGCAGAATACATCGGATTAATTTTGCCGATTGGGAAATGGGTGCTCGATAACGTTTGTGCGCAGCTCCAAACATGGCAACAAGACCACTTCACCAGCGATATTGTCCTTGCGGTTAGTGTGAGTCCAGGCAATTTCATCAAGTTGGATTTATGGAGTAAGTACTGGCCCCCCTGAAACGCCACGGCACTAAAACAACGCGACTCAAATAAGAGTTTACACAGAGCATGCTGGTTGACAACATTAACGACATTATTGTCAAAATGAATACCCTAAACAAGATAAGCATTCATTTTTCATTAGAGGGCTTTAGTACCGGCTATTCATCTTTACAATATCTAAAAAGATTACCCCTTGATCTATTAAATAGATCAGTCATTTATACGGGATATTGCCACCGACAGCAGTGACAGAGCGATTGTACGTACTATTATCACTATGGCATTCATCTTGGGTAATAAACGTCATTGCTGTAGGCGTGAAGAGCGCTAATAAAACTCAATTCCATAGGTGGATAAGGAAAAATCAGCGGCTTGCTTAGCGGAAATTAAAAAACCCACATGTGAAATAGTTTCCGCTTTTAAGGTCGGTGCGCCACTGAGTATCCTGCCCCTAAAAGACGCTTGAAAATCAGCCAAATTAAACGTTAGCGTTTGCATGGTGGCTTCTTTGGTGGTGAAATTTATTTTATAGGCCAGGTCGTAGCCCATGACTTGGCTTCTCATTCTAAGTTGATAGGGCTTGCCATCGCCTTTAACAGAAATTTTAACCCATTGAAAATCTTGCGGCATCGTTGCTATTGGCCTGTACACACTCGTGAAGCCACCATTGTTTTTGGTTGAAATACTGCCGGAAAAAATAAAAACCTGATTTTTGAGTTGCGTTTTGCCAACTGACAATCCTCCCATCACCCCATCATTGATCACCTGCCAGTCATGATTTTGCCCCGGTTGATCAAAAGATAACAGCAGCCTGTCACCTTTGATATTTTGTGAGGCTTTAACACTTTGGGCAAAAAGTACTGTGGTGTTTAACATTATAGTCACCACCCAAGTAATCATTCGAATTGACATTAGCTCGCTCT
>JBKEFM010000251.1:0-4544 GCA_046709505.1 Paraglaciecola sp. | reverse complement strand
AACCCATAAAGTACATGATATAAAAAAGCCCGCTTAAATAGCGGGCTTATAGACTGTCAATATATTTTAGCACGGGACAGTTTGACGTATCCCCGAAGCCCTTATTTAAAAGACCCTGGCCACTGGGCAGCAATAAAAGTGAATACGGTCCAAACCGCCAAATTTTGGCGCATATGTTCAGGGTTCACCTTATCAAAAGTATCATCAGGGGTATGATGCAGGTCAAAATAATCTGTACCGTCCTGCATCAATTTCAGCGCCGGGACACCCAGCGCTGAAAGCGGGATCATATCTGGACCGCCGTTAGTATTGCCGCTGTGACGGCTTACACCCAACGGCCCCATTAGGGCAGCCATAGTGTCAATCACATGCATCGCATTAGGTGATACATTGTCAGACGACTGAAGGCCATATACAGGACCCGCTCCAAAATCAGATTCAGAACCAATCACATGGTTAGCAATGGTACCGTCTTCTTCCCTCGCTTTGGCATAAGCCCGGGCACCAATCAAGCCCAGCTCTTCGGCGCCCCAAAGAATGACACGAATGGTACGACGAGGACGCATCTCGGTGTTATTCTTAATAAAAGCCGCTGTGGCCATGGCAATAGCAACACCTGCCCCATCATCAACAGCCCCTGTGCCCAGGTCCCAGCTATCCAAATGGCCGCCAATAACAACCACTTCTTTAGGTAGCTCTGCACCGGTAATTTCACCGATAACATTTTTGGTAACAATAGGCCCCAAATCTTTGGTTTGGATATTAAGGCGAATTTTTGGACTGTGACCGTAACCCATCAAACGCACCAATTGATCCGCATCGGGATTAGACAGCGCCACAGCAGGCACCGCCGTATAACCCATAGCCACACTTGTCGAACCTGTATGTGGGTTACGGTGATCATCTGTGCCGATAGAGCGAATAAGTAAAGCTTCAGCCCCTTTTTGAGCGGCAAGCTCATGACCCTTGCTACGTGCAATATTAGCGGGGCTATAGCCATCGCCGTTTTTAAAGCGTTCCATACGATTACTGATAAAGGCGATTTTGCCTGTTAGGCTACCATCAGCCGCACTTTCAAGATCAGCGTAGGTTTTGAAATGCACAATTTCAGCTTCTAACCCACCTGCAGGTGTTGATTTTGAACGGCCAAGCGCGGTTATCACCATTTTTTGATATGAAGGGAATAAAATTTCTGCTGTTTCAACGCCCCGAACCCAGCCATTCATTTTCACATCTTCGGTATAGACTTTATCAAATCCCAACGCTTTTAATTTATTTACCGCCCATTCAATACCTGCTTTTTCACCCGGGGTACCGGGATGACGCGCACCCACTTCTGTGGTTAACGATTTTAATATTTCATAAGCGCTATCGTCCTTAATGGCCTTATCGCGCAGACTGGCAGCGATATCTTTGGTCTCTTGTGCAACAGGCACAAGACTGTTGTGACCAAAAGTGGGTGTTGACAGAGCCAGAGCAGCAACGGCTGCCAGTACAATCAGTTTCATAAAAATTCCCTTGTAAGTGTTGTATAGTATGTCGATACGTTATTCTCTTTCAGCTATTTGCCCAGTGCTTACTCCCTGCGGACTATCCCGGCTATTTAACCTGTGGCCTTTTTATATTTACAGCCTATGGTGGGTTTTACCTTTGATATTAAGCATTAGGTGTAAACTGACATTCATCGCTTCTGATATTATCAGTTGAGGATCGAAAGGGCTATTTTTTGAAATAAACACAATCTACCTTAATCAATAATGCATACTTTTTTATTCAATGCTGACGTATAACGAGTAGCATTGAATATTATGCTATCTTGGTCAGCAGTAGGTATTAAATGATATGTTAGGGCGTTTACGGTATTTATTAGGTAGGCAAATTTTTTTTCATCACGTTACGACGACCTTCAGCCAGTCCCTTGCAGATAACCTGTGTTATTTAACTGAATACCGAAACACCTTGCCGGCTTTTTGGGGCGACCCCTGCGCCTAGAGTACTCATGAACGTTCTGGCTTTAGTACTGTGTATTGGCCGGTGCCAGGTGCGACCAGGTAATAAACCATAATACAAACGCTCTTGGCACTATATTGATTACCAAGGTGACTATCAGCGATTTGCACCCTATGACTTAACGGTTTTTCACTTACACGTCCCTCTGCCCCGCTTTTGCGGAGCAGCATTGACTGGGCAAATCAACTTTGCTGCTCCTCACCCCTTAAACTTTGTAAAATCGCCACCGGTGATGTTGTCAGTGCTGAGCAAAAGCGGTGGCTCAATGTAACCGCACCGGTTCGGTGATTAAGTCACGACCTGTTTCTTTGATTCAGTAATAACGCGGCTAAAATGATCCCAGCGCCAATGGTTAACCTCAGTATGTCGGCATCTCTGTTCCATATAAGTACGTTAACAACAATACCTGCTGGAATGAGTAAATTATTCATGACGGCTAAGGCACCTACATTGACTAAGGTTGCACCTTTATTCCACCCAAAATAGCCTAAGCCAGAAGCAATGATGCCTAAGTAGATGAGCACCCCCCATTGTGTGGGTGTACTGGGTAACTTATCTGTATTACCAAATAAAACATAACAGACAATAGCGACGATTAATGCACCAATAAAAAACCACCCAAATACAGTTTTATGATCCAGCTCACTGTTAGTCATTAAGCGTTTGTAAGTAACTTGCCCTGTGGCAAAGCAAATATTGGCTGCTTGCACCAGCAATAAACCAAGCAAAAAGTCACTATTAATACTTTCATAACGAATAGCTACCGCACCCCCTACTGCAATAACAGCAGTAAGCAAAAATTGGGGGTTAAAATGCCTTTCAAGCGCATCGTTTAACAGGGTGATATAAATAGGTGTCATTACCGTAAACAATAATACTTCAGGCACAGACAAATATAAAAAGGAGTGATAGTAAAAACTATACATTGCACCCAGTTGTATGGCGCCAATAAGCATAAGCTTTATAGCTAAAGGCTTGGGTGTTTGCGTAAACTTTAAAAACGGTAAAAAAACTAAAGTAGCCAGCGCAATGCGCATCAAAACGCTAAACCACGCATCAACCTGCCCTGCTAAATACACCCCAATTAAACTAAATGAAAATGCCCACAGCAGAGTAACTGCAAATAAATAGCCCATACATACCATCTTTAAGTAATTAATGACGGCAGTCTATCGGTTATAGATTAAGGTATAAACAACAACCGACAAAGTGACAGATATTGATCACTGATGTAGCCATTTACCCTTACGTTATTTCATCTTTTTAGGGTATTGGCATTTAAGCCATAGTCTTTGTGCTGCAGGTTTAGTAAAAAAACAATTTCCACCACAAAGTGCACAGAGGGGCTAACCTTCAAGATAAAGTGATTTTATTTCTCTATGATCTTGGTGGTAAATATATTTTGGTTTACACAGTCTTCCTCACCTAAACCCGCAAAGTTTATGCAGTCTTTGGTGCCAGGACAGCTAAGTTTTTTTCAGGTGTTAGCAGGCTGACGTTGTACTGTTGGTTAAAAAATTACAAACATATTTTTAATGTCTATCAATCCCCTCTTCATTTATATCACTTTGTAATTGAAGTTAAACTTGAAAACAATCCACTTGAGGAGTGTTTTATCCGTGAGCCACTAAGAACCTAAATGATGTCTGCTAACAATCAAGCTGTCTTACAACAAAACCAGAGAAAACAGCTCAGGTTGCCCTTTCCGTGTTTTTTAACATCATGAGCCCATGGCATGACAAAGCGAAAGATCAGATGGTTTTACTTAGTAAGCCCGCTGAATCAACCTTTTATAACGAGAAAAAAGGTAAAGTCTCCCATTTATCCACAGACACTCTAGAGCGCATTTCATAATTATTGGCTAATTCACAAATCCCTTGGCATTTTTTTCCATTAATAGATCAAGCCGATACATGGCCTCAAAAACTCAGTAAAGCCTTTAATAATAAATGTCTTTAACATTTATGCTTAACGCAGTGTGATCCATTTAAGTGACATACGTAGATACCTTGATGTAAAACGAGGTTAATACTCTTCTACCTGGTTGGGATAAGTTCCATTGGCTAGTGCCTAATCACTCCCCGCCAATAGAGTTGTTCGAAAATGTAGCCGAACCTAATGATGTGGATATATTATCTGCCTCTGGAGTCATTAACCAATGACAGGCTGCGAGAAGAAGCGGGTGATTTAGCATTAGTGCCAATCGAAGTACGATTTCCGGGAAAGGTACCTCATCAGTGATGACAGTATTTATCCATATTGCATCAGCGACTAGATTTACTGATGGCTCAGAATATGGCGCTTATTATGGTGCCAAAGACCTGGGCACAACATTCGCAGAAACTATGTATCATCGCGAATGATTTTTATCTGCAACAAATTGACCTGATACAGAACTTACAATGCGCTGTTATATCAATAAAGTGGCAACAGAACTTCATGATATTAGAGACAATGAGTTCAGCCACTTATCTACAAATGATTATGCCGTTGCCCAACAATTTGCGAAAGAGTTGAAAATGAACGGTAGTAAC
>JBKEFM010000250.1:0-4588 GCA_046709505.1 Paraglaciecola sp. | reverse complement strand
GGCGGATATCTGCCGCGCGCCGGGCATCAATGATCAGGGGGATGTCGCCGTTTACCACAGGCCACAGTGCCTGCAAATCTGCCCTGGCGAGTTCACCATGCCATTGTTGTGCGGGGCTTAACCCTTTTGGGCCAAAAAATTCTGTTTCGCTTATAGCTTGTTCCAGTGCCACCCACAATAATGCTCGGGATCCGCCAATATTATCAGCACCGCTATTACTCATATTGACACCCATGAAAGCGCGAGGTTTAATTATTGGCTGAGTTTTATCACCCAGGGTGATCATCGCCCCTTGGCCGCTAAAAAGTTGACTGCTGTGGGTCACCGATGATGCTGCAGAGGTCACTCCCGCAATCCGCGAAATATTCATCAATGACGAATCAGGGTTGATGCCAAAAGATACATCCGCTGCAGCGCCAACAGTAGAAAAGTTAACTGGCGATACCTCGCTATCGACAGTTCCGGCCGATGATGATACTTCAACCAGGCCAAGAGAAGTATGTGCTCCAATCAACCCCGGGGTTATCACTTTGCCCTTGGCATCAATCACTTTATAAGCCTGCAGGTCAGCATCACCTGTAAGAACTGCCTGAATTTTATCGTTCTGGATCAAGACAGTGGCATTTTCCAGCGTGCCCTTTGGCCCCATAGTGTGCACAGTAGCGCCGACTATGGCGTAGTTTTGCGCCTGCAGTGAGCTACACAACATACAGGTGATAATAAAGCTTAATAGAGCTTTCATTTACTGTCTCCTTCACCGGGTTGCCCCAATTCGAAATCACTTACCGGCCAACTTTCAGGATTGTTGCGATCATAAACCAGCGCTCCGTCTATATACACATGTTCGGCTTGTGCATAAGTCGAAAAAGGATCCGTACTCCACAACACCACATCAGCATTTTTACCGGACTCCAAAGATCCAGTTTGGGCGAAGATCCCCAGTGACTTGGCAGGATTGGCTGATAACCACTGCCAGGCGTCGGCCTGGGAAATATCCAATCCCGCGCGACGTCCATTTGCCCAAGCTTTGGCTGCCTCTTGATTCAGGCGCTGTATACCCAATTCGCTATCTGAATGTACTATGGCGCAAGCCTTTGCGGCATGCACCATGGGAATATTCTCCTGGATACCGTCATAGGCTTCCATTTTAAAGCCCCACCAATCAGCCCACATAGCAGAACACACATTGGCAGCCGCTAACTTGTCAGCAATTTTATATGACTCAACTGCATGGTGAAACACACTGATCTTGTAGCCAAATTCTTGCATCACATCGAGCATAGTGCCCATGTCATCGGCGCGGTAACAGTGCATATGCACCAGAATTTCTCCTTTGAGGACTTTGGCCAAAGTATCAAGTTTTAAATCACGCTTGGGCTGTTGAGGCGCTTTACCGGCGTCAAAATCTTTATAATAGAGATCCCATTTACGTTGATATTCCTGGGCATCAGCCCAGGCCTGGCGGTAGCCAGCCACATTACCCATACGGGTACCCGGGCCACCTTTGTCACCATAAACTCGTTTAGGGTTCTCGCCACAGGCCATTTTCAAACCATAGGGGGCGCCAGGAAATTTCATGTCCTGTACCACGCGATCAGGCAAATTTTTAACCGTTACGCCCCTACCGCCAACCAAATTAGCCGAACCAGGTAAAATCTGCATGGCAGTTACACCTCCAGCCAGGGCACGGCCAAAACCAGGATCTTGTGGCCATATAGAATGTTCGGCCCATACTTGTGCTGTCACAGGTGCGGTCTTTTCATTGCCATCTGAATGGGAGGATGTTGAAGGCGCTGGATAGACGCCAAGGTGGCTGTGTACGTCGATTATCCCCGGAGTAACCCATTTCCCTTGGCCATCGACTACTGTGGTATCCCCTGTGGCTGGCAGATTTTGTCCTAAGCTGACAATCTTGCCACCTTGCATCAGCAGCGCACCTTTCTCGATACGCCCACCAATCCCATCAAGAATAGTCACATTTTTAATTAACGTTGCATTGCTGGTAATGGGCTGATAGGTACTGGGAAAGGGATCCCCATTAATAACAACGGCTTCACGTTTGGACGGGTTATCACCGCAGGCGGTTAAAATTCCCGCTGCCAATAAGATGCCAGACTGCATTATTTTTCTGTTTTGATAGTGCATAAATTCCCAGATTTTTTATGTTTAATTAGCGGGTAATAAATGCTACCAGCCAGGCTCTGTCATCGAGCAAGCTAGCGAGACAACTGCGCCACTATTTGCTGTGACTCACGCAAAGTTTTGATCTGTCCAAAAAGGGTTTCTGCTTCCAGGTATTGACGACTCAAATAACCTAACCACTGTTTTAAGCGATTGGGAAAATATCGACCTTTGTCACCATATAATTCATAACCCGAATAATCCAGCAGCAACTGGTTCACTCCTTGCCAGGGCATGATGTCTTCTTTACCACGAATCACTTGCGCTAAATTGGGCATGGCCAGCGCCCCCCGTCCCAACATAATATTCTGACAATTGGATTGCAATTGGCAGTCTAAAGCATTTTGTTTCGACCAAATTTCACCATTGGCAATAATAGGTACCTTAACTCTTTTTTTAATCTCGGCGATCCAGGGCCAAAATGCCGGGGGTTTGTAACCTTCAACTTTAGTACGAGCATGGATCACCAGCAGATCAGCACCGGCATCGTTGATGGCCGCAGCATTTTCAAACGCCAGACTCTTATCATCAAAACCCAAACGCATTTTGGCCGTTACTTTATGCTCAGCGGGTACGGCTTTGCGTACCGCAGACACTATTTTAAATAAAGTCTCGGGCTCGCGCAGTAATATTGCCCCCCCCATACTTTTATTCACAGTTTTGGCCGGACAACCGAAATTCAAGTCCACCCCGTTTGAGCCAAGTTCAATAGCACGCACCGCATTTTCAGCCAACCATTGGGGATGCTGACCTAATAACTGCACGCGTACGGGTGTACCGCATGGGGTTTTGCCCTGGGTATGTAGCTCCGGACAAAAGCGATAAAATACTTTTTTGGGTAGCAACTGATCGACCACCCGCACAAATTCGGTAACACAAAGATCGAAACCTCCAACACGCGTCAACATGTCGCGCATCAGGTGATCTACCACTCCCTCCATAGGAGCCAATATTATTTGCATACTCGGTACTGTCCTGTTTGATCATTGCCTGAATGGCAAAAGAACTCATAAAAATAAATCATTGCGCAGTGCCAACAGCGGTGATTAACGAAAACTGGGGCAATTGAGTTTGAACTGACGTTGGCGTTCCTGGCAGTTATGCAAAATAACGTATCTTTGTTGCCCGCTAGCATCCCCCCAACCAGTAATTTCGTTTAACAAACGAAAACAACCCATACACATATCCTGCTCATCCAGACAGCAATTCCCGATACAGGGTGAGGCAACGTTATTGGACGTTTTGGTGTTATCTGACATGCTAAGTCCACGAGTAATTTTGGGGCTAATAATAACATAGGTTTTACAAACATAACCTAACAGGATTATGAGTTACAAAGGTTATACCCACGTTTGCTAAGCTCTCACTGGCGGGTATTATTGACCTGGATGCCGGTCATTAAGCTTATGTTGGGTTATCAACAATAGGACTGGCGTCGTTAGGTGCTCCACTAACGATCGCTTCCAATACGGTGCCTGCAAGAACATAGACTCTATCAAGCAAAGGCTGATACACGGCAGAGGCCGTTAAGGAGCGCTGAGTCGTCAAGCCAGACTGAGAAAAATAAGGTAACAAGTCTTCACCTTGATCGTTATCATCAACCAGCCAGCATTCACGTTTTTGATTGCGCCAGTCTACGGTTAATCGAGGCTTAATGGGTGAATTACTGTCGCTCTTAGGCACCACAGAGGCTCGCATATACTGCCCAGGGATTGCCGCGCATTTCCCCCATGGCCTCACCCAATTTAGATAAATATATCAGATCGAGCGAGTTGGTCCATACACCTCGCAGGGTAACGGTAATAAGTCGCCCTACTACCTTGATCTTAAAGTGTGCCGCTAGTGCAGTACACTTTGCTGACATTTGTATTACAAGTTAGGTGATATATTGCTTTTTATTTAACGATAGCTACATAAAAAAGACATAAAAAAACCGCACGTATGTGCGGTTTTTTATTTGGCGTCCCCAAGGGGGTTCGAACCCCTGTTACCGCCGTGAAAGGGCGGTGTCCTAGGCCACTAGACGATGGGGACAAAAAATCGGCTTTCGAAAGCAAGCTTTCGAGATTTTTTGTAAGGCGAGGTGAGCCGGAGAACCGAGCGACCTATGCATTTACAAAAATGCCTAAATTGTGTCATCTAGTTTCTGTAAGGTTAGTCGAGCCTACGAGAGGAACGACAATATTCTTACAAAAACCAAGATTTTATCTAATTATTATTCACTGGCCTAGGCGGTAGTAAATAATCCTGTTCTATATATAAATAAACCGCACAGTTACCTGTGCGGTTTTTTATTTGGCGTCCCCAAGGGGGTTCGAACCCCTGTTACCGCCGTGAAAGGGCGGTGTCCTAGGCCACTAGACGATGGGGACAAAAAATCGGCTTTCGAAAGCAAGCTTTCGAGATT
>JBKEFM010000249.1:0-4608 GCA_046709505.1 Paraglaciecola sp. | reverse complement strand
GAGATAACAAATTTACGTTCAAAGGCCCGGCGAAATACGTCCACATTGGCATAACCGCAAGACATTGCAATCCGTTGTATGTGCCAGTCTTTCTCCGTCAACAATTGTCTGGCGTAATCCAGGCGCAGCAATTCAATATATTTAGCCGGTGACGCGCCCAGTTGCTGACTAAACCTACGGCTAAAATTACGGGTGCTCATATTCATTTTCTGGGCGAGCATGCCAACGCTGACATTGTCGGGTAGATGTTGCAATATCCAACTGGTTAGATCGGAAAATTCGCTATTACACCTGGCTTGCTGTTGCAAAGGCGTAGAGAATTGCGCCTGGTTACCTGCGCGGCGATAGTGGATCACCATAAAACGGGCGACTTGCACGGCAATGTCATTACCGCAGTCTTTTTCCACCAATTTCAGCGCCAGGTCGACCCCTGAACTGATCCCCGCTGACGTGGCAATTTGACCGTGATCTATATACAAGGAATCACTGACCACCTTAACCAAGGGGTATGCCTGCGCAAGGGCCTGGGTGTAGTGCCAGTGGGTGGTTGCCCTTTTGTGATTAAGCGCCGCCCGTGGCGGCCAATAAAAACGCCCCAGTGCAAACACTGACGACACGCCTAGTATTATTGAGCATGGATAACAACCAGTCGTGGTGCTGGAGTTGGATAACAGCATCCCTTGAGCCTGTCCCACCGGGTATCAATAAGGTATCGAGCTGATTAACCTGAGCAGTCGACGCCTGGGCCACCACACTTAGCCCCGATTCGGATCTATATGGGCGGTGCTCGAGGCGGATGACGGTCGTTTGGTAATCTATGCCCCCTAACTCTTTGGCAATGGTAAATACTTCGAGGGGGCCGACTAGATCTAAGGCATTAAAACCATCAAAAACCAGCCAGCCAATTTTTTTAGTGATCATCTATTTCCCATTGTCTCCCATTGAGTCAGCCACCTGGAGCTTGGCCAGGTTTATGGTTATTTTATGCACGTCGCCAGCGTCATTTTGCATTACTGCAAACGCCAGTTGCCAGGTATTGCCGTCAATGGGTTTTTGCCACGTAAGCCCAGACTGTTGGTCCGGCGCAGTGGCTAACCAATCTGGATGTGCCAACATCGCGCGTCGATACACCGCCAGTAGCGCATCGCCAGAAGCAGCAGTGGACACCTCATAACTGCGCCACCAGGCATCTTGGTCACCATAAGATACTTTGTTAGAAAAAATAGTGTTTTCAGGCCACTCATAGTGATTGTCAGGTCCATATTGATCTGCCATCGTGCCGCGCACAAAGCCGTTATCTTGTTGCCAGTCATACTCTATATGCATGGCGACGGTTTTTGCTGCCTCCAGACCATTTATTTTACTGACCAAGAACAATGCCGCATCCATGCCAGAAGACAGGCCGGCAGAAGTGATAATTTTACCGTTGTCGACGTAACGTTGATCAGTCAATACTGCTATCTTGGGATAGTCGTTGGCCAGATCATCCAATTGACGATGGAACGTAGTGGCCTGCAATCCATCCAATAACCCTGATTCAGCGAGTATTTGTGCACCGGTGCACACAGACAACATATGCTTTACCTGATCATGTTGTGACTTGAGCCAGTGTTGCACCTGCTGGTCTTTCATCACAGCATCTACATTGCCACCGGGTACCAGTATGACGTCCACCCTAGGTAAGGTAGTGAAACTGTGATCCGGCGAAATCCTGAGGCCCATAGCCGTAGTGAGATCTTTTCCAGACGCTGATACGGTTAAAACCTCAAAACCCGCCTGCCCAAACACCTCGTAAGGCGCGGCAAAGTCGATGATTTGTACTTCGTCAAATAACAAGATCCCGACTTTTACTTTAGCGGCATTAAGTGCATAGGCGTGGCCACAGATCAGGCTGCAAAATAGCAATAGGGTAAATGGCAATATAGTACGCATAAGTGTTGTCCTTTTTTCATTTCAGGAAACCACTGTAGCAATCATAAGTAACTGGGTGAATGACAAATATACGATTATTTAGGCCATATTTTCATACATTCCCCTCGTTTATACAAACCCCCGGTCTGTCGCTGTCTTAGGGTCAAATGGTGTTAAAGGCCTAGAGCATTGCTAACGATCAACCTGTACAACAAATTATTGAAATAAAAGGAAGAGAAGGTTTTTATTCACAATTCAGTTATACGACAAGATCAAACGACTTTTTGGGACATGGAATGTGTAAATTCGTATAAGTTTGGCTCTAAATTTTAATATACTGTTCTCAGGAGCCTCATCATTAAACTGTTCTAGAACTGCCGCTTTAGCTTTGCGCCATAGATTAAAACGTAGACCCTCTGACTGACCGCAATAGTGGCAAACAAGAGCGTCAAAACCAGTTCTTTCGAGCCACTGCTACGACCGCAATTGGCACAAACTTTTCATACAAATTTGAACCGCGTATGTCCGCTTTCTCAGTGTTGCAGACAGTGGGATGATTAGTTTCTCCATTGGTAATACACCATTTATGTATTAAAAACAGATGTCTAGCGCTTCAACAGCAAAGAAAGTCGAGCAACGCCTCTTATAGGTCTGTTTGAATAAACATCGCTTAATATCACAAACAAACGCCATATTCAGGGCTAATTTACACGACAGTTTATGTGGAGTTGACTTTAATTAAGTCAGAGCTTTACGGCGATCTTTAATTTGACTGTTTTTTTGGCTGCACTAAGGTTTATTCGTTTACTTTTTAATCAGATAAGTGTGCCAGGCACCAGCATCTAATCTTTTGCTGGTGTAC
Source organism: Paraglaciecola sp. (assembly GCA_046709505.1). Taxonomy (GTDB): domain Bacteria; phylum Pseudomonadota; class Gammaproteobacteria; order Enterobacterales; family Alteromonadaceae; genus Paraglaciecola. The sequence continues at coordinate 1,835 of JBKEFM010000249.1, read as the reverse complement.
TTTGTGATTATGCTATTTCACATCTGGCAAGGTGATTAGTCCTTTATCTGGGAGCGCCAGAAACATAAAAGGCGAACCGGGGTTCGCCTTTTATTGCTATTTGCTTTTTAGCCTTTTAAATATTTTACCAGGGATTGCACGACTTTCGGGCTACCGGCCACTATTTCGCCTTTGTGCATAGGATCGTTGCCGCCATTATAATCTGTTACCAGGCCACCTGATTCACGCACGAGTAATTCACCTGCGGCGATATCCCAAGGTTTAACGCCTTTCTCCCAATAACCATCATAACGGCCCGCTGCTACATAGGCCAGGTCCAGGGCTGTAGAGCCACTACGGCGTATATCACCGGCCTGCATATAGATTTTGCGGAAACTTTCCAGGTAAGCAGGAACCGAATCTTTATTTTTAAAGGGCAGTGCAGTGCCCAAAATGGTCTGGTTAAGTTCTTTGGCTTTACTGGCGCGAATACGGAAACCATTTAGTTGAGCACCGCCACCTTTACTGGCGGTAAATAACTCGCCACGGATAGGATCAAACACTACCGCCTGATCTAATCTGCCTTTATGCATCAGGGCAATGGACACAGCGAAATGGGGGATACCTTTGATAAAATTGATGGTGCCGTCTAGCGGGTCAATGATCCATTTAAATTCATTGTCACCCTCAACTACGCCGCCTTCTTCACCGACAAAACTGTGTTCCGGATAAGACTGCTGAATTTTGCGAATGATAGCCTGCTCGGCTTCTTTATCGATGCGGGTTACGTAATCATTGTTACCTTTGGCTTCAATCATTAATTCAGATTGATTCTCAAAGCCACGAGCAATGATATTACCCGCTGCGCGCGCGGCACGTACTGCTATATTCAGCATAGGATGCATAGTTAAACCACCAATTTTAAAAGAACGTTAAATAATATAGACTGCCAGCCATTATTGCGGCTGGACAAAAAACGGCCGGTAGTCTACCAAAACGCCCAGAATAAGCAATCTTAATCTGTATCCAGGTTAAGATAGGCTCATTAAAACGGGTGCACTATAGGGATGAACAAACACCATGCTAAAACGTATTCACCACGCGGCCATTATCTGTGCTGATTACCCCCAATCAAAATATTTTTATACTCAGATACTGGGTTTGGCTGTTATAGCTGAGAATTATCGGGCACAGCGAAACTCTTACAAGCTTGATTTAGCCTTGCCTGAAGGTGGGCAGATTGAACTTTTTTCCTTCCCCGATGCACCGCCACGGCCCAGCAGACCAGAAGCCCAGGGATTACGCCATTTAGCCTTTGTGGTTGATGATGTGGAGCAATTTACTGCTTATCTAACTACGCTTGGGGTGGTAGTCGAAGCCATTCGTGTGGATGAATATACCGGCAAAAAATATACTTTTTTCAGTGATCCCGATGGTCTGCCGTTAGAATTATACCAACAATAATGTTGCTGGCAGTATGTCTTGCTTATTGCTAGGTTTGGTAACGTTGCTCTGAACCTAAGGTGCTTCCGCGAAGGCTAAAATATGCTATTATGCGCGCCCTAAAATCCCGTTACGGAACTGGTTGCTATGCTTGAAAATATTAAAATTGTGCTGGTAAAGACCTCACATACCGGCAATATCGGTTCCACTGCCAGGGCCATGAAAACGATGGGGTTGAGCCAATTGGTATTGGTGGATCCTGTAACAGCCCCTGATGGCAAAGCCAGTGCCCTGGCCGCAGGAGCGGGGGATGTATTAGCCCATGCCCAAACAGTCAGTACATTAGCCGAAGCCGTAGCGGACTGCGGGCTTGTGATAGGCACAAGCGCCCGCTCTCGGACCTTGTCGTGGCC
>JBKEFM010000248.1:0-4615 GCA_046709505.1 Paraglaciecola sp. | reverse complement strand
ATAACTGTCATTTTGCTGCAACAACTCTTGTTGATATTCATCTAACAAACGTTGCTGCTCCTCAGTCAGAGCTAGATCGTTTAGTAATTCAGGGCGTCGTTGCCAGGTTCTACCTAACGACTGCTTTATGCGCCACTGCTTGATTTTTTGATGATCACCGCTCAACAACACAGGGGGAACCAAATTGCCTAGCAAGTTTTCTGGCCGGGTGTAATGGGGACAATCCAACAAGCCGTCGCTAAACGAATCTTGCTCTGCTGACTGCTTATGCCCTAACACGCCGGGTACAAATCTCGCTACTGCATCCATTAAGATCATCGCCGGTAATTCACCGCCACTTAACACATAGTCACCAATAGACCATTCCTCGTCTATCTCGGCGCCTATAACACGTTCGTCAATACCTTCGTACCGACCGGCAACTAGAATCAAACTTTCATCTTGTGAAAGTTGTTTCACACCACGCTGATCTAATTTTTTTCCCTGAGGTGAGAGGTAAATCACCTTGGTTTTTTTTCCGGCCGCCTGTTTGGCGGCACGAATTGCGTCTGTTAACGGCTGAACCATCATCAGCATACCGGGGCCCCCACCGTATGGTCGGTCATCCACAGTACGGTGTTTGTCTTGGGTAAAGTCCCTTGGATTAAAGAACTCAACTTGCAACATGCCGTTTTTAACGGCCCGTCCTGTGACGCCCTGTTCGGTAAAAGCCTGAAACATTTCTGGAAACAGACTTATTACACCAAACCAACGCTGGGGATCAACAGCCATTAAAAAGCCGGATCCCAGTCCACCTGTATGGTTTTCGCCTCACGGTCCACCTGCTTGACAACTTGTTCAGGCAGGTATGGAACCATGCGTTCTTTTTGACCGAAAGCATCATTGATATTGGCTTTAATTAACATAACGTCATTAGCACCTGTCTCAAATAACTCTTTGACCACACCCAGGCTATAACCCTTTTCGGTTATCACCTGCATGCCAACCAACTCTCGCCAATAAAACTCATCACCATCCAATTGAGGTAGCTGCTGTGCTTTAATAGAAATATCGAGATTTTTGATGCTTTCAGCATCATCTCTGGTTTCTACCCCAACGAGTTTGGCAACCAGACCTTTATTGTGGGCTCGCCACTGGTCAACGATGAATTCTTTACTTTCTCCTGCCTGATCTAATAACCAGGGAGAATAGCTAAAAATACCATCTAATTCGTTGGTATAAGAAGTGATTTTGACCCAGCCCTTGACACCAAAAGGTGCCCCGACCTTGCCCATCACTAATGTGTCAGACGCGTGACTCATCTATACCTCTGTCTTGTAAAAACATTTGCAATTAAGCAGCTGTTTTTTGTACATCTTTAACCAAGCGTGCAACCCGGTCAGACAGGCCTGCGCCATGTCCTACCCAATGCTCTACGCGGCTAAGATCAAGACGCAAACGCTCTTCTTGACCTTGTGCTGTTGGATTAAAGAAACCAATGTTTTCAATAAAACGACCATCGCGTGAACGACGGCTGTCAGCAACCACAACTTGATAAAATGGACGCTTTTTAGCGCCACCACGCTGTAAACGAATAGTAACCATAAATGCCTCAAACTCGTAATAGCGTTAACGTTAACTTACTTACCTTTCGATACCCGGCTATTTTCTAACCTGATAAAAGGACGCGATATTGTACGGAATTGAGCTAGGAAAGCAAGAGGCAATGGGAAAAAGTAATGAAAACATATTGCTGATTGGTCGCCGTGCGGATATTGAGGGGGATGACTGATAATGGGTGACGTACCCGACGACTTAATATCATTGGTATTTTTGATAGTTATCTATAAAACGGGAATAAGGTACCTTTCTTGGCTAACAGAGTCGATTCGCCGCTGGCTGTGATCAAAGACCAGTAATTTATAAGGAGCCACGCTCAAATGCACCACCTGCCCTACCAACAACTGATGCAGGCCCACTACCACTATATTTTGTGATTTATCGTACACTAGGTGCAGATACACATACCGCTCTTCGCCCAGATGTTCTATCAAGGTTACTTTCATCGCCATGCCATGCTTGTCGTCAAACGTAAATGCTCTTGGCCTGATCCCACCGTAACGTGAGAATCAATCAATGCTTTCGGCCCCTGCCAGGGCACGATATAATTCGGGCTCAATTGCAGACCAGTGGACATTACCTGTGCCTGAAACAAATTCAACTGGGGCTCACCGAAAAACTGAGCAGCGTAAAGATTCACCGGCTGCGTAAAGATGTTTTGCGGTGTATCAATTTGTTCAATGCCCTTGGGGCTCATTAATATAATACGATCGGCCAGAGCCATAGATTCTTGCTGATCATGGGTGACAAAGATACTGGTGGTGCCTAAACTTTGATGCAGGGCTTTTAATTCTAGGCGCATATGCGCTCTAAGCGCCGGGTCAATATTAGAAAAAGGCTCGTCAAATAAAAACACACTGGGCTCACACATCATGGCCCGCCCAATGGCTACTCTTTGTTTTTGTCCGCCAGAGAGCTGTTCGGGTAAACTATGCAGCAAATTCTATACATTGAGGCGCCTAGCCACATCTAATACTTTTTTTTGACTGATTTTACGGGCAATACCTTTAAGCTTTTGACTAAAACCAATATTTTGCGCCACTGTCATATGTGGATACAGGGCATAGTTTTGAAACACCATAGCGATATTTCTATCAGCACTGGGCAAACAGTCAACCCTTTTTTCGTCTATCAGGATTTGTCCTGATTCAATGGGCTCCAAACCGGCTACCACTCTTAGTAGGGTTGATTTTCCCACCCCGGAAGGCCCGACCACAGCAATGAATTCCCCTTGATAAACATCCAGGTTAATCTCGGGCAAACAAAAACTGTCGTTACCCACGCCTAATTTTACGTTGACACTTTGTAGGCTGATAGCAGTCATTTTAGGTTGTCATAATCCGGTCATTGAAATCCATGGCGAAAAGAGCCAACAGCGTAAAATAAAAAAGGGCTGTAACCTAGGTTACAGCCCTTTTTTATAATTGGTGCGGATAGGGAGACTCGAACTCCCACGACCTAAGTCACAGCCCCCTCAAGGCTGCGTGTCTACCAATTCCACCATATCCGCGTGTTATTAATTACTGAGGTACATCACTTTCGTTAGGCGTACTGCTATCAGGCACATCTGACTCAACATTCACCTTATTTTGCACTGGCTCATCTTCTAGTACTGGCACTTCAATACTCTGCCAATCGTCGACTGCTTTTTCTTTGTCCGCAGTCTGATTACCGAGTATTAAGCTTATCACGAAAAACAAAGTGGCCAAAATTGCAGTAGAACGTGTGAGGAAATTGCCTGAACCTGAAGAACCGAAAACCGTATTAGAACCACCACTGCCAAATGAAGCACCCATGTCTGCGCCTTTGCCCTGCTGGATAAGAACAAAACCAATCAACATAAGCGCTACAATCAAATATACTATTATCAATACTTCGTAAAACATGTGTTGCCTCTATCGCTTTGCCGCCTGGCAAATGCTTAAAAAATCTTCTGGATTCAAACTGGCTCCGCCAATCAATCCACCATCAACATCCGCTTGGGAAAACAATTCCGTCGCGTTACTACCTTTAACACTACCGCCGTATAAAATAACAATTTTAGCCGCAATATTTTCATCTTCTTTTGCCAGGTGTTGCCGGATAAAAGCATGGACTTCCTGGGCTTGCTCTGGGCTGGCCGTTTTCCCTGTGCCTATTGCCCATACAGGCTCATAAGCGACCACAATATCTTTAAATGCTTCTATGCCAACTTTCGTTATCACCGCATCAAGTTGGTCAGCAATAAAATCAAATAATTGACCATTATCGCGAATATCTTCTGGCTCACCTACACATAAAATAGGCAGCAAGTGTTCGTGTAAACTTTGCTCTACTTTACTGGCTACCAATTCGTTGGATTCGTTATTATCGGCTCTTCTTTCTGAGTGACCTACAATAACATACTCACAACCTAACTCTTTTAACATTTTACCTGCTATTTCGCCGGTATGTGCACCATTTTCAAATTGACTCAGATTTTGTCCACCCAGGGCAACGTTTTTCACCTTGAATTTGCCTAAATAGGCAGACGGTGGGCAAATCACTACATCTACAGAAGCGAGATCAACCCCATTGAAAACTTTCTCAAACTGCTCTATAAGTTGCAGATTGCCGTTCATTTTCCAATTTCCTGCTACTACAGGTCGCCTACTATTTGCTTGCATCTTCTTTCCTTAAGCGCTAGTAAAAAGCGCGCGAGATATTAACTAACATGCCACTAATATACAAGAGGCATTCATAAAAACCTTTGAGTTTTAGCTTAATTAGTGACGTTGCGAACAGCATCGGCGATATGCTCAGCCCATTTAGTGGAGTCCTGGGCGTCATTTGCTTCAACCATCACCCGTATTAGCGGCTCGGTACCACTTTTACGTAACAAAACCCGTCCTCGCTCTTCCAGCGCCGCCTCAGCTTCTTTAACTGAAGCTTGCACAACTGTTGACGCTAAAGGTGTATCGCCTTGCTTAAACCTGACATTAATCAACGTTTGCGGAAACTTGACCATACCACGGCTTAATTCGGCCAAGTTCATATT
>JBKEFM010000247.1:0-4649 GCA_046709505.1 Paraglaciecola sp. | reverse complement strand
TTTTGTTGGCCATTAATTTAATATTACCTGTCTCTGCGCGTTAAGCTCTGCGATTGTCGATATTTGGCACCGACGCACGTATTCGAAACAGTTGAGTAATAGACGACAGTTCGCTGACAGTCGTAATAGTTCATGAAAAAAGGTGGTAGCTAAATGATGACAAAGAAGCTTGAAGTAGCTACCGCTGCTTCAAACATACTCGGATCCGATTGGTTCGACAAATGTGCTAACCACTTAAATGACGCTATCATTGTTACTGAAGCAGAACCTATTAGCTATCCAGGCCCCAGAATCCTCTGGGCAAATAATGTTTTTTATAAGTTAACTGGCTATCAACCCGCTGAAATAATTGGTAAATCCCCACGCACATTACAAGGACCATTGACTGATAAGGCAGTACTTAAACGTCTGCGTACTGCTCTGAAAAACTGGGAGGTTTGTAGAGTTGAGGTTTTAAATTACAAAAAAGATGGAACTACATTTTGGAATGAGTTTGAAGTTACTCCTATTGCAAATGAAGATGGTTATTACACACATTGGATATCAGTTCAGCGAGACGTCACAGAGCGTAAGCAACTAGAGGCATTAATCACAAAAAATGAAGAGCGTTATGCATATGCAATTAAAGGCGCAAACGTTGGCGTATGGGATCTGCACGTAGACAGTGAGTTAATTTATTATTCGGCAATATGGAAAAGTATGTTGGGGTATAAGGAAAATGAACTTAGTGATAAGCGAACGGAAGGAATTGAGCTGTTGCACCCTGATGACAGAGACGGTGTATTGCGTTGTTTGAATGATTTTGTGACCGGTGTTTCCACGATATATGAGACCGAATTCCGCATAAGACATAAGCTAGGACACTATGTCAATATTCACTCAAATGCAGCCGCAGTGAAAAATGATGCTGGAAAAGTAGTGCGAGTTGTGGGCACTTATGTTGACATTAGCGAACGTAAGTTAGCAGAGGAAAAACTTAATTACCAATCATCACATGATGAATTAACGGGCTTAGTGAATCGTCGTGAGTTTGAACGTCGCGCCGATGAGTTACTTTCAAGTATCGCCGACGGCGGCCAGGAACATGCCTTATGCTACATCGATCTTGATCAATTCAAGGTCGTTAATGATACCTGTGGTCACGCTGCGGGTGATACTTTACTTCGTCAACTAGGTGCCTTGATGAAAAAAGTAATGCGTGATGATGATACATTGGGCCGTCTGGGTGGCGATGAGTTTGGTGTTCTAGTTAAAAATTGCTCAATAGAGGATTCATTCAAAGTTGCATCTTCTATCAAATCGATTATTGGAAACTATCAATTCATATATCAGGAACGGAGCTTTGTAGTTACCGCGAGTATGGGTTTAGTACCTATATGTGACGCTGAAACCACCTTATCTCAATTATTGCAAAATGCGGATGCGGCTTGTTATTTTGCTAAAGATTATGGGCGTAATCGTATTCATATTTATAACATCAATGATGAGAATTTAACCCAAAGGCACGGCCAAATGCAATGGATTAATCGCATTCAACAAGCGCTTATCGAAAATCGCTTTTGCCTATATGCGCAACGGATTGAGTCACTTAAGGAAAGCAGTAAATTGCACTATGAATTACTTGTTAGAATGCAAGATATAGATGGAAAAATTATCCTTCCAGGTTCATTTTTGCCAGCGGCAGAACGTTACAATCTCATTGTGCAATTGGATCTATGGGTGATAAACAAAACTTTTTGTTTACTAAAATTGAATCCTCATTTTTTAGATAAGGTTGATTTTATTTCAGTGAACCTCTCTGGCCACTCTTTAACTGACGAGAGCGTATTAGAACTTATCATCTCAAAATTTAGCCAGTATAAAATTGATGGTAAGAAATTTTGTTTTGAAATAACAGAAACTGCTGTTATTTCTAATATGGTGATGGCTAAACACTTCATTTTAGAGCTAAAAAAATTCGGTTGTCAGTTTGCTCTCGATGATTTCGGCAGTGGGCTGTCTTCTTTTGGTTACTTGAAAAACCTCCCTGTTGATTATCTAAAAATAGACGGTATTTTTGTAAAAGATATGATGGAAAATAAAATAGACAATGCCATGGTTAAAGCCATTCATGAGATAGGACACATCATGGAGATGCAAACAATTGCTGAGTTTGTGGAGAACAAGGGTATAAAAGAAATGTTAAGCGAAATTGGAGTTGATTTTGCTCAAGGTTACGGAATTCATAAACCTCAATCGTTTGAAGAAATATTAGGTTTACTATCGCATAATTCTGGTGCCAGTTAATTTTCTAAAAAGCAAACGATACTGTAGACTTTAGTAGAGGCTAGATCCCAGCAATAAGTGACATACTCTTTCCCGTTATAAATTCATATGGGCTGAGATAGTTTAATGTTTTTTTCGGCCTTATTTTGATCATAAATTGGGCTTGTTCGATTTCAATTTCGGGCACACCAGCAATCGCCATCCCTTTAGGAAAAAACCGCCGCAATAAACCATTGGTATTTTCGTTTAAACCCCGCTCCCAAGAATGATAAGGCCTGGCAAAAGAGGTATCGCATTTAAGCGCCTTATGGCCCGCAAACTCCCCCCACGATTAAACGTGATACTCAGGCAGTGTGACACATATGGCTTAAGCAACCCATTGATAGCTCTGTTACCGCTTGCTTGGTCTTATTCTTCACGCGGCAGGTCAAGAGCATCTTTGACACGCGCTTGACCAGGGTGACCCAATAGCCATCTTGCCCATAAACCGTGTCGGCTTCCCAGTGGCCGACTTCTTGTTTGTCATCTACGCTACTCGGTCGCTCACTAATATCCACACGGTTAGAAATTAACCTGGCCACCGCGCTGACTTTTGTGCCTTTGCGGTACGTTTTACCCATGCGACCACTAATTTGCTCTGGGCTCAGTCCAATTAATAATAAAGAGCGCGTTAACACCTTCACTTCATCATGACACTTGCTTGTCTTTTTGGCTGTAGAACTGCGCTGAACCGAGTGTTGATGGGCGGTATGAGCACAATAGATACGCCCTTCAACACGATTCAATTCATTGGAAATCGTCTTATTGCTTCGCCCTAATTGTATGGCTATCGAGCGTGCCGAATAATCCAGTCTACATAGCGCCTCAAGGCTGAGTCAGTTGCTTGTAAGAGGTTGTCATTATTGTCACCTTGGCTAATTTTGTGAGAGATTGAAGCTTAAAGCAACGGGCTCTCTTTTCTAGTCCAAGTGTGTCAGTTATTGTCGGAATCTAAGCATTACATGGCCGCGTCCAATTTACTTGCCTTAATCGACGATATTGCCACCTTATTAGATGATGTTGCTGTGTTATCTAAAGTAGCCGCCAAAAAAAACGCCAGGGTATTGGGGGATGATCTGGCGCTTAATGCTGAACAGGTGTCAGGGGTGAAAGCCGATCGTGAGTTGCCTGCCATGTGGGCTGAATTGATTCATCAGATGATAACCCTTTAATGACAAAATCAGATACTCACTGAACGAGGTCAAAAAATATTGTGGCCATTCGAGGGTGCTAATTGACCCTGTTGTCTGAGTTAATCAACAATAGCTGTTATTGAACGATTTCCTTTTTTATCGAATTTCATGGGACAAAATCCGGTGATCTTTTGTCGCTGGGTAGTTCACTTGGCTATAACCGTTATGGACAATACTCTTGGGGGGAACAGCATTGACCCCGTATAATTATGCTTAAGCCATATTGTTAATTTTAGTTTAATAGGGTTTTAACAGGGCGTTAAATATATGCAATTGAAAAAGTAGAAGTGGATTTTTGTGCGATTTACCCTAGTTAATAGACATTTTATCGACTTCTAATGACATTTTAGCAACAAAGGCTTTATTATCCCGCCCCATTTTTTTCAAATTAACTCGCAGGAATTTTGCCCTAAGCATCGAGCGAGTAACAGAGAGTATATGAGACTAAATAATTTCTTTTTAGCCGCTGGTTTAAGCACTTTATCACTCAATAGCTTCGCTGCAGCCTTTCAACTATCAGAACATAGCGCTTCAGGTTTAGGTCGGGCTTTTGCCGGTGACGCTGCCATGGCAGAAAATGCGTCTGTTGTTTCACGCAACCCCGCCTTGATGTCACAGTTTAGGGAAAATCAATTGTCTGTTGTTGGAACCTACATTTTGCCCGACGTGAGCTTAGGGGGCGAAAGTGGGCCTGTATATTCAAGCGCTGCAGCGTTAAATAATGACAGTATTGCCCCAGAAGCTTTTGTACCCGCTACTTATTTTGTTATGCCCCTGGATGATAAATTCGCAGTAGGTTTTGGTTTGTTCTCAAACTTCGGTTTAGCCACTGAATTCGATGAAGATTATGCTGCAGGGCAACTGGCCGGTAAAACTGAAATCGTAACGGTTAATTTCAATACCAGTGTTTCGTACCAAGTCAATCAACGGTTAACGGTGGCTGCCGGGCTTAACTACGTATACGCCGATGCGACCATCACTCGCCATGTAGGTGATTTAAGTAACGCGTTAGCAGCTCAGGGGTTATCGGTTCCTGCCAGTACCCTAGCCCTCGATTTAGAAGGTGATGACTATGGTTATGGTTATAACCTGGGCGTGGCTTACGATCTGGATGAAAATTCACGTTTCGGTTTGCATTATCGCAGTAAGGTG
>JBKEFM010000246.1:0-4739 GCA_046709505.1 Paraglaciecola sp. | reverse complement strand
GCCGCTGGTGGATACGAAGTGATGACATATACTGCTACGGCACGTGTAATGAGAATGCTTTCTATCATCGCGACTGTCGCCTTCTCATTATCAGTTGCTTTTAGCTGGGGTTCATCGCTATAAACTTCAGTGCGACACCGTTATTGCACCAGCGTTTACCGGTGGGTTTAGGGCCATCATCGAACACATGGCCCTGATGACCACCACAGCGGATACAATGATATTCGGTACGTGGCCAAATCATTTTATAATCAGTTTTGGTCGCCAAATGCCCAGGGATGTGGGTAGTAAAACTCGGCCATCCTGTACCGCTTTCAAACTTCATTGCTGACGTAAATAATGGCAAATCACAGCCTGCACAGGCATATATGCCTTTACTATGCTGATCATTTAAGGGGGAGGAGCCAGGGCGCTCTGTTTGTTCGTCTCGTAGCACTTTAAAGGCAGCTGAACTAAGACGCTGTTGCCATTGTTGCTCACTTAGTTCCAGAGGCGTTAACACTAAGCTGTCGCTGTAGTCCTTAGGGAGTAACTCGCGCCATTGTTGCTCTACTGCGAGCGCAGTTTTGCTTTTTTTGAACGCGGGCTCACTAAAAGCCGAAAATATGGTGCTGCCTAATCCGAGGCTTGCGGTCACTGCAATAGTTGACGTGATAAATTTTCTGCGGTTCATAAGGTGCCTCTTTTTGTAACTTATGTGTAACTAGACCGTAAATTGCAGTATTTATTTCTAAACAAAAGTAGAAATAAAAGAAACAGATTCGATTTCAGTGAGTTACGTTTTATACTAGGTGAACACTACTAAAAAACTAGTACGAAACAACTTGAAAACATGTTCATAAATTTATTGTGGATTTACGAAGTCATCCAGTGTAGCGAGATAAATCGGTAGAAGTTCGAAGCGGAGGCTGCTCCGGATGAATTCCTCTACTGGGTAAGGTAAGCACACCGCCAAGACCGCGAGTCATGGGTTTTGCATCTTAAGGTGTCGAAACGTTGACAGGGGAAATCATAGGCTGAGTATTGAGCTGCGAAATCTTCACCTAAGCGTGCTGACCTTGTTGAGCGAGGGGGACTGACACAAAGGAAACGTTTTCAGCAGAAGATTAGTCGTAACTCAGAGCATGGGATATTTAGCTTTAGGTTTGGAAAGGTTGGGGAAAGTAGCGAAGCAGTATACGTTTATTCAACGCTTTCACCTTTGACTCGATGTAGGAGCTGTATGCGTTAGTAGCGCACATACGGATCTGCGCCACAGGCTTAGTTTATGAGGAGTTAAATCTAATTAAATTAGGGCTTTACGGCGATTGATACCAGAAGCTAAAATAATTCATTCGGTTAGTTATCATGGGTCTCCCGTTAATTTTTTTATTTGTTCTACTCCCTGAATGTACTGCCTGAAACGCTTGAATTGCCAATAATAAATATCGACTCAGCGGTAGCCTTATCACTACTCTTTCAATAGTCGTTATCAATTCTTGCGAGCTATTACTTTTCATCTCAACCAAGAAAGGCTTTGTTTTTATGGAATACATCATTTATGTCATTTTCAGCGCTTTGATCCTTGGCTGTATTTTTTATATTGCCAAGCAGTTATTCAAACGAGTCAGCCATAACAAACTCCCTGACCCAGTCGTTCCCGTTGCGCTGGCTGACGATCCCGTCGATGACTTTATGTGTATCTTAAAGTCTGACGGTTCATCCATTGTCATTAGCAAAGGAGTGGTTGTGACGGGTAAAAGGCTCAAGTGATGAAGGGCTGGTGGCATAATAAGCTTATGCTGTTGAGTGCCGACTAACGCATTGTTTCGTCTTTGTTACTGAACGTGTTTGGCATAATATTTTTGATGATTTTTGCCCTGCGGCTATTTGGTTGGGTGCCATTTTTTTCAATAACATTTTTATTTCGGCTTGGAACAGCAAAGTGCTTAAAGTGAGCACTTATTCGCACTAATTGACTTTCGTTTGAAGTGGGGTGATATAGCCTATGGCATTTCCTGCGTGTAGTACCTTGCCCTAGTTACCTGCCTACACTTTGAATCGGCCTCTTGACATCACTTGAGTATATGCCAAGTATGGTCACCACACTGACCGAGAACCTCAATAAAATGAACCAAGCGTGTTTTTGATGATCAGGCCAATTATGCGTTTGCGTTTGGTACCAATTGCCATGCGCCCGCCAAATTAATGGCTGAACATAGGGTGGCTATAGCCGCTAAAGGGTTATGCACTTCACGGTTGAATATGCCACTTGTAGTGGTGTGGTTTTTGTTGAATTTTACTGGGTAAATCAAAATTGTGATGTCTACATAATTAACTTAAAGTTATAAAGCTATTCAGTTTATTCATTGTTGTTATAATAATTCTTTCGCTAATATGCCAATAAATAAGTTGAAAAATATATTTTTATTTGGAGCGCATTATGACATTTAATTATCAATCATTAGTGCTGGTAGAGTCAGGCAAGATGGAAGTGGGCTTTATGGTACGTCACATACGCGCCGTCCAGCTTGCCTTAACGTTGGAGTATTCAGTTAGATATTTCCTCTGTTTTGTCTTTTTTAGGTAATTGACTATGTTAACAAAACAAAAAGGTCAGCCAGAACGGGTGATCATTATCGGTGCCGGCGTGGTTGGCGCAGCAACAGCTTTAGCATTACAAAAATCCGGACACAAGGTCACCTTGATTGATCGCAACGCACCTTGTTCAGGGGCTTCTTTTGGTAACGCAGGTGCTATTGTTAATGGCTCTTGTGCCCCAACAGCAATGCCCGGTATCGTTTACGACGCTATGGTCATGCTCAGCCAAAAAGCACCCGCTTTAGCGATCCGCCCGGCCTATTATCATAAGATATTACCCTGGCTGATACGTTTTATTTGGCAAAGTCGGGCATCTGCTGTCGCAAACAATTCCCGGCATTTATTCGCTTTATCTAATTTAGCTGTGCAAAGTTGGCGTCAACTCACGGACAATACCGAGCTGAGCAAGTTACTGAGCCAACAAGGTTGGTTAAAGGTTTTCCAGTCGAGTCAGTCCTTTGATGCCAGCTTAAATTCGAGACAGTTGCTAGATCGCCAATGTACCAAATATCAAGTGCTCGATCGGGGCGATATCCAAGCATTAGAGCCCAATTTGGCCCCGATATTCAACCATGGGATCTTTCAACAGGACAGTTTACATATCACTAACCCCGATCAACTGGTAAAGGGCATGGTTGATCTCATGGTTAAGCGCGGCGGCCACTACAAAAAATTTGCTGTTGATAATATTGCCCATCAACAGCAAACGGTGCAACTGAGCGGGTCACAAGGCGTATTAACGGCAGACAAGGTGGTCATTGCCTCTGGCGCCTGGTCAAAGTCCTTAGCAAAACAGTTGGGGGATGATATCCCACTGGACACAGAGCGGGGTTATCACATGATGTTAGCCAACTCTACAGAAGCCTTACTTCAACGTCCTGTCGTCAATGTTGATAATTCTTTTGTTTTATCACCTATGGAAATGGGTCTGCGCATGACCAGTCAGATTGAATTTGGCGGCCTGTATCTTCCTCCCGATTATACCCGGGTGCGCAGCCTGTTACCCCAGGTAAAACGTATGCTACCCAAAGCTGATCTGAAGGAGCAATCGGTCTGGATGGGGTTTCGACCTTCATTGCCAGACTCATTACCTGTACTGGGTTATTCAAGCGCAACCAATAGGGTGATTTATGCCTTTGGTCACCAACATCTAGGCATGACATTAGGCGCTGTAACCGCCTTTATTATTGACGATCTGCTGAGCAATAACGCACCAAGAGTTGCACTGGAGCCATACCGCGCCAAACGGTTTGGTCTGTTTTAAGCCTTTTTTCTAAATCTAAATCTAAATATAAAGACAATAACTATGACGGTTTTACCAAACAATGACAGCAGCTGTGGCTGGGTAGAAACATTAAGCCCACGTAAGGCAAAACCTGCCTTAACACAAAATAAACGAGCAAAATGGGTGATCATCGGTGCCGGTTATTCTGGTTTATCCGCGGCATTAACCTTAGCCGAGCAGTTACCTGATGAAGAAATTGTACTGATTGACGCTAACCGTGCCGGTGAAGGTGCCAGCAGTCGAAACTCAGGTTACCTTGTTGATTCAACTCTTAATGATGGCCACTTATCCGATACCGGCTTAACAGCCTACAAAACTAAGTATGAGCTCAATTTAATAGCCATTGATTGTGTTAGCGCCCTGACTGAAAAGTATAATATCGACTGCCAATGGAATCCATGTGGCAAATACCACGCAAGCGCAGATTTAGCGACAGAAACAAAACTTCGCAATTTTAATCAATTACTAACGACTCTTAATATTGACAACGACTTTATTCAAGGGGAACAACTGGCCAGTCAATTGGGCACCGACTTTTACAAAATGGCGGTAAAAACCCAGGGCGGCGTTATGTTACAACCTGCAGCGCTAGCCAGAGGAATGCTTAACGCCTTGCCCGCTAATGTGACCTTATATGAAAACACCCCAGTAACGGCAATCAAAAAAGGGTCACCCCATACTATTAGTTGCCAGGGGGGAGAATTAATCGCGGATAAACTGATTGTTTGTGTCAACGGATTTATGCCGAGCCTGGGCATCAAAAAGAACCGTATTTTCCCGTTGTTATTGACCGCCAGTCTTACGCGTACCTTAACTCATCAAGAACAGCAGAAAATGAATTTTGTTGATGAATGGGGCGTATTGTCAGCCAATG
>JBKEFM010000245.1:0-4770 GCA_046709505.1 Paraglaciecola sp. | reverse complement strand
GGTTGATAACACTATCGCCAGGATCAAGCCAGACCTGGTGATCAATACCGCCGCCTATACTGCAGTGGATAAGGCTGAGCAAGAGCAGGAAAAGGCATATGCCGTAAATGCCCTTGGGCCTCAATATATTGCCCAGGCATGTTTGACCCATCAGGCTCGTCTGTTACATATATCCACAGACTTTATTTTTGACGGCAGTAAAACCACTCCCTATCAAACAGATGATGAGGCTAATCCCTTAGGCATTTATGGCGCGTCTAAGTGGGCAGGGGAAGTGGCGGTAAGGGCAATATTACCTGAAGCCCTTATCGTGCGAACGGCCTGGGTCTATTCCAGCCATGGTCACAACTTTGTAAAAACCATGCTGCGCCTGATGGGCGAGAAACCCCAATTAGGAATAGTATATGACCAAATCGGTACGCCTTGTTGGGCAGCGGGGTTGGCTAAATGGCTATGGGCCGTTGCCCATAAACCAGCCGTGTCTGGTACGTTTCACTGGACTGATGCAGGGATAGCGAGCTGGTATGATTTTGCCGTTGCCATTCAGGAACTGGCCATGGAAAAAGGAATGCTACACACAGCCATTGAGATTCGGCCCATACCTGCCACTGCTTACCCTACACCTGCTCGTCGCCCAAGTTTGTCGGTGCTGGACAAAACCTCCGCCGAACAGGCTGGAGATATCGTAACCAGACACTGGCGTGCCCAATTGTCAGACATGTTAGATAGGTTAAATAAACAGCCTGGCTTAATAGGCTAGTTCGCTATCGATATGGTCGAAAACATCTACCTCGAATTTTTCCAGTAACTCTATCAACCCAATAAGTGGCAGACCAATTAAAGTATTAGGATCTCGCCCATCCAATTTGGTAAATAAACAAATACCCAAACCTTCACATTTAAAGCTGCCGGCACAATCATAAGGTTGTTCCGCATTCACATAGGTAACAATTTGTGCGTGATTTAAGGGTTTAAACGTTACGTTAAAAAGCTCGACGATATTTTCGTATTTCTTGCTTGCTGACTCATAGACACACAAACCGGTATAGAAGGTCACGGTTTTGCCCGCTAAAAAGGTCAATTGCTGCACGGCATTATCAAAATTGCCCGGTTTGCCGAGGATCGTTCCATTAAAACAGGCAACCTGATCTGAGCCTATAATTAATCCATTATGTGTTGTTGCTACATTTTTTGCTTTTGCCAGCGCTAAACGTGCCACTAAATCATGAGGTGACTCAGCGGCAAGTGGTGTTTCATCAACCTCAGGTGATGCTAAAACAAAGGGTATAAGCAGTTTTTGTAAAATAGTTTGTCGATAGACGGACGTTGACGCTAGAATTAGTTTCATGAAAATGAGGTGTGTTATATAATTGAGTTCATTAAATAGAAGCATAATTTGCTTAAATTACATAGGACTAATCGTTATATTTTCTTTGACTAAACACTCTTCAGCCTTTATGATGCGCGCGCTATGCAGAAAGTGAAATTACCCAAACTACTTGACCCGGTCAAAAGTGCCACAAAACGCTCCGAATATCGGGGCATGATGTTAACTTCTGATCTGCCAAGGCTGCGTGAGGTAGTCGCTGGCATAGATGATGAAATTGATGCTGAAGTTAAGTTCTTAAAAGACGAGCAGGGTCTTTCTTACTTCGAGGGTCAATTACATTGTACAACATCACTTGTCTGTCAAAGATGTGGTGGTGTGTTTACTCATCCGGTAGATATATCATTTTGTTTCAGTCCTGTGCAGGGCCTGGACAGTGAATATACCGATGAGTTACCGGACACTTACGACCCGGTAGAGGTCAATGACCATGGAGAAATCAATTTACTTCAAGTATTTGAAGACGAGCTGATGTTATCTCTGCCCATCGTGGCCCTTCATGCAGAGGAGGATTGCGGTAGAAAGCGGAGTGAAATGAGTTTCGGAGAAATTGAACCGATCGATGAGCGTCCAAACCCGTTCGCGGTGTTGAAAGAACTTAAGCGAGACTAGGAGCAAACTAATGGCAGTACAAAAGAATCGTAAAACCCGCTCTACACGTGGTATGCGTCGTTCGCATGATACGTTAGGTGCTACTACTTTGTCTGTAGATTCAACATCAGGTGAGACGCATATACGTCATCACGTGACTGCTGATGGTTACTACAAAGGCAAAAAAGTTCTCTCATTATAATTTGAGGCGACTTTGAGTCATCTAACCTTAGCGTTAGATATTATGGGGGGCGATAACGGCCCCCATATTACTCTACCTGCAGCCATCAAGGCGCTGCAAGAATTTCCCCATCTGAATTTGATTTTATGCGGCGATGAACCCGCTATACAAACCTGGCTAGATGCCAACCCCAATCCCTATGCTAATCGTTACACAATCGTGCACTGTTCACAGCAAGTATTGATGGACGAGAGTCCGATTTGGGCTTTACGTAATAAAAAGCATTCCTCTATGGCCTGCGCTATCCAATTAGTTGAGCAACAACAAGCTCATGCTTGTGTGAGTGCCGGTAATACGGGCGCATTGCTGGCGATTGCCTATTCAGTATTAAAAACCTTACCTGGTATTGGTCGCCCGGCACTTATATCTACCTTACCTACCGTGTCTGGCAAAAAGGTCTATTTACTCGATCTTGGGGCCAATGTGCGTTGTGGTAGCGAGGCCTTGGTGCAAAATGCAATAATGGGCTCGGTGGTGGCAGAGCACGTTTCCGGTATCGCTTACCCCAAGGTTGCCCTGTTAAATGTTGGCCGAGAGCAAATCAAAGGCAATTTTCAGATAAAAAAGGCCGCTAAAATTTTAGCGACTCTGCCCAGTATTAATTACATCGGCTTTATTGAAGGGGATAATATTTTTAATGAAGTGGCTGACGTTATAGTCACAGACGGTTTTACCGGAAATATCGCCCTAAAATCCTGTGAAGGTCTGGTCAAATTGTTAATTGAAGAAGTAAAGCGTGATGCGCGGCGTAATTTACTAACCAAGTTCATGGCCAAATTGGCCCTTCCCCTACTACGCAAAATTTATTTACGGGTGAACCCCGACCAGTATAATGGTGCGAGTCTGGTAGGATTGCGCGGAATTGTGGTGAAGAGCCACGGTAATGCCTCTAACGAGGCATTTTTGTACGCCATTAGAGAAGCCGTACAAGAAGTTACCAGACAAGTTCCAAATAAAATTAAAGATAAAATCGAAGCTGTATTGATGGAGCGCACTGAATAAATGAATTCGAAAATAATTGGTACCGGTAGTTACTACCCACAAGAGATACGTACAAACGCTGACTTAACGCTGATGGTGGATACGACTGACGAATGGATCACAGATCGTACTGGTATCAAGGAAAGACGTATTATCGGTGCCAATGAAACCGCCGCCACTATGGGCGCCGAGGCAAGCAAGAAAGCGATAGAAGCAGCGGGTATCGATGCTAAATCGCTGGATATGATAGTATGCGCCACCACAAGTGGTCGTTACGCCTTTCCGAGTACGGCATGTGAAATTCAAAAAATACTGGATATAGACGGTATTCCGGCCTTTGATGTAGCCGCGGCTTGTGCAGGTTATTGTTATGCCCTGAGCGTAGCTGATCAATATATTAAATCCGGCATGGCCAAACGTATATTAGTCATAGGAACCGATTGTTTAAGTCGTATGATCAATCCTAATGATAGATCTATGGTGATATTATTCGGTGATGCAGCCGGGGCGACTATTATTGAAGCCAGTGAAGAGCCAGGTATTTTATCCACTCACATTCACGCCGCCGGATCATACGGTGATTTGTTAACTGTCGGTAACCCCATCCGTGGTGACGAGCTGTCTGTGCATGAAAACTGGGGGACCATGAGTGGTAATGAGGTATTCAAGGTCGCCGTTAAAAAACTAAGCCAGGTCGTTGAAGATACCTTAGCAACCAATAATATGCAGAAGTCGGATTTAGACTGGCTAGTCCCTCATCAAGCTAATTTTAGAATTATTAAAGCGACGGCCAAAAAATTAGATATGTCCCTCGACCAGGTAGTCCTCACCTTGGAAAAATACGGTAATACCTCAGCAGCAACCGTGCCTACCGCTTTAGATGAAGCTATTCGCGATGGCCGTATCAAGCGCGGTCAACACTTATTATTAGAAGCTTTTGGTGGCGGTTTTGCTTGGGCTTCTGCCCTGGTTCGTTATTGATCAACGACTTATATTAATATCATTTTTTTCAAGGAAGCAGTATGACAAAACACGCTTGGGTGTTCCCTGGTCAGGGTTCACAATCAGTAGGCATGTTAGCCGATATGGCGGATAAGTTCCCCCAGGTTAAGCAAACATTTGACAGGGCAAGTTCAGTACTGGGTTACGATCTATGGGAAGTGGTGCAAAACGATCCAGACCAAACCTTAAGCCAGACCCATATTACCCAACCAGCTTTATTGGCAGCAAGCTATGCTATATATAAAGTATTAGAGGCACATAAAGTCGACTTGCCTGATTATATGGCGGGTCACAGCCTGGGTGAATATTCTGCATTAGTGTGTGCAGGCGTGATTAAATTCGAAGACGGTATACAGTTGGTGCAAGCCAGAGGCCGCTTTATGCAACAAGCTGTACCTGAAGGGGTAGGGGCCATGTATGCCATCATAGGCCTGGCCGATGATAGCGTTAAAACCTGTTGTCACCAGGCAGAAACTGAAACTGGCTTGATAGTCTGTGCAGTGAATTTCAATTCCCCTGGTCAGGTAGTGATCGCCGGGAATACTGAAGCGGCCGATAAAGCCGCCCA
>JBKEFM010000244.1:0-4836 GCA_046709505.1 Paraglaciecola sp. | reverse complement strand
ACCGTACCGCTATTGATATACGTGGTAGGTGAGCCAACAAAGTTAGCCATAGCGGAATCCTTGCTCATAGTAGGCTGCATTTCATCTTTTAGCAGTGTGGGGTACATCCGAAGAAAGCTCATTGATTGGCGGCTTGTGGGGTTGTTTGGGTTGTCCAGTATGGTGGGCACTTACGCTGGCGCCTGGTCTTCGCAATTTGTTTTAGGGGTTGTACAGCTTATAAGCTTTGGGGCAGTGATGCTGGTTGCCAGTCGTTTTATGCTCAAACCTATAGTTGCACAAGAGCCATTATCTGCCCAACCGCCACGGACTTCACTGGTTTTTATTGGGTTTGGGGTAGGTTGCCTGGCAGGATTTGTTGGCGTAGGCGGGGGATTTCTGATTGTTCCAGCGCTACATTTGTTAGGCAAAATACCCCTGAACCGGGCGGTGGGAACCAGTTTAGTGATTATCGTAATGCAATCCCTAAGCGGCTTTATCAAGCACCAGGCTGTGTTATCCAGCAATGATATTTTTATCAATTGGCAGTTGGTGAGTGTCATGGTGTTGATTGGTGTGCTCGGGGCGATGGCAGGCGTGCGGTTGATGGATCGTTTACCACAATTAACCTTAAAACGCATTTTTGCTTATTTACTTATCTTGGTGGGCAGCTATATTTTGCTCTCATCAACTTATACACAGTTTATAGCCTGAAGGATTTTATGTATGAAAAAGATCGCTGAGAACTTTTCCTTTTCCGGGCATGTGGATAACGAGACATTGCTAGGCCTAAAAAGTAAAGGGATCTCAACCATTATCAATGTGCGTTTTGACAATGAAGAGCTAGGGCAATCGAACTCAGATGACATCAAAGATGTGGTCGAATCAATGGGGATGACGTACTTCCATATTCCGGTTAAACCATTGAATTATTCACAAGATGCCATTGACCGCTTTAATAAAGCGTTACCGGATGGGGGCAAAGCTCACAGCTTTTGTCGAACCGGCACACGTGCCTTACATTTATGGGCCTTAGCTAAAACCAAGAACACCAAAGTGGAGGATATTGTCGATTTCTGTGCAAAACGCCAGTGTGACCTATCGGCTATCAGTGACATGATGAAAAAAATAGCCTCACAACAAGTATAAAGGGTTGCCTGCACAAAGCCCCAAAACGGGGCTTGTCAGTATTATCAGGCAGCTTAAATAGTTAGCGATAAACGTCAAACAGAGCTGGGTTCGCCAGCTGGATAGGGGTCTTCGGCTTCAGATTGTATCCGCTTATTGAAGCTGTCCATGTGATTTTATTTTCAGAACGACGTTGTCAAATCAGTGGTTTCTAGTCAACTTGTTATATTTATTTATGACTACCATCACACATGGGTTGTGCTGCAGTTTGTTTACAGCCACAAAAAAACACTTTTTTAGACTCGGTAGCAGTGAATCTTACGGGCGAGAACGCAGAGCCACTATGGGAACCATCACAAAAAGGTTGTTTTTCGCTTTTACCACAAGAACACCAAAAGTAATTTTTGCCCTCTTCAACTTCGATTGCAAAAGGCGTATCAGATGCACGTACTGCTTTAGTCATAATAATTCCTCATAATTTGATATATACCCGTCTCCCTTGAAGTTGCAGTTCCAATGGCTTTGGGTATAGACATGACAGTGACTTACCTGAATTTGTCGATAAACGCTGAATGCTCTTTTCAGGTTTTCTCTTAATCCGTTGGCAATTTTTTTAACTAGTAATAACGTATCACTAGTCTTAGCAACCTGCAAAGAGATTTTTTTGCAGGTCTGCGCCAGTTTATATATGGCGCCATGTGTACCAGGATCGTCACACGTAGGGCGGTTATGACTACAAAAATGCTGCTTTTTCTCGCGATTTATTATGGATTTTGATGTTGTTTTTATCCATGTCATTATTCAAGAACGCGTTGTGCCGGGCTGTCTGATGCGATGTTTCGCTCCAGGGTGGCATGGTTGTATTTAGCTTAAGCATCTTCTCCTTTGTGCATGACGCACAAGGTTAGTTAGCCACGATCCACCTGCACACCAATTCTCCTCAGTGTCTTCACTTGACACAACCGCCACAACATATGGTCCATCATTCCAGAAAGCAAACATCGGGCCTCCGGAGCTTCCGGGTGTTAAGTCCGCACGTGTACTCATCGATCGAGCAGGACCAAGGTTCATCTAGTTTTTTATCTCGCTGAAATCTAGGGCGCAAGGCACTGCCAATACTTCCGAGGTAACCAATGTTAAACCAGTAAGGTTCGTCATCCCATAAACTACTGTAAGTTCGTGTGACCATCCATCCAAATAGATCACCAATACGATCGGCAGTGACTAAAACAGCATAGTCTTCATCGGCTTTAAACCAGCTTACGCTGCCAGTAACTTTTGTATAAAACCAAACTCTTGTTATCGCTGTTATCGCTCTTACTAAACCCGCGCAACGGTGAACTTCCACAGTGCCTGCACCATTTGAACTCCAATCAACGACATGACTTGCCGTTAACACATGTCTGAACTGATAATAACGCCTGAGCCTGTGCCAGCATATGTTATGACCTTACAAATGGTTCCCCATGGATAGCGGGTATCATTGTACATCCTACGATCTTCCGGGTTGAAAACAGTCAGAGGTCGTAAGTCTCTTCCATTGATAATAACACGGGGAGGTCTTGGTAATTTGGCTTTACAGGGAGCCGGGCTGACCCCAAACCACTTCGGGATCATTGGATTGGTGGGGTTAATATCCAGCTGTTGGTTTCGTTTGGCTGCAATCGCTTTAAACTTGTAAGATTTGAGTTCTGGCAAGAATATTGATTTCAAATCTTTTGGTATATTGCCCTTAGCATTTCTATCAAAGAATTAAGCTACCTGAGAGTAATACAGAAGGGCATCATTATCTTTATCACTTTTACCGTTTCCTTTAATCATTTTGAATATCCCTCTTAAAAGTTAAATAATGTTAATACAATTAATAGTTTTTTCAATTTAAAGATTACGATTTAAATCATAGTAATGTACTGGTATATACCCGAGACCACTTGAAGTGGCAGCGCTGTTGGCTGCTATTACTCACACTAACCGCTTTGCACTTAGTCTGTCTAAGCTTAAGGGGCTGAGTTCATTTGTCGCCTGTCTGTAACGTCAATGGCTTTGTGTATAGGCGTGTTTGTCAGTCAAATGCTCAGTTAAGTGGATTGAGGTAAAGTAAAGTCTGGTCCTGTAGATAATTTGATCAACCCGGCCCTAAAACGTTATATACTGGTGGTGTCAATCCAGACCTAAAAAATCCTTATAGGGGCCGCTCCTTATAGGGGAAACTACGAGTGTAATTATGGCTATAGCTACTACCCCGTCCAAGCTCAGCCTGCCCCAGCACAATCCCGGTGTAACGACTGTGCTGGAATTTCTGATCCTCAAGTTCCCCGCCATAACAGCTGATGTGTGGCAACAACGTATGACTGATGGCAAGGTTCATTGGCATGACGGCAGCTTGATCAGCGCGCACTCACTCTATACGGCCCAGCAACGGGTTTATTATTACCGCGAAGTGGAGCGTGAGCCTGTTATTCCTTTTGCAGAAAAAATTATTTTTCAGGATGAATTGATCCTGGTGGCCTACAAGCCGCATTTTTTGCCCGTCATGCCAGGGGGGCGGTATGTAGAGCAATGCCTGCAAAATCGCCTGCGCAGTAAAAGCGGCAATCAGCATTTACAAGCCGTGCATCGCATCGATAAAGGCACCGCAGGCCTGGTCTTATTCTCGGTTAACCCCGATTCACGTCAGCATTATCACCACCTGTTTGCAACACAACAAGTCAACAAAACCTATCAGGCCATCGCCAGTACGAATAACAATCCGCCGATGACTAACCAGCAATGGGAAATTAAAAACCGTTTGCAAAAATCACAGCCAAGATTTTTGATGCATATTGTTGAGGGTGAGGCCAACAGCCATTCCCGTATTCGCTGCCTGCAACATTCAGCCGACCAAGCCTTATTTGAGCTACACCCTATAACCGGTAAAACCCACCAACTGCGCGTGCATATGCAAAGCCTTGGCTGGCCGTTATTACACGATAATTACTACCCACAGCTACAGCCAAGTCAGCCCGATGATTACAGCAAACCCCTGCAACTGTTAGCTCAGCAACTGCAGTTTATTGATCCTGTAACACAACAACCAAGAAGCTTTTCCAGCGCCACTGAACTGAAGCTGGATTAACGGGCATGACAAGAGTAAACGCTTACGTTCTCGCTCACTCTATGGGTGACTTTTATGTCATTACCAACGGCAAATTTGATGGATTTATTAATCAGAGTACGATCGGGAACGTTTTAAAAGCAAATCTAAGAGGATTTGATGCCCCTGTAATGCTTTAATTTTATATACTCTCCCTTAAAGTGACAGTGTTGTTGACTAGACTCACCCAGCCAATCACTTGGTCAGTCTAGGTTCATGGCTTCGGATATATGCTCATTTTTGCCAGCTAATTTATAAGCCTTGCCGCTTTTATCCTGTATTGTTCAATTGACGCAACAACTGGTAAATGGGTGGGTTAGTAAACGAACCCGCGACTAAAGTACACTGGATTCTTTCGCTTCAGTATCTGCCACATTGTCAGATACTCAGGTGTTTATTATAGGTGGACACATTCCAAGAAAATCATCCGATATTTATGTCCAATATCGCTGCCCAATCAGTAGGTATAAGCCTCCATTATTAACAGTGATTTCAAAACATGAACAGAGTGTTTTTTGAACTCGATTTGTACAAAAATAAAGGATTCTTTCACGTGCGCAAGTAAGATGAAAATTATTAAATTACTGAATAATAAG
>JBKEFM010000243.1:0-4844 GCA_046709505.1 Paraglaciecola sp. | reverse complement strand
GGATATATTCCACATCCTGAGTAATTCAAAGAGTTAAAACGCAGGTTTAGGTCTTGTTGACCCAGTTAATCGAGATTTTTATAATAAGTGTTTTTGATATGTTTAAAGTGGGTATTGGCCCATCGAGCTCACATATTGTTGGACCAATGCATGCAGCAAGTCTGTTTGCACAACAGCTAAAAACTAAAGGTAAACTTGTTGACGTCACCCACATAACGACTGAATTATATGTGTCATTGGGCCAAACTGGCAAAGGTCATGGTACGGGTAAAGCGGTGATCTTAGGCTTGCTGGGATATACACCCGAAAATGCGCCAATTCAACAAATAGATATATTGCTATCTGAAGGCACTACCTAAGCACGCTAATGGAATGACGTTGTATGCATATGCTGAAAAAAATTACTTTTTCAGTGCACATATTACTCAATTGGCGGGTGGGGGGGTATTTTGGAAGATGCTGATTTCGAAGCTCAAAAAAAAGCGGAATCACAATTAGTCACTCCTTATCCATTTTCGACTGCTTCTGAATTAATGAAACTTTGCCAAGATAACGGTATTCGCATAAGCAGTTTGATGCTGAAAAACGAAACTATCATGTGCTCACAAAGTGAAGTTTACTCAAAGCTCGTTAATATATGGGGCACAATGCAAGAGTGCCTAAAAAATGGGAAAAAACTGAGGGTATTTTACCCGGAGAACTTAAAGTCCATAGGCGCGCACCCGGTCTTTTGTCATAGCTTGAAAATGAAAGAAGCAACGATCCTATGATAAGCATGGATTGGGTAAACTTGTTTGCGCTCGCCGCCAACGAGGAAAATGCCGCCGGAGAAAGAGTAGTAACCGCTCCAACAAATGGTGCTGCTGGTATTATTCCAGCAGTTATGAGCTATTATCACAATTTTATTCGTCCCATGACCGATGATACTGCTTGTCGTTTCTTATTAACCGCAGGCGCAATAGGAATTTTAGATAAAGAGAATGCGTCGATTTCTGGAGCAGAAGTAGGCTGCCAAGGAGAAATCGGTGTGACATGCTCCATGGCAGCAGGTGCGTTAACGAAGATTTTAGGAGGCTCAGTCGCTTCTGTGGAAAACGCAGCTGAAATTGGCATGGAACATAATTTGGGCTTAACCTGTGACCCGGTAGGCGGCTTGGTACAAGTACCCTATATAGAAAAAACGCGATGGGTGCTATTAAAGCTATTAATGCATCAAGGTTAGCACTTTGCGGAACGGGCAATTACAAAGTATCACTCGACAAAGTAATTAAGACGATGTGGGAAACGGGTAACGATATGAAAACCAAGTACAAAGAGACCGCTCGCGGCGGTTTGGCGGTCAATATCATAGAATGCTAAAGTTTATGTCTAGTAGCACAATGATACTGCGGACTCATTGCTAAGCTATTCCGCCTTTTACTATCCCATACAAGCCTACTTCCGTAGCTCGTTTTTTTAGCCAGCCAGCCCTTTTTGCGGCAGTATTGGGCCAGGTTAATTGTCACCTGACAAAATTGGCGAAGTGGTTGGCAAAGTTATCATTGGAGTAATTTCAAGAAGATGTTAGCTTATTTTAAGATTGAGGCACTGAAAGTCAGCAAGCGAAATGTTGTTGACGGGTAACAGATTGCTCATCCACGATTGCAACCAACCATAGTGATGGGCTATATGAAAAACAAACATGTTGGCGAATTAGTATTGAGTAAAAAACAGATCCAAGAAGGCGTTAAAATTGTTGCGCAAAAACTCAACACTCAATTTCATCACGCAGTTATCATTAGCGTTGTTCCTGGCGGAATTTTATTCACGGCTGATTTAATACGCGAGTTAAGTTTTGATGTCTGTATGGATTATATTTCTTGTCCACATACTCCTGGTGATAGTCATAATTCCTCAAAAATAGTTTATCATCAGAATATAAGCATTACAGGTAAGGATATTATTGTAATCGACGATGCAATCGAATCTGGCGGAACAATGAAGCGCTTGATTAAGCATTTGTCTGATAACTATGAGGTTAAATCATTATCAATTGCAACGCTGTTTGTTAAACCTAGTCGAGTTGATATTCCAGTACATCAATATTTTGCTTATGAGATGCCAAATGATGATTTGCTTGTTGGGTATGGCTTACCCTGGCAAGATAAATTAAGGAATATTCCTTATGTGTCAAAGCTGGTGAAGTAAGGTTAATTTGCATAACAGGCATTTAAAAAAAACCAAAACAGTAGGTTAGGTTTAGCTTCGCTACACATTATAACCCACTATTTTAGTCCGCTTAGCGCGGCGTCATATCTGATTTTAGCAGTAAGGAGCACTATGAGTTATAAAGTCAATCATTACGCAGCAAAGGCGCTAACGTGACAGCTCAACTCGATATTGAAGCGCTAGCAATTGAATTGTCTGTTGGCGCTTTGCTGACAATGATGTCAATCGCCGGTTACAGGGGCGGTTTTTGGTTATTGTGTATACCTTGTGGACTTGTTGCAGCGGGCTGTTTTTTCTCGGTTATTAATTCAGCCTTTCGCTATATCGCAGATAAAATAGCTAATAAATCTGCTACCAGGTCTACTGATAAATACCAATAATTTAGGCAGTTTATTGCGAAGAGTGTCTTAGTAATTTTTGTTCGGCAACGTAGAAATACCCCCTATAATAATCGCTTACAGCAAAAGGCGTGAACGTGACTTTTCAACTCGATATTGAAGCGCTAATAATTGAATTGTCTTGGCGGTGTGCTTACTTTACGAAGTAAAGGAATTGCGTCCTGGGCAGCCTGTGCTGAGATCTTCTACCAATTTATTTCGGCGGATTGTGTGTCTATGTAAATTCCACTTCATTTCCTGAAGAATTATACCGCATCGGTCAGCCGTTCATTACAAGATGAGTAGCGATATATTTAAGGTGCATGTGAATAAAAATTGTAGAGTCCCAATTTTCCTCATCATTGTATTGCTACTGACAGGTTGTGATATTTTTACAAGTGAACAATCGCTTCGATTGGCTCTACCGCATAATGACTATTCCTATAACTACTCTTTAAAACACCTTGTTTCAGTTTTGGAGGTGGGCGGCTATAACGTAGAAATTATTCCTACTAAAAATGCTATTGAGGCTAATATTCTGGTCGCACAAGGAAAACCGACCTAACATTTATCATGAACCAGAACATTTTTATACCGGAAGCACCGGGCAGTGATGCCGGCAAAATCCGAACGATTAGACCGATTTTTGAACGACTATTTTCCTGTTTTCAAAGTCCGCGTCGGTCGAGACATTTGATTCCTATAAACTTGAAGGAAAAAAGCTGGCGATTGAGGTTTAAAATGGTGAAACCCATCTAAATTTAGACAGACTTTTAGACTCCAGAAAAATCCACAGTGTCGAAATCGTAAAAAGGGAACAGGATCCCGAATTTATCCACTTCTGGGGTACTTACTATGGCCAACGGGCCACTGAATTAATTGACCGTGGCTGAGATACAGTTTCACTGGACCCTTCATGGATTAATTTTATAACATTAAATGATACTGCTCTTAGTCCATTTATTTTACCGGCGATACCAGGTTATGCCAGTTCAAAAGATTTAAGCACGGTTTCTACCCAAACGTTACTGGTGACAAACAGTTTACTTGACGACAATATTGTATTTGATCTCAGTGCTTACCTTTTTCAGCATAATCTCGACCTGATGCGACACGATATTATGTACCAATCGATGAATGAGTCATTTGATGTAAGTTCACTTTTGTACCCCTTACATCGGGGGAAAGTTGCCTACATTAGCCGGGATAACTCGTCTTTTATTGAGCGTAATTCAGAATTACTGGCGCTTGGGGTTACGCTTTTCACCATCTTTTATGGTGCATTTCAGACAATCAGAAGCAGGATAGAAAGAAAGGAAAAGGTAAGAATAGATCGTTATTTTTTGGAGTTTCTGGATATCAGGTCAAAAACTGTCAGC
This sequence comes from Paraglaciecola sp., assembly GCA_046709505.1. Lineage (GTDB taxonomy): Bacteria > Pseudomonadota > Gammaproteobacteria > Enterobacterales > Alteromonadaceae > Paraglaciecola. Next base: position 880 of record JBKEFM010000243.1, on the reverse strand, counting down.
GTTAAAGGAAAGTGAATCCTGTTGGACGAGTTATTTCAGTGTGCCCTGAGACATATGAGCACCGGGAAACTAGAGGTAATGGCTTTCCATATCTTTTCGCAATTACTACAGCAGGAACTTTCAAACCTCAGGTCTGGCTATAACTGAAGTTTGAAGCGCGTATCAGTAAATTAACAAATCACCCATGACAACGATTAGCCCAAAAGAATAGTTTGGCCATTTATGACTATGGGTGTTTGTGATTTTGTTCTTGTTTTTGACCCTTTAGTTTTTCGATCTGCCAGGAAAAAAGATATTGGTACGGGCCTGATAGTGTTTATATGTGGGGCGTTTTAGAACGCAACAATGTTCTGCGGGTAGGGTGCCCGTGTAATAAACGAGTGTGGTATATATGAATCTCGCTGTATAAAACAGCCCCTACATTGCCACAGTCTATATCTTATATAACGCTAACCAGGTAGGGATGCAGCCATCACCAGAGCATGCCATAGCATCCATTTGGCAACATGGTTGGGATGGGGGGAGTACCGCCAAAGCTTGTTCTATCAGCCCCATCGGTTACCGATGGGGCTGAGTTCCTTTACCGTCTGGCTGCAACGCCAATGAATGGGGGTAATGTCTTTTTAGTGGCAGATGCTGGCTGCCATTGCCCGCCAGATTAACTACCCAGTATGGTCAGGGGTAATGACAAGGCACCATTGCCTGTTTGACCCACAAGCCAAATAATGGCACTTAAGCCACCTAAGGTTATTGTGTACCACAAGACAGAAACGATTTGGGCATAACGGTTAAGCGGCAGTAGCTCACTTAAGTGTCGACGTTTGTATTCAAAGAATATTTCAATACTACCAATGGCGAGTAAAAAACCTAACAGCGCTAA
>JBKEFM010000242.1:0-4927 GCA_046709505.1 Paraglaciecola sp. | reverse complement strand
GTTTTGGAAGTGAAAAATGATGGCCAAATAGAACCTGACATTACCTCACAGGAACTACTCACTTCCATCATAGTAGTTTGGTTCATCAGTTTATTGAAATAGGATAACTCACCTTGTGCAACCCAATCTTTAACTAGCTGCACATCACAGGCATCCAAGCCTAACATTACAACTTTATTAGGCATTATCAATACTACCCTTATGCTGTGTTCTCAATTTTTTATAGAGTGTTATGGTTCTTTAATTTCAGCAACTTAACATGGATTGTATTGTCAAAAGTTTGTATTATGGAGAAAAATATCGCTCTATAGAAACTGAATGGAAATCCAGCAATTAAAATAAAAAGGACGCTAAATATTTTAATGTCAATGACATTAGATGTATTGTCCTTGCCGTTTCTTTACCTTATAAGTTTATTGCGGAAACTAGGTGTTACTAAGCCAGCTTATAACCTTAAAGCACGAAATGACACTGAGTGTTTTAAAGTTGATAACAAGGTTAAATTTAAAGTGTTTTGGAAGAATATTTCGATAGGCTGTGGCCCAGCAGTCTGTTTATTTATCTACAATAAAGAAGTATTAAAATTCGATTGTTTTGGTCCGAATAAAGGGCATTTTCACATAACAACAGTGCATCCTTGGAAATTAAATAATAAAAGGCGTGAAACCCGAATATTTATGATGGAGCAGGATATCGCTGCGCAAATAGAGCGGAGCATTTTTGAGTTAGACAAAAACCTACATTATTATTTACAACGCCATCCTGATCCGCGCATTCGTTATCACAACATTAATATGCAAGACTTCAGAAAGGCGTTAGATGATGCCAAACAGCTAATGATCAAATTCACGCAAGAAGTGGCAGTTATAAAAACAGGTGTTAAAGTAACCTAAGCTATTTTTTCAATATCAAAGCAAAATAGATTTAATAGATTGCGTGCAAAATAAGCTCCCCAAAATACTATAAAAACAATATGGGCATTTATGGCAAAAGTAACAGTGCTAATGGCGGTGCACAATGCAGGTGAATATTTGCAGATTGCAGTTGAAAGTATACTAACGCAGACCTTTAGCGATTTTAATTTTCTTATCATCAACGATGCCTCAACAGACACATCAGCTGATTTCCTCGAACAACTCAATGATCCTCGAATTAAGCTTATTCATAACCAAACTAATTTAGGGTTAACCCGCTCCCTCAATGTTGGCTTACAGCAGATTAGTACTGAGTATATTGCACGTTTGGATGCAGATGATGTTGCTCATCCGCAACGCTTAGAAAAGCAAATAAGGTTTTTAGATAAACATCCGGATTATATTTTAGTCGGTTCTAGCTACCGACTGATTGACGGCGAATCCAAGGTAATAGATAGTGTTATTAAGCCAATGGATCATGTTGAGTTGATGTGGTTGTTTCATACCCGTACTGCCCTAGAACATGGTAGCGTAACCTACCGTCATGGCATCAAGAATTTCCCTCCACTGCAATATGATGCGAAATATCGCACAGCACAAGATTATGATTTTTGGTTAAGAATGTTAAAACAAGGTAAAGGCGCAATAATGCCAGATTTACTGCTTGATTATAGACAACATTCACAGAACATAACCTCGACATTACCCAGTCAACAAATGCAGAATATAAAATCTATTTCAGCGGAATTTTTGCAAACAGAATATGACTTATCCCACCTTGAAAATGTCTTAGCAACTTCCACCATTGAATTTTTGAATAACAAAAATTCAATGGTATTCGCTAGTTATCGAATGGCATGGCAAGGCATGAGATTGTTAATTGAGAAATATTGTAGTAATAATCCACTAACCAATAATCAAAAAGCGTTTATTCGGCGGCGGGCACACGGACAGTTATGGCATTGTGCGCTGAATAAAAGGCAAACTCCTTTTGCGCAAAAATTGTTGTTATTTGTGTGTTCTCCGTTTTCTTTGGTTTATTTAATCAGTAGACGATTGCGCCGTGAAAATCACCTAACACCCCAGTGCAAATTCGAGAATGAATAGTTGAAGCATATTTCAGATCAAGATGCGCCTGACCAACAACATATGCAATGTGATTTATGTATTATAGGGTGCGGTCCTGCAGGCATTACGTTAGCAACTGAAATGGCAAAAAGTGGCCTACACATTGTTGTAATTGAAAGCGGCCAAACCGCTGTAAACAACAAAATTCAAGCTTTAAATAATATTCAATCTACCGGCAAAGCATTTCGCCCTAATTTTATAAACCGTTTACGGATGTTGGGTGGAACGTCTAATTTGTGGCCTGGTCGTTGTATGCCACTTGAGCCAATAGATTTTTCTAGCAGAAAATGGATAACACATAGTGGCTGGCCAATCAGTTATGAAGAGTATGCCCAATATTTACCTAAAGCGGCAAAAATCCTAGGCATTGCAGACTCTCAGGCTGATGCTAAGAATTTAGCGATGCCATCAGTAGCTATTCCAATTGATCTCAATACATTTAGTATAAAGTTGGCTGTATGGGCAAAGTCACCGCTGCGTTTTGCCAAAAAACTTAATAAAAGATGGGCAAGTCTAAGCAACATTTCTCTTGTTACAGGCTTTACTGCTTGCGCGTACAGCTTTAACCAAAACGCTAGTAGGTTAGAACAAATCCACTGTCGTTCACTTTCAAATAAAACCCTGAGTATCAGTGCTACTCGTTTTGTTCTTTGCTCAGGCGGGATAGAGAACGCACGGATATTACTCATTGCTAAGCAGCAAAACCCCCATGCCACTTTTGATACAGACAATGTGGGTCGTTTTTTTATGGATCATCCACGCGCAGTGAAGGGGTCGATCCGTTTAAACAAAGGCGTTAATTGGGGGGAATTCTTAGGTCACCCCGTCGCCGGTGGCATCAAACAAATGGGGATTGGGCTATCTGCACAAGTGCAGCAACAGCAGCAATTGTTAAACAGCTACATTTGTTTAGAGCCAAGGGCCAATGTAGTGGTTGCTAAAAGTTACGATACTGCCGTGCAAACAGTAAAACAGTTGATGAGTAAAGGAGGTACTTCAAAACGCTTAAATTTCACTAGCTTGGGCTTGATTGCGGGAATGGTGTATCAACTGACGCCTAAGGAAATACTACCCAATTGGTTATATTGTATATACTGCTGGCTCAGATCTTTTCTCAAAGAACATAAACGTGACTTAGTCATTATTAATCAGTGTGAACAACTTCCCAATCCAGACAGTCGTATTACTTTAAGTAATAAAACAGACACTTTTGGCAATCCAATTGCTTCAATACATTGGCAAATGAGTGACGCCGAAATCAAGTCAATACAAGCAATTCATCAAGCGTTAGGAAGTTGGCTAAAGCAGCAAGGGATTGGTGAATTAAAAACAGCGGTAACAGATATACAAGAGTCTGATTTTGATGAAGCATCACACCATATTGGAACAACGCGAATGAGTAACGAGCCAGAAACTGGCGTTGTTGATTCAAATCTTAAATTACACGGAATTAGCAACCTGTATGTGTGTGGAAGTTCTGTATTTGCTACTAGTGGTTCGGGTAATCCAACTTGGAGTATCGTTGCGTTTGCGCTTCGCCTTGCCAATCATTTGGGAAAATCATGACAAACAAAGTTGCCATGATTGGTCTGGATGCCTGCGATGTCGAGTTGGTGCGACAATGGTCGGCCGAAGGAAAATTACCAACCTTTAAAAAGCTTATTGAACAATCTAAAAATGTAAAAATTAGTAGCTCATGTGAAGTACTACAAGGTTCTATTTGGCCTTCTTTTTTTACGGCTAAAAATCCGGCCGAGCATGGCATGTACTACATGCTGCAAATGGCAAATGGCACACAAAATATCAAGCGAGTAAAAGCGAGTGATCTCAAATGTCCGTCATTTTGGTCAGCATTGAGTTCAGCAAAAAAGTGTTTAATAATTGATGTTCCTAAATTGGGTTTAGCCCGCAGCATTAATACCATTCAAGTGGTTGAATGGGCAGCGATGGATCGGTATTCCTCGTTTAGCACTTATCCGACTGCTCTCGCCAACGATATCAAAAAGAAGTTTGGTTACCACCTTCTGAGCAAAGATCATGCAGAGCCTGTCAGTGCACAAGATTTTGAGCAATTCGTCAAAACCTTGATTGACGATATACACAAAAAGACGCTGCTCAATATTGAGTTGAACAAACAGCATGCACCAGATTTTTTGCTAACAGTTTACGGTGAAACACATCTTGCCGGCCATTTGCTTTGGCGCCGGAATCATTTGGGCGAATCTGATGATTCATCCTCGGCGTTACTTAGTGTCTACCAAGCTATTGATCAGTCTTTGGCGATGTTTTTGGACAGCTTGGCTAAGGACTGCAATGTCTTGGTGTTCTCTGGTCATGGCATGATGGAAGATAACTACCCTCGCCAGTTAATGGCGCCCATATTGTCAAAAATGGGGTTACTAACCACCGCTAAAACCAACAATATGGGAACCGCCAATAAGATGAGGTCAAGGCTTCATTCAGCCTTTTTGTGGCGTGCCGTTAAGCAGTGGGCTAACCAAAATATCTTACCCAATTGGATACAACAAAAGTTATGGATACATAATTTACAAAAGAATATTGATTTTGAGAATTCAAAATCTTGGGTATTACCAACGGATTTACAGGGGTTTATTCGTATTAACTTAATCGGACGGGAGCCACAAGGAAATGTATCTACAGCCGAATATGATGTTTTACTCAATGATATTAAATCATGTTTATTAGCATTAAAAAATGCCGACACTGGTGAAGCAATTGTTGATAAAGTGTTTAAAGTTAGGCAATTGTATCCGCAAAGCCCTTATACCGACTTATTACCAGACTTGTCTGTTTTGTGGTGTAATAAATCGGTAGAGCGTATTGATTCCCCCACTCTTGGTGAAATACAAGTGCCGCCGTTAACA
>JBKEFM010000241.1:0-4927 GCA_046709505.1 Paraglaciecola sp. | reverse complement strand
TTGTCGTGGGTTCAAATCCCATCGTCCACCCCACTCGCGGGAGTGGTGGAATTGGTAGACACGCTGGATTTAGGTTCCAGTGCTTCACGGCGTGAGAGTTCAAGTCTCTCCTTCCGCACCATATTTAATGCATAACTATTCTATAATATTGATGCATACAAAAACATATAATCACTATCGCGTTACATCATACCGTGCTATGTTCACTAAACATTGGCGATAATGTGATCGTAAACACAATAGTGTATCTAACTAGTATTCCCCAGTACATTTAAAGTCACATATACTAAAAAATTCTATATCGTACATTTCCTTCTTAGTTTCTTTTTGATGTATCTTCTATCGAGTCTGTTACTGGCTTAACCCCCTTTATTTTCGGTTTTAGTTTATTTTTTAATATAAAAGTTACTTCCTGAAGAACAACCTTGTTCAGGTCTATTTAAAAATGAGGTTGTGGTGCTGGGTAAACACCCAAAGTTATTGGCTTTGCACGCGGGCAGCAAAACAGCTCCCCTATGAATTTAGACGTATTTAAATGATTAGGCTCAGTGATAGTAGCCAACAATGCTGCAGATTCAAGTGAGATGTGTATACATTCTAATTTTCTGAGGATAATTACACAAAAGGCTAACCTAGATCACTTTTAAGCTCGACTCTGTTTTTACCTGGCTGTATACTTCTGCGTCATAATTTAACTGAGGCGGGCCGTATCAGGTTCGCTACACACTGTGATAAGTTAATTTACGTTGCTTGGCATAAGCCACATGTAGTTATCCGCAGTAAGATCGAATAAAACGCCAAACGGCGAAAAGTTGAGGTAGAAGAATGCAAGTTTCCGTTGAGACGAGTCAAGGTCTAGAACGCCGTATTACCATTACTATTCCCGCTGAATCAATAGATACAGCAGTCAAGTCACGCCTACAGCAGTTAGCTAAGACCCAGCGCATTAATGGTTTCCGTCCAGGTAAAGTTCCTGCCAGTGTCATCCATAAGCGTTATGGTCAGGCCGTACGCCAAGAAATTGCTGGCGAAGCCATGCAACGCAACTTCTATGAAGCTATCGTGCAAGAAAAAATCACCCCAGCAGGTATGCCTAATTTCGAGATAAAAACAGACGTAGACGGTCAAGACCTGGAGTTTGTTGCTGCTTTTGAAGTTTATCCTGAAGTTGAGGTTAAAGACGCCGATCAAATCGAAGTTGAAAAGCCAGTTGTTGAAATTTCTGATACAGATTTAGCTAACATGATGGATACCTTGCGTAAGCAACATGCATCCTGGAAAGAAGTTAAACGTAAAGCTAAAAGCGATGATCGAGTAACAGTAGATTTCATTGGTACCATTGATGGTGAAGTGTTCGAAGGCGGTAAAGCTGAAGATTTCGAACTGGAAATGGGCAAAGACCGTATGATCCCTGGTTTTGAAAATCCTATCGTAGATAACGAAACAGGTGACGAAGTTATCGCTGATGTCACCTTCCCAGAAGATTATCATGCTGACAAACTTAAAGGTAAATCGGCGCAGTTCACTATCACTATCAAGAAAGTTGAGCAGTTGGATTTGCCTGAAGTGGATGGCGAATTTGCTAAATTGTTTGGCATTGACGATGGCAACATCGAATCTCTTGAAACCGAAGTACGCAAAAACATGCAGCGTGAGCTGGATCAAACGTTAAAAGCCAATGTTAAAGAGCAAGTGATTGCTGGTTTATTAGCAAAAAATCAACTAGATTTGCCTAAATCCCTGATTGACCAAGAAATAGACGCACTTAGAGAACAGGCTAAGCAACGTTTTAGTCAACAGCAAGGTGGTAAGGTTGATAACCTGCCTGAGCTACCTGGCGACTTGTTTGTAGAAAATGCCCGTAAGCGTGTCACTATAGGTTTGTTGCTTGGTGAAGTGATCAAAAGTGAGAAATTGAAAGTAGATACTGCTAAGGTTGATGCGCTAATTCAAACCGCAGCCTCAGCTTATGAAGATCCGCAAGAAGTGATTGAGTACTACAAAACTAACGACGAGTTGTTGCAACAAATGAACAATGTTGCTCTGGAAGAACAGGCCGTTGAAGTACTACTCGCTAAAGCGAAAATAACAGAAGTTTCCAAAGCTTTTGATGAGATGATGAACAAACAGGCATAAATTGCCTTTTGTTAATTGACTTATCTAGTCTGCAACTGCTTAAATGCTCGGTATATACCGAGCATTTTTATATTTGAAGAATCCTATTTATGATGAATACACCGTTTGATCCTACAAATGCCTTAGTCCCTATGGTGGTTGAACAGACCCCCAAGGGCGAGCGCTCTTATGACATCTATTCACGTTTGCTAAAAGAAAACGTGATTTTTATGGTTGGCCAAGTTGAAGATCACATGGCCAACTTGATTGTCGCCCAGATGTTATTTTTAGAGGCAGAAAATCCTGAGAAAGATATTTTTCTGTATATTAACTCCCCTGGTGGTTCCGTAACCGCAGGCATGGCAATTTACGATACCATGAACTTTATTAAACCTGATGTCAGTACAGTATGTATCGGTCAGGCGGCAAGCATGGGAGCCTTTTTGCTTTCAGGCGGCGCAAAAGGTAAACGATACTGTTTGCCAAACGCCAGAGTGATGATCCATCAACCTCTGGGCGGATTCCAGGGGCAAGCCTCAGATATTGAAATTCATGCCAAAGAAATTCTGTCCATTAAAGAGAAGATGAATCGTTTGATGGCTGCTCATACCGGGCAGGATTATGCAAAAGTGGCTCAGGATACCGATCGTGACAACTTTTTGGGTGCCCAGGAGTCAGTTGATTACGGAATAGTCGATCAAGTGCTCACCAGTCGCCCTGATGTTGGTAAAGTAGACAATAAGAAGTAACACATAAGTCTTGATGTTGTGTGCGATGATTGTCTAAAACAGATAGTGAGCTGATGCCCAACTGCGTTAGCCAAAATGAAGAAGAGATAATAGATGAGTGATAAGCAAAGCGGAGATGGTGATAGCAAGCTACTTTATTGTTCTTTTTGTGGTAAAAGCCAGCACGAAGTCAGAAAGTTAATTGCTGGTCCTTCTGTGTTCGTGTGCGACGAATGTGTCGAGCTATGTAACGATATTATTCGAGAAGAAATCAAAGAGATTGCACCGAAGCAAAAGAAAGATGAATTGCCATCGCCCAAAGAGATCCACCACCATCTTGACGAGTATGTTATTGGTCAGGAACACGCCAAAAAAGTATTATCGGTAGCCGTTTATAATCATTATAAACGGCTACGAAAAGGTGATGTACAAAATGGTGTTGAACTAGGCAAAAGTAATATCCTGCTAATGGGGCCTACGGGAAGCGGCAAGACCTTGTTAGCCGAAACGTTGGCCAGGTTACTCGATGTGCCCTTTACTATTGCAGACGCAACTACCCTTACCGAAGCTGGGTATGTGGGTGAAGATGTAGAAAACATCATTCAGAAATTGTTACAGAAATGTGATTACGACGTCGAAAAAGCTCAGCGTGGAATAGTATATATCGATGAAATAGACAAAATTTCACGGAAATCCGATAACCCCTCCATTACTCGAGATGTATCCGGAGAAGGGGTGCAACAAGCCTTGCTTAAACTGATTGAAGGAACAGTGGCATCGGTTCCTCCTCAGGGTGGACGTAAACATCCCCAACAGGAATTTTTGCAAGTTGATACTTCAAAAATATTGTTTATTTGCGGTGGTGCATTTTCCGGGTTGGATAAAGTAATTGAGCAACGTGCACATACAGGTACCGGGATAGGGTTTGGTTCTGCAATCAAAGACGCAAACAATAAGGCACTAGAAGGTGAATTATTAAAAATGGTTGAGCCTGAAGATTTAGTTAAATATGGCTTGATACCCGAATTTATTGGGCGTTTACCGGTACTGACCAGCCTTGAAGAACTTAGCGAAGAAGCCTTGGTTCAGATATTGCGTGAACCGAAAAATGCTTTGACCAAACAATACTCTGCCTTGTTTGCCATGGAAGGGGCTGAATTGGAATTTCGTGACGACGCTTTGCAAGCCATAGCAAAAAAAGCTATGTCTCGTAAAACTGGAGCCCGAGGCTTGCGTTCAATTGTAGAGGCGGTATTGCTCGACACCATGTACGAACTACCTTCGATGAGTAATGTCAGTAAAGTTGTGGTGGATGAAACTGTCATAAGAGGAGAATCGAAACCTATTCTTATCTATGACAGCGTAACCAATAAAAAATCCGTTTCTGAATAACGGGAATTCATTCTCAATGACGTGAATTTAAGGCTCCCCAGGGAGCCTTTTTTTTTGGATTTATACCCAAAAAGCCATTGGCGTTGCCGTTAGGCGGCAAGGGAACTGGGCCTATGAGCTTAAACGTACTAAATGCTTCGCGGTTGGGGATAGAGGTGAGTGATAGCGGTCCCTATCGCTGCAGGATCAAGATAAAACGGGTATAAACCACACAGTGCACAGAGGAAATAATGTGTAAGATAGAATGATTTTCTTTCTCGGTGATCTTGGTGGAAATTTTTTTGATTGACACAATCTATACTCAAAAGCATTAGGAGACCCATCAAATTAAATGTACTAAGTACAGGGTTGACGATAGGGGGAGTGAGAGCAGTTAACAACGATGCAGTTTCAAGGGTGACGGGTATAACGTAACGTTATCTGTTGCCCGCCTGGTTAATCGGTATTTCAATACGTTTCTCCTGTCCCCGTACCCTTCAATTTGAGGCTGTAAAAATAATAGTGTAACTGTTTATTATCAATAACCTAACAACAGGTGAAACTGATGAGCAGTATAATGAATATAAATAAACTACAAGCACTGGCTAGTGAGCTGGCTAAAGACGTAAAAACCCCAGAAGACCTTAATAATCTCAGTGCATTCCTGACAAAACTCACTGTTGAAGCCGCTTTAAAGGTCGAAATGGATCATC
>JBKEFM010000240.1:0-5108 GCA_046709505.1 Paraglaciecola sp. | reverse complement strand
AAGATGAAATGGCTCTGGATTCAGAAGGTAATGATCTGGGACTAGACGATCATATTTATTTCAGTAAAGAAGGCACTAGTGGCGGTCGGGCGTTTGCAGGTGGCGGTTGTGGATGCAATTAAGGCAAATCAGGTCAGGAGTAAACACATGAAAAAGACAACGAATATCGGTGCAGCTTTGGCCACTGCTACTTGTGCATTATTACATCCTTATGCCAGCGCTAATGACATACTCGAAGACTGGCAAGTAGACACCTCGCTAATGTATTACGGTGAAACAGACAGAGTAAAAGCAGTTGAAGCCGTGGTTGCGGGAAAAAAAGATTTTGGTGATGAGCATATTTTCAGTGGCAAGCTTGTCATAGATACCCTCACAGGCGCTTCAGCAACAGGGGCTGCCGCACAAGCTACAGCTCAAACAGTAAGTCGCCCATCTGGCAAAGGCAGCTACACTGTAACACCAGGTGCAACGCCTCTGGATGATACCTTCAAAGACACGCGGGTTCAGGTTGACGGTCAGTGGACTCAGCCGTGGTCAGATGTTAGCCGGATCACTACTGGTTTACATTTTTCTACCGAGCATGACTATTTTTCAGTTGGCTTTAACGGCTCTTATGCCCACGATTTTTATAATAAAAATACCACTGTTGCTGCGGGTTTAGCCTACTCCTATGATGTGATCAAACCAGAAGGTGGTTTACCTGTCCCCTTTGCCATCAAAACTGCCGCAACCGGTTCGTCTGAAAATTATGATGATGACGATGGCTATGATGATGATGATGATGATGGCAACTTCAGCAGTGATGAACGTTTAGGCGATAGCGACAATAAATCCACAGTAGATGTATTGTTTGGTTTAACTCAGATTATTAACCGTCGTATGTTGATGCAATTCAATCTTGGTGTTTCTCAAATCAGTGGTTATTCCACAGACCCTTACAAGGTATTGAGTATCGTTAATGATCAGGGTTTGACCCAGAACTTAGTTTACGAAAAACGCCCGGATTCGCGTACTAAAACCTTTGCTTTTTGGCAAACCAAGTATGCAATGAACTTTGGGGCAGCGGATTTTTCTTATCGTTTTGCCGCCGACGATTGGAAAGTTGATTCCCATACTTTTGATACGCGTTTGCGCATCAACCTGACGGATAAAACTTATCTGCAACCCCACTTCAGATACTATAGTCAAAGTGCCGCAGAGTTTTTCCAACCGTTTTTAATAGATGGGCAAGCATTACCTGAATTTGCTACGGCCGACTACCGACTGGGAGAAATGACAGCTTACACACTTGGCTTAAAATACGGAATGGAACTGGACAATGGCGATGAGTTGTCATTCAGAGTGGAGTACTATCAACAAAGCCCGAAAAATGCCGGATTCAGTGAGCCAGGGTCTTTACAAGATGTGGATTTGTACCCCAGTGTAAAAGCAGTTATTGCACAAGTTAACTATCGTTTTTAAGCTAGCGTATACACTTGTTAATTACGGAGAATTGCTTGACTAACATCACCAGGCAAGCCCCTTTTGCCATTGAACACAAGGGTGACCACTATTGTGGTCGCTTTTGTGCGATGGCGAGTCCTTGTGAATTGCTGATTGATACCCACGATGCAGTCCTCGCCAGTGAACTGATCACCATAGCTCAAGCTGAAGTCTCTCGCATCGAGCACAAATTCAGCCGTTATCGTAGGGATAACTGGATGCATCGACTTAATCACGGTGAAGGCCAGCCAGTTGATATAGACGACGAAACTTATCGCTTATTACAGTTTGCCAATACCTGTTTTGATCTCAGTGACGGCATGTTTGATCTCACCTCTGGCGTACTGCGTCGAGCCTGGAATTTTAACGGTTCAGATCAACTACCTACTCAACAATTAGTCGATAAGCTGTTACCCCTCATCGGCTGGCAAAAAGTGGTGTTCAATCCAACAGAACTTATTTTGCCCAAGGGGATGGAGCTGGATTTCGGCGGGATAGGTAAAGAGTATGCGGTCGATTGCGTGGCCAAGCTTTGCACCCAACACGCCCCTAAAGTATCAGTCGTGGTTAATTTTGGTGGCGATATACAAGTAACGCGTCCGCGTAACAAAAATCAATTTTGGCATATTGGAATAGAAAGCCTCAAGGATGAACATTTAACGGCCCAAATCATCAAGATTAAAGCAGGAGGTTTGGCCACAAGTGGTGATGCCAGGCGTTATCTGCTTAAATATGGCGTGCGTTATAGTCATATATTAAACCCCCGAACAGGTTATCCAGTCGTTAGCGCCCCACGTTCAATAACAGTTGCTGCCTCCCACTGCATTCAGGCAGGTTTACTGGCCACACTGGCCTTATTACAAGGGCAAGAGGCAGAAAACTTTCTGATAAACCAACAAGTTAAACATTGGTGCTATCGCTAAAAAGCAGGCAACAGCCTGTTTTTTAAAGGACAAGGTAATGCCCGGTCAATGATGACCAGCGACCAATTTATCCAGGCCAAATCGCTATCACAACTGAATATTTATTAGATCCCCCCTGTATTCTTCTCCCCGTGAGGCTGTATTCGTTTGGCAAAAGAGGGGTTCCTGACGATTTCTCTATGCTGGCAATCATCTTAACCACAGCAGCGCATAGGTGACCACTCATTCACATCCAGCATTGCCGATGCCAAAACGAACAAATCATTTAACGATTTAGGTGTAAAACCCCTCTGCGCAAAGGCATCGCCTAACCGGTTTGCAGATATAGAACTTTATTTAACAATATTCGTATCAATCTTATGCCCACTAAATTAAAGGGTTTATGCTCAACCGGCTTGATATTAGAAGCCTAATTTAAGGATTTAAAATGAAAGCACTACTCTCAATATTTGCATCTATTTTTATGGCGGGGTGTTCAGTGGTCGGTCAAAGTAATGTAGAAACGGCTCCCTATTCCCTGCTGAAAACTGACAAGACTGCAAAAATTGAAGTCCGCAACTACGATAAAATGGTGCTGGTTTCAACTAATATGTCTGGAGAGAACGGTTATAGCGCTTTTCGAAAATTATTCAAATACATTGGAGGCGCGAATGAAGGGGCAACTGAAATTTCCATGACGGCTCCGGTTATGATGGATGACAAAAGTGTAACCCAAAAAGGGACTGAAATTTCGATGACGGCACCGGTATTTATAAATGAAAGTGCAGACACTTCTATGATGTCATTCGTTATGCCAAAGGATTTTACGTTGGCAACAACCCCCAAACCAACGGACCCCGATGTTTGGGTGAGTGAACGTAAAGACTATAAAGTCGCCGCCATTGGATTTAGCGGCACACTGAGTGACAGTAATGTAGAAAAACACACAAAAATTCTGACCAACTGGATGGCTGAAAATGGCTATCTCGCCATCGGTGAGCCGGTAAAAGCGGGTTACAACGGACCTTTAACTTTACCCATGTTACGGCGAAATGAAGTATTGATTGAGGTTAGGTAACCATTTGTAGATTAATGATTAAGAATCAACTGTGTGAATGCTGTAGCTAAAAGAAATGTCTCACCACAAAGGGCACAAAGACTACTGACAATGGTGGGTTATTACCAATAGGTGACCATCGAACCTGACAGGTTATGCCACCCAAGACAATCATTCATATTTAATGTAAATCTGACCCAATTAATTTTGCACGCACGTGTTATGTTGAATGCTTGATAAGCTGTTATTTTGATAGGATTTATTCTTATCCGGGGTTTGGTGATTACCCTCACAATTTGGTGATAAAACGCAATAAATAGTGATTTATATACACCACAGCCTGGATAAAACTCTAACCGATTGATTCTATTGTAAATATAATTGGCTTCATACTTGCTATCTCCAAGTGAAGCGTAATACTCACATAATATTTTAAGGAGAATCAAATGGACGAAAAAACCAAAGCAACATTAACTAATCTGGATACCTGGAAACGCGGTTTATTCATGGTTGTTTTTGCCATAATTTCGGGGGTAGCAAAACTGATCGTAACCTTGGTAGCAATCTTCCAATTTATCACACTTCTCTTTAAAGGCGAGGCGAATAAAGCCGTTATACCTTTCGGTCAGAATTTGAGTACCTATCTGTATCAAATTACCTTATTTTTAACCTTTAAAACAGACGAAATGCCGTTTCCTTTTCTCGATTTTCCAGATGGAACACCAGAATCAAAGTTAGATGAGAGGTATAAAGAAGATAACGCCACTACTGAGGCTACGACAAAAAATGATGAAGAGAACGTTGATGTAGCCGCTAAGGAGACCAAGGATGAAGTAGCAGTGGAAAAAGATACCAGGGATGACTTCCTTGATAAGCAAAAACCAACGGGTTAAATTCAAAATTCAACACCTTTATCCAAGATATTACAGACTTGGATAAAACAATTTTTTGATTACCATAAGTCACTCGTTGTCGTCATTCATTATCGCCCCACCAAGGGGCACATGATTTTTGGCTAAAATAAGCGGTAAGGATAAAAAACTAATCATGTTAGTCCTGTTGATTTTTTATTAACCTTACAATCTAATTAATATAACCATTTTCCCGACCGTCTGCCGACATGCATGAACAAGAAAAACCCACTGATTGCTGCCGTGCTACACAACTTCCGCTATTGCCGCCATTATTACGGTAGGAACAGGTTGTACCGAACTCGACTGGTAGGGGAGCTTCTTTCATAATGTTTTCATAAATATTTATGTGAGTTGCTTGCTCCGGTTCAACTTGATTATTAGCGCACCCTTGAATAAATCCGATACATGCTAATAATATCATTACGTTCTTCATCTATGATTTCCTTTAAATTTTAAAATTAAAACAACGCTAGCTTTTCCAATAGAGCTGATTAAAACATGAAGTTTAATGCTTACATAAGTAAAAAACATAGTTGGCTAAAATGTTAAATTGCTTTTAAATATTCCACTACCAACAGACCTCGATACCACACATAAAAGTGCCAAGGCAACTTTTCGGGATAGTTGATAACCCGTGTAGTTAACACGGTATTTTACTGGCGACAAAAGGGACACAATTCATCCTTATAGCTATGGATTTCGATGCTGGTTTGAGACCCGCCCCGAGTCAATGGTAGTGAGGAAGGCAACTTG
>JBKEFM010000239.1:0-5181 GCA_046709505.1 Paraglaciecola sp. | reverse complement strand
GCCACCGTTTTGCCTAAGGGGATAACGGGATGATTGGCGTAGAATTCAGAGCCCAGCAGCCCTTGTTCTTCTGCAGTGACGATTAAGAACGTGACCGAACGTTGTGGCGCGACTTTAAGTTCACTAAACGCTTTGGCGATGGCCAGGGCAGACGCTACGCCGGTGGCATTGTCATAGGCCCCATTATATATTTGGTCCCCCGCTTTGCTATCATCTTTACCCAAATGATCCCAATGGGCGCTATATATTAGGTGCTCATCAGAGGCCCGTGAACCTGGCAAAGTAGCGATTACGTTGTGACTGATAGATTTTTGCATCTTGCTGTTGATCGTCACCGAAGCTTTGACATTCAGGCTCTGGTGATAAGGTCCTGCCAAGGCCTTGGCTTTTTGCTCGGCAAAATTTAAACCAGCAGAACGAAAGACTTGTTTGGCAGCATCAGCAGATAACCAGCCTTCAACGGCCACTCGATTAGCATTACCATTGGCACTGAGCAAACTGTATTGTGGGCCACTCCAGCTATTGGCTACCACTGACCAGCTATAAGATGCTGGTCTGGTTTCATGAATTATGATGGCCGCAGCTGCGCCCTGGCGACTGGCTTCTTCGTACTTATAAGTCCAGCGTCCGTAATAGGTCATGGTTTTACCTTCAAACTTACCGCTGTTAGGGTTTTCAAATCCAGGATCATTGACCAGAATAACCACTGTTTTACCTGTAACGTCCAGATCCTGATAATCATTCCAGTTATACTCAGGGGCATTGACCCCAAAGCCAACAAACACCACATCTGAATCACTCAACTTAACCTGGGTTTGTTCACGTTTGGTTGAAGCGATCATGCCTGCTTTGTAGGTAAAAGTGTCTTGGCCTATTGACATAGTCATATCGGGTGACGCGGTCATTTCCAGCAATTCCACCGGTTGCAGATAGCTGCCATTGTTACCTGGTTTATAACCCAGTTTATTAAATTCACCGGTCAGGTAATCCAGGGTTTTTTGCTCACCTACAGTGGTTGGCAAACGCCCTTCAAATTCGTCAGAGGCCAGAATTTTGGTGTGCTGCTTCAACGTGGCATCATCAATATTCTGATACACGTTGAGAAAGTCGGCCTGGGATGAAATATCATTGCCGTTGTTACCACAAGCCTGTAATAGTGTGCTCAGCAGAGCCAGTATCGCCAGTTGATTTTTTTGCATTTAGATCGTTACCTAATTTGGGTTTCTCCCAGTATACTGCCAATTTTATGCTTATACCCAAGTACACTTGGGTATATTACCACCGGATCTTGTGTACCTATTTATGTCTTTAGTTTGGAATAAACCGTTTGTTGAACAACAAAGTAGCTTGCCATTAGCTCATCTGGAGCAACAATTTCATCTGACAGCGTTTGACCAGTGGCCAAATGCCCAGGGACTCAATCAGCTTAAATCAGAACTCGACTGCCAGGGGCCGCCGTTTATCTGTCAGCAAGCGCTGGCCCCCAGTGATGCCTATTATGAAAAAATAATTTTTCAACAGGGGCATATACCCACTCGCCCCGATAGCTGGCATGATCTGTTCAATGCGCTGGTATGGTTGCAGTTTCCACAAACCAAAAGTTTGCTTAATCGCCTGCATGTGGCTGATATAACAGAATTTGGCTTGTCACCAAGAACCAAAAGGCGTAACCACCTGACCCATTTCGATGAATGTGGGGTGGTATTGGCCTATACCGCTAACCAGGATAATAATTTTGGCGGGCATGACATTATTGAGGCACTGACCCAACACCAATGGCAACGTGCTTTTGTGGAACATAAAGCCTGCTGGGGCACAGATATACACGCAATGATGTTTGGTCATGCCAATTATGAAATGATGCTGCAGCCTTTTATTGGTTTAACCGGTAAATGGTTGGCTGTAGAAGTGGGAGCCGATTTTGCGGATAAGTCTCTGGTGCAACGCCAGCAAGAGGTGGATAGCAAGCTGGTGGCGAAAATAAGCGATAAAGCATTCTTTTCTCAGTCTAAGCCCCTTTTGCCTTTGCCACTTCTGGGGGTGCCGGGCTGGTGTGAGGCTAATGTGAACCCGAGTTTTTATGACAACCACCATTACTTTCGGCCAAAACGTGGCGCCAGCTAGAACAATAGCAACAAAACCCAGATCAGCCCTATCAGGCACGCAGGAATAAAGGCAATACAATAGGCTGTTACGTTCGATAAATGAGTCCATTGTTTAATGCCTATGGCGAGCAAGATAAGTGTCCATAACCCTTCCAGTTTGATGGCACTGCACAGGCCAAACCATGTAGAGCCGATGTCGATAGCCAATAGATAAGAGAGCGCCGTAGGGGAAACGTCGCTCAGCAGCAACCGCGGGCTGTCGGCTAATGACAACAGCAGTAAACTTAACACCGATGCCAGCGCGGATGGCAAAAGAGTCCACCATACCAAACCGAACCAGTCGCTAAAGCCAAACACATTTAATTCGTCTATTTTACCGGTAATATTGACATAAGCGGCCACCAGAGTGACCTCAATAATGATCAATATAGTGGGCCCGAAAATCGTGCCCATCCAGCCTCTTGTTGCTTCCAGTGAGGCATTGATGACGCGCTGTTCAGCCGGACTGACTTTGGCAAACTGCAGGCTTATAATAGTGTCTTTGTACCACTGGAAATCCACCAGTTCAAAGTAGTAATAAATCGGTGCTACAGTGCCTGCCACCACTAACAAAAAAGGTAACCAGGACCAATTGTCGGTAGTCGCTAATCGTTGAAAAACCCGATTAGGGCGATAAAATAGGTTTATACAGGCCTGCAAAGGATGGGTGATCTGCTGCATGGGTTTTTATCCGAGTTTGAAGTTAAAACTAGCAATTTATTGATTTTAAAGTGTATTGTTACATATTTTTGTGCCTGATTTGCGGTAATATATTTTCCATCAGCATAATTGATATCCGCTGGGCTGAATAATGACAGGAAAGGGAATGATAACGATAAAACAGTTAAGCAAAAAATTTGCCGTGCAAAATCCAAAAAAACTCAGTGAACTGGAGAAACAGGATCCCCGTTTAAAAGGACGCTTTTTTCATTCGGTACTGGATGTGTCGTTTAGCTGCTCTTCAGGACAAGTACTGGCGTTACTAGGCCCCAACGGCGCAGGTAAAACGACTATCTTGCGTATGCTGTCTACGGCTCTACGACCCGATGGGGGCAGTGTTGAAATCAATGGTATTGATGTACTGCAAAATCCCCTGGAGGCCCGTAAACTAATTGGTTTTTTATCCGGCTCTACCGGTCTATACGGGCGCCTGAGCGGACGGGAAAATATTGCTTATTTTGGCCAGTTACACGCCATGCCAAAAAAGCAGATAGAGCAGCGAATAACCGAACTGGCAGAATTATTAGACATGCACAGTTTTTTGGACCGGCGCTGTGAAACTTATTCCACGGGTATGAAACAAAAAGTCTCTATTGCCAGAGCGGTAGTGCATCAGCCCAAAGTGGTGATCCTTGACGAACCCACCACTGGCCTGGATATTATGGCTACCCAAACGGTCCTGACCTTTATTCGTGGCTTGCAGCGACAGGGCATACCGGTGATTTTTTCGACTCATCATCTTGATGAAGTGGACGAGTTGTGTGATGCGGTTGTGGTTATCGATCAGGGGGGCAGCAAGTTTGCCGATACCTTGGATGCGTTTAAAGCCCTGGCAGATGGCTCTTTACACCAGGCATTTTTAACCAGCATTGAATAAGGACAGCTGTATGTGGCTCGTATTTTTAAAAGAATTAACCGAATTGCTCAGAGACAGAAAAACCCTGTTTTTCATGATCGCCTTGCCCATACTGATCTTCCCTCTTATTTTTGGGGGCGTGGCTTATTTTAATATTCAGGCCATTGAAAAAGCCGAAAGTAAAGTCCTGAAGTATGCCGTGTTTGGCGGGGAGTATGCACCTCAGTTGACGGAAAAACTTGCTCAGTTGGAGCAATTTAGCCTGGTGGCGTTAGCACAAAACAAGGATTACGCTGCGCAAATCAGCGCCGAAGTCGTAGACTTTGTATTGGTTATTCCCCCTACTTACTCAGCGGATGTGCTTAATAACGGGCAAATCAGTATTCAGTTGTATTTAAATGATGCCGGTTTGAATCTGGTTTATAACCGAGTCAATACCTTAGTCAAGCAACAATCACAGCTATACCAGCTGGCCGCTTTTTCTGCATTGGGACTCAATGAAAAGCAGCATGAGGGGTTGTTGCAACCCATAGTGCTGGAAAAAGTCGATACCGCTGACAAACGGGAAAACTGGGGCGAGAAAATCGGTGGCTTGTTGCCCTATCTGTTGTTTATGTTGTGTTTTCAGGGGGCGATGTTCCCGGCAACCGACATAGGCGCAGGAGAAAAAGAGCGTGGCACCCTGGAAACCCTGTTAATTTCCCCTATCGAGCGCAACAAGATAGTACTGGGGAAATTTTTCACTATCGCTTTTGCCGGGGTCATGACTGCCCTTATTACGGTGGCAAGCATGGCGTTATGGGGGATAATATTAAGTCAAGGATTTGCCCTGCAGTTTGTCGCTGATTTTATGGGCCAAATCGCCTTGCTGGATTTTGTATTGATGTTTTTGCTGCTGGTACCCGTTGTCGCGATTTTTGCTGCCGTGTTACTGAGTATCTCAATATATGCACGCAGCTTTAAAGAAGCGCAGAGTTACATGGGGCCACTGGTGCTTGTAGCCATCATTCCGGTGATGATTGCCCTTATGCCAGGAGTTGAACTCAAAGGTGGTTGGGCCTGGGTACCCCTAACGAATGTGGCGCTGGCGATGAAGGAATTGGTGAAAGGCACCATGGATTACTTCCAGCTGATTGGGATATTTTCATCAACGGCGCTTATTGCCGGTTTGTTGTTGGGATTTTGTGTGTACTGGTTTAATCAGGAAAAAGTGCTGTTCAGGTAACTCACTTCTTCAGCTTAAAAGCGGGCTATAAAAAATGGGCTATCCCTATAGCCCATAAATATCTAGGGTCAGAGTAAAATATCTGGGGTCAGAGTAAACTTTTAAGTACGAGGAATATGCGTCTACACTTAAATCTTCCATGATTGAAAGACTGTTCTGATGGCTAGATTACCAAGGGTTAGTCCAATCGGTGTTGCACAACATATTATACAGCGAGGTAATAACCGCCAAGTTTG
>JBKEFM010000238.1:0-5202 GCA_046709505.1 Paraglaciecola sp. | reverse complement strand
CACCGATGCTAGACGTTCCGCCATTACAGCGCCCGAAAGCCCAGCCCCAACGACAATTACATCGTACTTGATCATTAAACTACCCGTTCTAATAATACTGAAAGTGCTTTGGGATCGTTACGTAACTGCCAAACATTGTTGTGTTTAGCATCAAAAAAACTATCTGTGCATGCTGACAACTCAATGTATTTTCTAAATAGCAGATTTTCGCTCCGTTGCAAAAAGTACAAGGCGGCAGCAAAACGATGATGGGCAATCCCCCGTTCGATCACTTCATCTGCTATGCCAAAATATTTTGCCCCTCGACAAGCGTTTTCAATATCTGTGAGCGAACGCTCTCTGCGGGAAAAGCTGCGACTTGTTTGGCCACCAAAGCTATCAGGATGAATGCGGTAACGGCCTAACACCTGGGGAATAAAGTCAACATTGGCGTTTAAATACCCGGCGTTATTGATATAAAAGGGATAATCAAAGATTATTTCACAATCTTTTGCTACGGTTTCTAGCAGTTGCTCGTGACGCCTGAACATCACGCTGCTCGCTTGCATGTATGTACCGTAGAGGATCATATGTTCAACAGTTGAACGGGGGGGGATATATGACCAATTATAGAATGCTTTGCTATACAGTTTTATGGTTTGCTTAGTGTGTGAATCAAACATATCCGACTCGTGAAACACCATATGACAGTCATGATGGTTATCCAGATGATCCACTTGCTGTTGCAATTTTCCTGGTAATGCCACATCGTCGCCATCAAGATAAGCGATATATTCACCGGTTGCCCTAGCCAGCAATGTCTGCATATTAGCGGCAAGTCCTGCATTAACCGATTTGAATATAGATTTGAGTTTTACAGGATAGTATAAAGCCAGTTGCTCAATTTTATTTTTTGTATGGTCGGGCGATGCGTCATCGCACACTATGACTTCATATTCGAAGTTTGTATCTTGTTGCAACACAGACAACAGACATTCGCTGATGTAATCCTGCAGATTGTAAGCGGGTACTAAAACCGATAATTTCATGGATCTCTTATTCACTCCGAGTATCACAACAATATGATAATAGTTATTTTTCACGCTCTGCATATTGTTATTATTCTTTTATCGACTGCCAGCCAGTAAACTTAACCTGGCTACCGGTTACCACTGAGCATCTTTTTTGCCAGCAAGTACACAGGTAAATAAAGTGTTAAGCTGTACTACCTGCATCCACCGTCATTACCGTCCCGGTGATTGATGACGCTTGCGCGCTCAGTAAAAACATCACCATAGCCGCAGCATCGTCCACTGTCGCCAGTTTACCTAATGGGCTGCGACGTTTAATAGCGGCTAACTTTTCACCGCTTAAATCGCCCGTCATATCAGTTTGCATGTAACCAGGGGCCACACAATTTACCGTAATTCCCGCTTTACCGACTTCCCGGGCCAATGATTTAGTCAAGCCTTCAAGGGCTCCCTTGGTGGCAGCGTAAACACTCAAACCATTAAACCCGGTCTTGGCAATAATAGATGAGATATTAATAATGCGACCTTTGTGATTGAGCAGCATTGAGCGCAGTAAGTATTTACTTAGCAATATAGGGGACTGCACATTTAAACGCATCAGATGGTTTATTTCACCGTTTGGCATAGTGGCTAGCACCCCGTCATGACCCGCCGCCGCATTATTAACTAACCCGTAGGGACGACCATAGGTTTTAATAATTTGACGGCAAAGATGCGGAATATTATCTAAATCTGACAAGTCTGCAGGCAGGTAATGACACCGCTCAGGCGTCGCTATTATCATAGCCTCCAGTTCCTTAGATAACGTGCGTGCCAGGGCGACGATCTGAAAGCCGCTTTTAAGGGCATGACGACAAATGGCTAACCCCAGACCTTTACTCGCTCCGGTGATAATAATGTAATCAGCCATTTTCATTAATCCTTGTTAATTTACCCGACGGGCTCATATCAATCTTTTCTTGTTGATAAAATTTCACAGGTATTTCAAAATGTTGCAGCTGCGTTTTACACTGTTGTCGAATGTTTGCGACAACAGTTGCCCAATCTGCATCATCATTAACCACCACATCAGCCATGACCAACGCGCCCATCACGCTATTGTTTTTGCCAAACACTCTAACGTGCTGCACCTGGGGTACTTGTAAGATCACAGTTTCAACTTTTTCAGGGTGAATGTTATTGCCACCCACATTAATAACGCCGCTGGCTCGGCCCATAAACAGTACCCGGTCACCGCTAATTTGAATTCTGTCTTGCGTATCAAGGTAGCCATTTACATCTATTCTATGGGCTAAAGTGGGATCTATATGTGTCGAAGACTTGATCCTAAGATGTTGATTATCATCAATCATCAACGCGGCACCCGGGATACCTTGGGTTAACCAACAGGCCGGAAAACCAGCATAATTATCTGCTACCACAAAGCCCACACCAGCCTCAGTAGAAGCATAAATATGGCGAATTCTCCCTTGGGGAAAGGTTAGATGAAGTATGTCCAGCAAAGCTTGATCTGCAATTTCACCGCCTAAGGTGATATTTATCAGGGGTAAATGATTGAGCATATGGGTGCGTAATAACTGTCGCCACATACTGGGGGTGGCGGATATAGCTGATACCTCACACAGGGCGTATTGTTGCATTTTCGTCAGCAAGTCTTCGGACCAGGGTTCAACAATGCTCGCCCCGCTTAACAATGCTTGTAATAAAACCTGTAACCCGGCGAAGCGATAAGGTTGATACAAACTTCCCCAGCGCAAAGACTGCATACGGGGTGAATGCTTAACGCCGCGGGTTAACGACGCAAACGAATGGCTAAACCACTTAGGTGCACCCGTTGTGCCAGATGAGGCCAAATACCAGCGTGTGGCAATCAGGCTATAACCCTTACCCATTGCCTGTTTTTGCTCAGTGTTAAATAGCCTTGTTTTGTCGCCCGTCTCTTGCTCAACATAAGGCTCTGGCCAGGAATAGATGCCAGAATCGAGCTCACCGATACCATCAGCAGGACAAAGATAAAGTGCTTCACACCATCCATCAAATGCCACCAGCGCCGTCACAAAATCAGTCAAATTGGTGTAACGTACCGCGACTTGTTGTGCATATAGGTGTAGCGTCTGGCGACGAATGGCAGCGATTTTTTCGATGACTTCTTCGGCCCCCACAACCTGGTTTTGCATAATAATATTGGCAGTATTGGCACGCTTATCGAGTTGAGCTAGAAAAGTGCTCACCATTAAGCCCAATGTTGCTCATAACATTGCTGATACACGGCGACAAATTCAGCAAACGTACTGGGGTAAATTTGAATGGCAAGTTCTGTAAAGGGATCAAAACCTAAATCTTCCTCCAACTGCCCAACTAACATGGCATAACCCAACGAGTCCAAACCACATTGCAGTAATAAGGTATCTGCTACTATGGGCTCAATCAAATGGCAATCGCTTATTTGTGCGACTTCAACCATGGCGCTTCGTACCGCTTGAACTATGTTCACAGGTTATCCTTTGCTAAAAATTGTATGTGTTGCATCACGTTTTGCATAGGTTTAGGTAAACGTGATAGCACCTTAAGCCTATTGTCACGCCATGTTGCGGTGATATAGCGAAAATGAAGGACGTCGTAAGGCAGAAAATCATCACTGCCTGGCGAGAAACGCCATCCCCCTTGTTCAGTTTTAAACGCCTCATACCCAAATAATGTATGCAATTTAATGGCCGGCAGATTAAAGGACAGCACTTGTGCTTCCAGTACTGAACAAGACATCACCGTTGACATATGTTCAAGGGCAGCCCATTCCAGCACTAATCCACTTCCAGGTAACACGTCAGTTTCACCCAGGTAACAGCCCCATTGGCCAATATCGGTATTAATATCTGAAAAATTCAATACACCTATCGGGCGTTGATTTTGACAATAAATCCAGTATTGTCGGCTTTTATCTACTTGCAACGCTTCAAACCACACTTGATGTTCATGCCAAGTAATGAATTTGTCATCATGCATGTTGACCCGCACTCTGGCGCTATTGCGCCAGCCCAACACCAGCGTTAAGTGCTCTGTCGTAAAGGGTATAAACTGTTGACTTAATGGCTTTATACTCACGATACCCCCAATACTGCGCTGTTACTATTATGGCCCACATCAGGATACAACCTGTTGATTATAAGAGTAATTCCCATTTCATTTTGATACTCCAAGGCGTGCCTGTGCATGGCCGATAACAATTCGTCCTGATGCCACAGCTTCAGGCCCAGTTCAAATATTTGCTGCACTGTATTGGTGGGTTGCGTAGCATCATATTGCTGCACATGGCACCAACCTTGTTTAGCTGCTTGCTCACTGGCAAAACGCTGGTTTTCAGCTACCACAATTAAAATACAGGGCGTAGCACAACACAATAATTCGTATTGACTTGCTCCCGCTGCAGAAATAACCAGGCGCACATCGCCGAGCACATCGGCCATATTTTGACAATCATGGAGATGGATAATGGATAACTCGCTGTTGCTGATCACCTCCTGCAATGCTCGGGTATGTTCATAAGCCGCCCCTGTCACCACTGTGATCGGTAACCTAACCCCAGCCTGGCAAAATAAAGTCAATAATGGCAAGGTTAGATCAAAGGGATCACTGCCACCAAAAATCAGCAGTAATCCCTGCCTTTGTAACCAAGGTGTATTATTTTTTTTCAGAAATTCTTGACGTAAAACACGGAAATCCTCCCCCACACAAAGTAAGGCATTTGGCACGACTTCGCGGTAGGGTAAATGCTCGGCTTGGGTAGCCCAATTGATAACAAGTTGTACCCTAGGATCCGGTTTTGCCACCCAACAAAGGTTGCCGTCATCGAAAATAGCGAGTTTCCCCGTAAGGTTGCTTAAATTGCTGCGGTATTGATAGTCAAAGCCATACCCATCCAGAATAAGCCAATCAGCCTGTAGCTCAGCGCATTTTTTAGTTAACCAGTTGCCTTCATCCACCATGGTCATGGGCGGTATAACAATTACTTCACCAGACCAATCATGGCGACTACTGCAATAGGCCAGCGTAGTTTCGTTAACGACAAATACCACCTCGACATTAGCATTTTCTAACCCCTGAGACACCGCCAGGCATCGCATCAAATGGCCAAGGCCGATCACGGGGCTGGCATCCACTCTAAAGACAATACAAGGCTGCATACGGGATTATT
>JBKEFM010000237.1:0-5310 GCA_046709505.1 Paraglaciecola sp. | reverse complement strand
CCTCCAAAAAAATAGCCATTTTACTTTCAGATAAATAGCCCTCGCAATCCAGATTAATATTCCCGCTACACCGATTGATCCAAAAAAAATTACGATATACATTGGTGAAATTAAATTTTCCATAAATAATTTAGTGCCTGTTGAAATATATATTTCCTCGCCTACAAACTCTCCAAACTTGCCTCCATATTTCCCACCAGCATAACCGCCCGCTGAACCAGCAAAAACTGCACACCAAAAAGCACTTATTCCCCCCGATGGTAAACCAAAGGCTATAGTACACACGGCCCAACTGGATAGAAGACCGCCCCCGACTCATCCAATACTAGCTCCAGCCTTACTTGTTTCCGTGTGCCTAGATTTACCACAGGCAGCATCATCACAGACAGTACAAGCCTTCTGAATGCTTGCCGCGGCATCAATGTCCGTTAATGCTATTCCAACATACCCAACACGCTTTAAGTTCTTTGCCACTCATGCGACAGTCGTATAATTCTTTATAAAATCGAAAATTGTAAAAACACTGCCAGGATTTTTATTCCACTAGTGGATTATAATTTTTTTACTCAATCCTAAATTACGTCGAACATCTCCAGCAAATAAGTTCCCGCCTAAGGCAGGCTGGCCAAAACGATTTAATGCTGTATTTAATCGAGTAAACAGTATTTTTCGTTGTGCAAAGAAACTAGCATTATTGAGATTAGCTGTGCTTTGGTAACTAGAGACATACATTCTCTCAAGCTCTTTCAAAATATTTTCAACTTGGCTTGTATGAGCCTTCCATGTTGTATTACTAACACCTGAAAGAAGGCCGTTGTAACTAGCAACGCTTGATAAAAACTCATAGCGCTTGGCAAGTATTTATTTTTCAGCATTGCTCAACTTAAGCAATTCCTGATCAACGGCTTCCGCTACGTTTAAAAACTCCATCTTTTCAAGGATGCATTCCTGCGGATTTTCTGGAGAAAGTAAAACAACCTGCCCGACTCGAGCGATACCGTCTTTTAAGTGAGTGTTAACCAATTTAAAGTGATTGTAGGTAGCATCTTCTGGGGAGTTATACAAAATCATAATTAGCTGATCAACAGGTAACTGCTTTTCAACAATATGTAATGCTACTTTTTTTGTACTGTCGTTTCTATCCATGTAATTCCTCTACATTCCCTTATTACTAATACCGACACTGATTAGAATGCATTCTATGGCACTGCATCCTCAAGGCAAATTAATCTTGCCTGTCCTTATCAAAACTAACTCTAAATAACGATAATAATGGTTTCTTAGTCTTAATGAGTCGTTGCACGCGTTGTCTTCACTCCCTTTAGTAATGAACTCTATCACTACTCCCCTCTGCTATTTTCCTCTACACTGATAAACATATTCAGCGACATCATTGATCCAATTTACACCCATTCGCAATACCCAATTTAGGACGACTAATGAGCCTTACAACGTACCCGCAGATTGCCTATCCTGAACAACTCGATGACTATTGGGAAACAATACAAGACAAGCTCGCTACCGCGTTTGAATTCCGCGGTTTAGCGTTACCGAAATTATTAAATTCGCTCTCACCCGAACAGCAAGCTGATGTAAAGAAAGTCTGTAGCATCAGCGCCTTTGTCGCCGATAACCTAGCGGTTGAAAGTGAATATTTTTTCCAGCAGGTGCGCTCAGAAGAAATATACAAACAACTGGATATCAAACAACTGGAACAAAATTTACTTGATCTGATCAACGCCTCAGTAAATAACGAGCAAGGGAATAACGAGCTTCCCAGTAAAGAACAGCTTTTTAAAGCTCTGCGGATTTTCCGCCGTCGTACTCAAATCCATATTATTTGGCGCGACTTATTACGTCTTGCTAAAACAATGGATACGACGCGAATGCTATCGGATATGGCCGATGTGTGCATTAGTCAGGGGCTCAATCATGTACATGCCCTATTGGCAGAAAAACACGGCCACCCGATTGGAAAAAGAAGTAAAGAAGAGCAACATTTACTCGTATTAGGCATGGGTAAATTAGGGGCACATGAGCTGAATCTAAGTTCTGATATCGATTTGATTTTTGCCTATCCTGAATCGGGAGTAACAACCGGTAATGCAGCAGGTAGGGGCGAGTTATCGAACCAAGAGTTTTTTATCAAGGTTGGCCAAAAACTCATTCAAGCCCTCGACAATACCACCATTGATGGCTTTGTTTTTCGTACTGATATGCGTTTACGTCCTTATGGTGATAGTGGCCCATTGGTGATGAACTTTGCTTCAGTTGAAGAGTATTACCAAACTCAAGGTCGTGATTGGGAACGATACGCCATGGTGAAAGCCCGTATTATTACCAGTGAAGGTTTGCCATCTGTTGAAGCAGAAAGCAGTGCTGCGGGCAAAGAGCTACTGTCCATATTACGTCCTTTTGTCTACCGCCAATACGTCGACTATAGTGCGTTTGAGTCGTTACGTTCAATGAAGGCCATGATTAATACTGAAGTTCGCCGGCGTGGTTTGCAGGCCAATGTAAAACTGGGTTCTGGGGGTATTCGTGAAATTGAATTTGTTGTGCAGGCTTTTCAATTAATTCGCGGGGGCCAGGAGAAAGAGTTACAAACCCGCGAATTGTTAATCGTGCTTAGTATTCTAGAGGGTGAAGGTTACCTTCCCTTGAGAGCGTGTAAAGAATTACGCCAAGCCTATTTATTTTTACGTGACGCTGAACACGTCATTCAGGCACTTAACGATGAACAAACTCAGCTGCTGCCCAGCGATGAATACCAACATTCTGATTTTGCTCAAACCCGAATGGCGTTTGCGATGGGCTTTCCAACGTGGCGAGAATTTCTAATCGAATTGGATGCCCAAAGAGAAAAAGTAAGTCATCACTTCGCTCAAATCGTTGCCCAAGTCGATGAAGATCTAGACTCGTCGGATGAACATACCCATAGCAAGATTGAAAAAGAAGCTTGGCAAGATTTATGGCATGGCAAGTTTGATGACGATGACAGCCATAGCCATGAGTTAGAAGTGCAGGCCTTTTTAAAACAATTCCCCTGCACCCAAAGCGACACTGTTATTGATCATATAACAAAGTTTCGCGACTCACGTGCCATCAAATCGATGCAAACCATCGGGCGTGAGCGCCTTGATACTTTAATGCCTTTATTATTAAGAAGGGTTTGGGAAAGTGACAGCCCAGTAGATTCCTTAGAACGCATTCTTCCTATCATCAGTGCCATTCTCAGGCGTACTGTGTATTTGGTGTTATTAAGTGAAAATCCTTCTGCGTTAAAGCATCTCGTTAAATTATGCTCGATCAGTCCTTGGGTCGCTGACTACATTGCCCAAGCGCCGATTCTGGTAGATGAATTGCTCAACCCCCAGCAATTTTATAGCCCTGTGACCAAGCAAGATTTGGCAACAGAACTGCATCTGAGATTATTACGCATCGACGAGAATGATCTTGAACAGCAAATGGATCAGCTGCGTCACTTCGCCAACGCCCACAAATTACGCGCCGCCGCAAATGAGGTACAAGGCACATTAACGTTAATGCAGGTAAGTGACTACCTGACCAACTTAGCCGAAGTTTTGCTCGATAAAGTCACTAGGCTCGCATGGCAACAAGTTGTGGCGAAATACGGTTATCCGCGTAATGCTCAAAATGAAGAAGTCTTAGAGCCTGAGTTTATCGTTGTGGGTTATGGCAAGATGGGGGGGCTGGAACTCAGCTATGGCTCAGATTTAGATCTCGTTTTTCTCTACGATACAGCCAGAGGTAAAACCACCTCAGGGACCCGTGAACTGGATAACGGTGTATTCTATACTCGCATGGGCCAACGCATGATACACATTCTCAGTACACGAACCCGTGCTGGAGAATTGTATGACATCGATATGCGCTTACGCCCTTCCGGCTCATCAGGCATGATCGCGACGTCTCTGTCAGGTTTCGAAAAGTATCAGCAAGAAAATGCCTGGACTTGGGAACACCAAGCCTTAGTGCGTGCCCGTAAGGTTTCTGGTAGTGATGCGGTACAAGTCACATTTAAACAGGTTCGTGAGAAAATACTCACTATCATACGAGAAAAGCCTATTTTGAGTGAAGAAGTGCAAGCCATGCGCCAGAAAATGAGGGATAATCTTGGCTCGAAAAATACTACCGATATGTGCTTTCAGCTGAAGCAAGATGCCGGTGGCATTGTTGATATCGAATTTATGGTGCAGTACGGTGTCCTTGCTTGGTCACACCAATACCCAGAACTAACGCACGTAACCGACAATATGCGGTTATTAGAAGCCTTTGTTCACTGTGGCCTGATGAGTTCACAAGACTGTCAGACCCTCCAGGAAACCTACCTGGCCTATCGCGTTGAAACCCACAAGCGCGCACTGCAAAAACAAAATTTACTAATGACCCAGGATGAACTGGTTCAATTAGGCTTTGATATTAAAATCAACAATGTCATCTCACTTTGGTCATCTTGGCTCGCGACCAATGCAGATCGTTAATATAAGCGCTTAATACTTTAAACTACGCATTAGCATTGCATAATACAATATTGAGTAAGGAAGCCTTTCTTAGGTTTCCGTACCTAACGTTAGGAATAGAAATGGCCGCATTTGGAACAGTTTTCATGCCGAAAATGTCATTGGCATCTTTCGACAATAATTCTTGGACAGCTTCAAGCATCGTTCCATCCGACAAATTAGAACTTCATCCTGGCGCACATGTCTTGCATTATTCAAGCACGTGTTTTGAAGGTTTGAAAGCGTTTAAACACGAAGATGGCAGCGTCAATATTTTTCGCATGGATGCCAATATTAAGCGCATGTCACAAAGCAGTGAATTATTAAGCCTGCCTGAAATTAATAAAGATCAGCTTGCCCAAATGATCAAAGATACCGTTGCACTTTATGTTGATGAAGTCCCTAGTCCTCCAGGCTCTATGTACATTCGTCCAACGCATATTGGTACAGAGCCAGCGATTGGTAAAGCAGCGGCACCTTCAGCATCCTCTTTGTTATATGTGCTGTTATCGCCTGTTGGTGATTATTTTACCAGTGGCGCTAAGCCATTAAGACTTTTATTAGAAGAAGATGGAATGCGTTGTGCCCCCCATATGGGCATGATTAAAAGTGGCGGAAATTACGCTAGTGCATTAGGCCCTATCTCGCGTGCACGCAAAGAATGCAATGCTGATCAGATCCTGTTTTGCCCTAATGGTGATGTTCAAGAAACGGGCGCCGCTAACTTCATTCTGATTGATGGTAATGAGATCATCACGAAGGCATTAGACAGCTGTTTCTTACACGG
>JBKEFM010000236.1:0-5325 GCA_046709505.1 Paraglaciecola sp. | reverse complement strand
GTAATTTTAATCAAGGGTCGATTAGCCGCTGTGGCGGGCTATTATGCAGTTCTGGCACCCTGTAAACCGCCCGTATGTAACAGCAAAATTTTGGCTCCTCGGGTAAATGCGCCCTCACTGATAAGGGCCTTGGCGGCGTAAAATAATTTTCCACTGTACACAGGTTCAATGGGGATATGCGTTTGGGTATAAAATTCCGCGCAAAATGCGCTTAAATGGGGTGTACTTTTGGCGTATCCGCCAAAGTGGTGATCGTGATTGATATCCCAGTGATGGCCAGGTTTGGTTGCACTTGGCAGCAGCTCAGTGACCAGGTCTTCCAAATAACCCTGGCCTTTTAACACGGCAATGCCTGTTACTGTGGTATTGATGTGGCGGGTGGCATGGATCAAACCGGCCAGGGTGCCACCACTGGCAACGGGAGCGAGAATATGATCATAGCTGCGGCCCAATTCATCAATGATTTCCATCACACCCGCCAGGGCTGAGTGCTGGGATCCCCCCTCGGGAATAATCATTGCCCCCGGATGGGTAAGGCTCAACTGTGCCAGATAGTCTGCATCGCTGCGCAGTCGATAAGTTTGGCGATCGACATATTGTACCTTGGCATGCCAGCGGGCCAAATCCTCCAGCATCGGACTGGGGTGGGCGGAGTAATCCCCACGTACTATAGCCGTGAGCTGGATACCGAGTCGTGAACAGGCATACCCCAATGCATGCAAGTGATTGGAAAATCCACCGCCAAAACTGATGATATGGGGCACGTTATTGTGTTTTGCGGCCAATAAAGCATATTTAAGCTTGCGCCATTTATTGCCGGATACGATGGGATGTAATAAATCGTCCCGTTTTAGCCAAATTTGATAATTGTCACTGTTTGGCCAGTCAACTTTCAGCCTCTGCTCTGGTGAAGGACAGGTTAGTTCCAGAGTGTTAATCATCGTCTTGAGGTGTTGACTCATGTATGGGTACCTGAAAATATTTAAAACGGTGCCGATAAAGGCCTTAGGTTATGCCAGTTCTGTAGACAGTACGATCTGATTGCGTCCTCTGTCTTTTGCCTGATATAGGGCTTTGTCAGCTGCTTCTATGAGGCTATTGGAACTCATTTTTGGGGTAGGTATCACACTGGCTATACCTATGCTTACCGTCACATTAAAGGTTTTTTCACTGTGTTTAAACAGATGAACAGCTATGGATTGCCTGATAGTATCTGCTATTTCCATAGCTTGTTGGCTATTACTGGCATCAAGCAATAACACAAATTCTTCTCCACCAAAACGGGCGACCAAATCATTTTTGCGCTTCACAGAGACTTTGATTAGTTGGGCAATGTGCTGTAAACAGGTATCACCTACTAAATGGCCATAATTATCGTTAACAAGCTTAAAGTGATCGACATCGATCAGTAGCAATGTTTGGCGGATATTGTGTCTCACGCCGGTATTCCACTGATATTCAAACTGGGTATTAAAATAGCCCCGGTTGTAGATATGAGTCAGGGGATCCATTTTATTGAGCTTTTCCAATTCAGATTTTTGACTATCTAACAGAGTTTCTATTTTAAACGAACGCATATATTCTCGATGTGAACGTATGCCTATGGCAGCAGCATAACAGCCAAATACCAATATCATTAAACTAAAGGCAGATTTGTCCGCAACGATTAAAGCGGTGACAATTGAAGGGGCTAACATCAAGACCAGGTTGACTAAAGCCAATTTTATGCGCGGACTAAGGGCGATTAACGCACCACTGACTACCCCAGCAAAGACTAACATGGAGACCTGCGTAATGGTGACAAAGCGCGGATCATTCATGCTCAGGGTAAAAACGGTACTTAATACTATCGCATGGCTCATTGACAGGAGGGCAAAAAGCCGGAACCACAACTTTGCCGAATAGTCGTATAATCGCGGGGTGAAAATTTTGTGTATCATACGTAAAGCACTGATCAACAACATGGCAGCGGAAAAGTATAAACTCAGCATTGGTTGCAGAAGATGGAAATCAAAAGCAAGGAATATCATCGGCAGCAGAAAGGCGTATGCAAATACGCCCATCATTGAGCGTCTAAGTAAATCCATGTCAATGCGTCGTTCAATAGCAAGAGTGGCTTTAATCTAACAACTCCTTAAAACGATAATGGCTACACTTATCTGGTTATTAGAGCATGGTTAGAATGATTTTAAAATTAATTTGCTACGCCAGCCGTACAGTCCTTACTTTAACCATCTTCCAAGCCAAAAAACGGTTTTTTTGATATCAGGTAAGCATAAAGCCGACCATGCCTAAAACAAACCCTAACACCGCGCCCATGGGCGGAAACCAATGTTTTTCCAGTTTTACCTGCGGGGCAATGTCCTGAAATATAGCGTATAAAATCCCCCCAGAGGCAAACAACATGATCGCGGACACATATTGGGGAAACTCCGCCAACCATAGATAACCGGATACACCCGCTATGGGGCCGAGCAGCGCCAGACAACTGAAAATCAGTAATAATTTTGCGGCACTAAAAGCCGTGGATGAATTCAACTCGCTATACGCATTAAACCCTTCAGGTAAATTTTGCAAGGCGATCAGCCCAGCCAGTAGATAGGCATTACTATTGCCGGTAGCAAAGGCTGCGCCCAGGGCGATGGATTCAGGTATGAAATCCGCCAGCATAGCGGTTAATTGGCTGGCAGGTGTGTTGATCTTTTTTAATAGAATATCAAGGCTCATAAAGCCAAAACTACCAGCAATAAAAAACACCACCGCGGGTAACACCGAGAGATTGCGAATACCTTGTGGAACTAAAACCAGGGCTACGGCTGACAGCAAAGCACCGCCACCAAAGGCCATGATCCCATGGCGGAATTCTTGCTCAAACCAGGCAGATTGAAAATGTTCAAAACGTGCAACCATGCCGCCTATTGGTATGGCTAAACCTGCTATTAACGTAGAGATGATGACCAGTACTAAACTATCCATGATGCTCCTGGAGCGTTGTTTTTAAACCTCAACCGAATAAGGAACATAAAGCTTCTCATAGTAAGATCAATCGATTAGATAGCTTTATTCGCATGGGTTGTTTGCAATAACACTTCTTTACTCTTTTTGTAGCCAATGAAAATTCCCTGAGTTAATGCTTGTTGAGTGACACATTTGTGGTGAGTCAATTGCATTTGCCGTGCTAAAGTGAATGTACATTCCCTTATTTGTTGCTTTTATATGACTGTTATATTGATTTGTTTGTTAATTGCCACCCTGATGCCTATTTTAGCCAAAGGCCCCTTGGCCATGGCCATGAACAAAGAGCCCCAAGGGTATGATAATCGCCACCCCAGAGAACAGCAAAAAAACCTGAGTGGTTTTGGTGCCCGTGCTATGGCCGCTCATGAAAACTGTTTTGAAGCCCTGATCATGTTCACGCCCGGCGCCCTGGCGGTTATTGCGACTGGGGCAACAGGCTATCTGGCACAAAACCTGGCGATAGTATTTATTGTGGCCAGAATGGGTTATTTGCTGGCTTACTGGTTTAATGTGCATACTTTGCGCAGCGTATTGTGGGCAGTGGGCTTTATCTGTTCATTGTCTCTTATTTGGCTAGCCATCCCTTAGCCATATTATTAGCCCCTGTACTTAATGGCAGGGCATTTTAACTCAGCTTTATTTGTGATCACTGTTGAGCTGTGGGAGATAATTAAATTGAATACCAGCATAGATTCAGTCAGCCAAAACCTGCTACAACAAGCCAAAAGTGTCAGTGTGCAATTGTTGCAAACCGATACCTATGTGCAGCTTGCTATTATAGGTTGCATCTATTTATTTTCCTATTGGCTGGCGCTGAAAATCCGTCAGTATTCAACACTTATTTCCAGCACACCCGAGCCTAACGCTCATCCCTTGCGTAAAATCGTCTATCGCATTGACAAGATGATATTTCCGTTAATCGCTATTTTATTGCTTAAGGTAAATACCGAGTTCAGTCACTATTTCATGGCCAATAACTGGTTGTTAACCGTGGCGTTAACCTTAGCGGTGTTGTTATTTTTTAACTCTATACTCAATATTTGTGTATCCAACCTGGTACTCAGGGGCCTCTTTAAGTGGATGGTACTGCCGCTGCTATTTTTACATATGGTGGATTGGTTAGCGGACATTATAGTGGTACTAAAGAGTTTGAGTTTAACCCTGGGTAATATAGAAATCTCTGCTTATGGCCTGGCTCGGGTATTGATATTTGGCTTCTTGCTGTTCTGGGTTGGGCGGGCTTCAAATACCGTTGGCCAGGATATTATTCGGAAACAAGAATCTCTGGACATTCGCACCCGGGAAGTCTTTGCCAAGTTATTTGAAGTGGCGCTGGTGTGTGTTATTGCCTTGTTATTACTTAATGTGATGGGTATCAACCTTACCGCCCTGGCGGTTTTTGGTGGCGCGGTTGGCGTTGGACTGGGTTTTGGGTTGCAGTCCATCGCCTCAAATTTTATCTCGGGCATTATTATCTTGCTAGACCGCTCATTGACAATCGGTGATTACGTCGAGTTGGAGGACGGTAATAAAGGGTTTGTGCGGGATTTCAAGATGCGCTACACCACTTTGGAAACCTACGATGGTAAAGACATCATGGTGCCTAATGACAAATTTATTTCATCCACCTTTGTCAACTGGTCCCATAAAAATCCCAAACAACGATACAGAGTTGATTTTTCTGTGGCATACCACACTGATATTCGCGCCATGGTGGATATAATAAAGGTAGTTGTTGGAACCCATCCCCAGGTGCTTAATGGCGAGCAGTACCCCGTGGAAGAAAGGCCAGATTGTGAAATCGACAGTTTTGGTGATTCTGGTGTCAATATGTTTGTGGAGTTCTGGATGGAAGGTATAGACGATGGTCGCAACCGTGTTGGAGGCGACTTAATGCTGCTGATATTTGAAACCTTGCGGGAACATGATATTCAGATCCCTTTCCCACAACGGGAAGTGCGTTTGCTGGATCCAAGGTAGTCGCTTGGCCAATCAACCATCTAATTCTTTGAATTGAATAACTGGCTGATGATTAAAACGTTTGGTTTGATCATACGGGATAAAATCCGGGATTTCACCAAGAGAAGTTTTCGCTTGTAATGACAACCAAAAATCCACTGTCATCAGATCACCGTGCAGTTGTTTAAGTTGAGTTTTAAGGTGTTTTTTACCCACAATAAAATGCTCAAATTGCTGGGGAAACACATCGGTGGGCCCTACAGATAAGGTATCCATGGCGTAAGGATCATCCGATTGGGGTATATGCCTGAACTCCCGCTGATTCATATAACAAATTTCGTCATAATC
>JBKEFM010000235.1:0-5344 GCA_046709505.1 Paraglaciecola sp. | reverse complement strand
ATTTCGCCTGGACAATTGAGCGGCCGGGTGATGATATTTATCCATATATTGGCACTGCCAAACGTGTGCCGGTTACCACAAGAGACTGACAAGGTTAAATCTAGAAAACACAACATATAGTGGTTGGTGGAGCTAAGTGGGTAGCCCTTTAACATAACGTCGGGATATTCGTAAGTAAATGTTGCTCAATGTCCGTTACTCCCAGCCCAACACCTTGAAAACAAAGGCTTAGGCTAACAAACTGCACAGCAAGTTGCTAAACTTTACCCCGTTAGTACCGACTGTTAGGCTAAGGTTTGACAAAAATTTCATCCAAAAAAATACGGACATCAACATGCTAAGTATAAAAAATATAACTAAAACTTACGGTAATGGGGTCAAAGCACTCAATTCAGTCAGCATCGATATACCAAAGGGTATGTTTGGCTTACTGGGTCCTAACGGAGCGGGTAAATCGAGTCTAATGCGTACCATCGCGACCTTGCAACAAGCCGACACTGGCAGCATACAGTTTGATAACATTGACGTGCTAAACCAACCCAATGAATTACGACAACGCCTTGGTTATTTGCCACAAGACTTTGGCGTATATCCCCGGGTTAGTGCTTATGATTTACTAGATCACTTGGCTATATTAAAAGGACTAAACAATAACGCAGAGCGAAAAGAGGCCGTTAACGGCCTTTTAGCCCACACCAATTTATTTCAGCATCGCAAAAAAGCAGTCAGTGGTTTTTCCGGGGGCATGCGTCAGCGCTTTGGCATCGCCCAGGCTTTACTTGGTGATCCTGATTTATTAATCGTTGATGAGCCCACAGCCGGGCTTGACCCGGAAGAGCGTAACCGCTTTCACAATCTCTTGGTTAGTCTGGGCGAAGACAAGGTCATTATTTTATCTACCCATATTGTGGACGACGTCTCTGAGCTATGTTCAAACATGGCCGTACTGGGCAATGGCGAAATTTTGCTACAAGGCAATCCTATCGACGTGACAGAAAAACTTAATGGTCGAATTTGGCAAAAGACCGTTTCGGTAGACGAAGCCTTGGAATTAGAAAAAAGCTTACCTGTGATATCCAAGCGTTTGTTCGCCGGACGCACGGTGGTCAATGTGATGGCAGACGATGCACCAGAGGGGTTTACCCCTTCGCCGGCAAAACTTGAAGATGTGTACTTCTCTACCATACATGAATCTCGTCTGCCTACCGCCAACGCTGATCAAGGATAGCCCCTATGTTTACTAAAATGCTCGCCTTTGAGTGGCGTTATTTTGTGCGCCAGCCGTCTTTTATTGTTACCTGTTTAGTGTTTTTCCTGTTGCCCTATTTGGCCATGGTTATCGACCAGGTACAAATCGGCTCTGGTGGTAACGTATTGTTCAATAGTCCCTTTGCGATTGCTCAAGCAATACTGATTTTAGGGATTTTTGGCATGTTTATGATAGCCAACTTTATTGCCGACACCGCCACTCGCAATCATTCCAGCCAGATGGCAGAAATCGTATTTACCAAGCCCATTCAACCCTTTTCTTACAATCTAGGCCGCTTCACCGGGGCCTATCTAATATGTTTAACCGTGTTTGCTATGGTGCCACTGGGCACCTTGGTAGGCAGCTGGATGCCCTGGATTGATGCCGAACGTTTGGGTGCCAACAGGCTCAGCTTTTACCTGGTACCCTTCTTAATATTCTCTACCACTACCATCTTTGTAATGGCGTCAATTTTTTATGCCATCGCCCGGCGCTTTAATACCGTGATGGGTGTATATCTGGCGGCTCTGGGGTTGTTTATATTGTACGTGGTTGCCGGCCAGGTGTTTGATGAACCCTATCAGCGCACCTTGCGCGCATTGTGCGATCCCTTTGGTTTGTTTGCCTTTGGTGACTTTACTCGCTACTGGACATCCTCTGAGAAAAACAGCCAACTGGTGAGCCTATCGGGGGTTATTTTACAAAACCGTGTCATTTGGCTGACGGTTGGCTTGAGCATACTGGCTGTTGCTGGAGGGATGTTTAGTGGACAACGTCACACCACTAAAAAAATCGCCAAAACCAACAACGATACTGTAAGTATTCCACTGAAAACCGCAGGTCTGAGCAAATACAAAGGACAACGTAATGCTGGATGGAGTCAATTTATTACCCGCACTAGGTTTGAAATTAAGCAGGTATTTTTTAGCCCCGCATTTTTGATCCTTTTGTTATTTTCCACCTTTCAGTTAGTGGCTAATTTCTTCCAAATAAACGGCATGTTTGGCACCCCCAATTGGCCCCTCACCCAGACCATGGTGCAATTGATTAACGGCAGTTTTTCCCTGATGCTAATCATTGTGATCACCTACTATACCGCCGAAATAGTGTGGCGTGAACGGACGGTAGGTATGGGCGATATTATCGACAGCATGCCTGTGCACAACCTGACATTTTGGATGTCTAAATTACTGGCGGTATTTTTAGTTATCATTACCCTGCAGGCCGTGGGTATTTTGGCTTCCGTGGCGTACCAGCTGATAAAGGACTACAGCAATATCGAACTGAGCCAATATCTGATCAGCATTATGTATTTTGCCGCGCTGCCCTTTTGTTTGTTAGCCGTATTGGCCTTTTTTATTCAATCCTTAAGCCCGGGTAAGTACATAGGCATGTTAATTTTTGTTGCCTACTTCTTCGCGTCTATTGTGTTTAGTCAAATTGGCCTAGAGCACATGATGTTTCAGTTTGCCGCAGCCCCGTCCCTACAATATTCGGATTTGAACGGCTACGGGTGGTACTTTGTTACGCAAAACTGGTACATGCTTTACTGGACTGCCCTGGCTATTGTGATGGGTATAATCAGCTATGGTCTTTGGCACAGAGGCCCTCAATCGTCATTAAAACAACGCTTTGCTTTGCTGCGCTATCAATTGGGCAAACAAGGTATTGCGGTGGCAGCGACTGCTCTGTTGGTGTTTATTGGCTCGGGAGCGGTTATTCGTTATAACACCACCATACTTAATACCTTCCAGGGACAAGACGAAACCTTAGACCTTCGCGCCGACTATGAAAAGGAGTTCTTCCAGTACCTTGACGACAATATCCCGACCATCACGGTGGTCGATACAGCGGTGGATATTTTCCCTAAGGAAAGACGCATTGAGGCCCGTGCTCAAATCACTGTGGTCAATAAAAACAAACAAGCAATCAAGCGATTTTTAGTGAACATGCCACGTTATACCACCCAAAAAGAAGTGAAAATTGATGGTGGTGAGCTGGGCGAAATAAACGATAAATTTGATATCGCCTGGTTTGAGTTCACTGAGCCGATGAAACCAGGAGAATCTCGAACGGGGACAATATCGGTGGTCCGTGAACACCATGGTTTCAAAGATAAGGATGAAGACGTTTCTTTGGTTAAAAACGGCACCTTTATCAACAACGCTCAACTCTTCCCTTCCTTTGGGTTCAATGCTGGTGTGCGCATTAATGACACGCACGAGCGACGTAAGCGGGATTTGGAGCCCTTGGAACGGGCCTATCCCCTGGAAGATAGCAGCCATTATAGCGAAAGCTTTTTTGGTAAGGGTGTTGATTTTATTGACTTCAGTGCCACCCTCTCGACCAGTGATGATCAATTTGCCATCGCTCCAGGTTATCTGCAAAAACAATGGCAACAAGATGGACGTAACTATTATCGCTATGAAATGGACAGTCCCATGGTTAATTTCTTCAGTATTATGTCAGCGCGTCTTGAGCGTAAAAAAGTGGAGCATAATGGTGTCAGTATCGAAGTGTTTTATCACCCAACCCATCACTGGAATGTCGACCGAATGATTGAGTCTAGTCAGGATTCACTGGATTACTTTGAGTCTGCTTTTGGCCCTTATCAGCACAAGCAATTGCGTATCATTGAATTTCCGGGTTACCGCAGCTTTGCCCAAAGCTTCGCTAATACCGTACCCTACTCAGAAAAAATTGGTTTTATTAGTGATCTGCGCGATCCGGGTGATATCGACCCCGTTTATTACATCACCGCCCATGAAGTAGCTCACCAATGGTGGGGGCATCAATTAGGTGCCGCTAATGTACAAGGTAGTGCCATCTTGTCTGAAACCCTCTCTCAGTATAGCGCCTTGATGGTAATGGAGCGCAAATATGGCAAAACCAAATTACGTAAATTCCTGACCTTTGAATTAGATAACTACTTACGGGGTCGTGCCAGTGAGCGTATTGAAGAGATGCCCCTTATGCGTGCTGAAAATCAACAGTACTTGCACTATCGTAAAGGCTCGGTGGTTATGATGGCTCTGAAAAACAAAATGGGCGAGCAGCGTGTTAACCAGGCTCTGCAACGTTTGTTAAACAAATTTAAGTTTGCCAATGACCCTTACCCCACCACCCTGGACTTGCTGGCTGAGTTAAATGCGCAGGCCAGTACACAGGAGCAAGCCTATATTCACGATCTATTTGCACAGATCACCCTGTATGATTTACGTGCAGAAGAGGTCACCTCACAGCCCCTTGAAAATGGTCAGTATAGGCTTAGCTTTACGGTATCGGCCATGCAAATGAGTGCCGATGGTAAGGGTGTTGAAACGGAGCAAGATTTTGATGAGCAAGTGGAAATCGCTATGTTCAGCAGCGACCCTAATGATTTCTCAGCCGACAACAAGGTGATTTATCAGGCTTTACATCACCTCAAAAGTGGTGAAACCACCCTGGAAATAGAGGTTGATGAACTGCCTGCCTATATTGGCGTGGATCCCTTTGTACGCTTTATTGATCGGGATACAGGCAACAATATCATTAAGTTATAGTGCGTTAACTCCTTCCGCTCTCGATATGTACCCATCGCCCCTGAAGCTTTAGTTTCAGGGGCGACAGGGCTATCACAGGAAGCGCCAACTAATATCTAGCACCACCGTTTTGGCCATGCCAGTTTATTCGATGAATTAAACCAGTAATGCTTTTGCTAACAACTCAAAACTACGCTTCCTTGATCCAAAGTCGTGTGTCACTGTGACCAAACCTACCTCATTGGTTTTCCAATATTCTGAGATTTGTTCAAGCTGTATAGCACATTCTTGCGGAGAGCCCAGTGTGATGGAATTGATCAGGCTTTGGTAATAACTTTGATCAGAGATTGATAGCTGTTTTACTTTGTTCAATGCTTCTTCCGGGCTTACCCACGGATGGCGAATACCGTGACGAAACGCCATGACTTTCCAATAAGCTTGGGATGCCGCAAGGTAGAGTGCTTCTTCTTTTGTCGGTGCACATAAAGCGGCAACAGTGATCATAGTCTGTGGTGATCCATTATGGCTGGATTGTTGATAGGCCTTTTTATACTTATCCATAATAGCGATGGTT
>JBKEFM010000234.1:0-5403 GCA_046709505.1 Paraglaciecola sp. | reverse complement strand
GTGATCACCTCTGTTGACCGAGATGATCTGCGCGATGGCGGTGCCCAGCATTTTGTGGATTGCATCAATGCTATACGCGAGCACAGCCCCAATACCAAAATTGAAGTATTAGTGCCTGACTTTCGCGGTCGCATGGACACCGCACTGGAGATTTTAAAGCAAGGTGTGCCCGACGTATTTAATCACAATCTGGAAACGATCCCCCGTTTGTATCGCGAGTGCCGGCCAGGGGCGAATTACCAGTGGTCAATGGATTTATTAAAGAAATTCAAACAGCAACATCCCCAGATACCCACCAAGTCAGGTTTGATGATGGGCATGGGGGAAGATAAACATGAAATTGCACAGGTTCTCAAAGATTTGCGCACTCACGATGTGGAAATGCTTACTCTGGGCCAGTATTTACAACCCAGTAAACACCACTTCCCGCTGAAACGTTATGTACACCCTGACGAATTTGATGAACTTGGTGCTACTGCCAAAGAGCTTGGCTTTAGCCACGTAGCATCTGGCCCCATGGTGCGCTCTAGTTACCATGCTGACAAACAGGCCGCAGGTGAAGAAGTTAAATAGGCTGCAACCTTAACCAAAAAACTCGCATACTGGCGAGTTTTTTGTTTCTATGGCCAAAATCAACAAAAAAACAGGTCATGAATATAAATAGGAGTATTTTTCTTCTACAGTCTTGTTTTGTTGTTCGGTCCGCTCGTTTAACCACACCAGCTGACCATTGACCTGCGCACCCTATGCTGTGAGTTAACTGCACTCAACGCACTGTACCTTCATTATCGAACGTAATCTTTTTATGACACCCAAAAACGTAAACTAGTTTCAAACCCTGGTTAAAGAAGACTTTGCTAAGTGTTTTATAGCCCGAGGTGGTGATATCACGGGGAAAAAGCCAGTACGGTTAACGCCAAGCTGCCTGGTAAATTGCTCTTTAAAGCCAGGGTAAGTTACCGGTTACCTATGTTAATACTTTAACTCGAAGCGAGTCTTAACCACAGAGGACACAGAAACGGCAAAAAAACGGATTAGTTACAAAAGGAGAACATAAGTGACATTGCGCACTTAAAAAAACAATTACTTTTTTGTACAAATTTAGTTCAAAAAAATAATTTGCTCGTGCCTTTTGCCTCGCTTATTAAAATTTCACTGTTTTTTATCGAAAATAAGCAACGCTACTGGTTGTTTTCAAAATAGTTATTGCCCAATCATAATGTTTAAACAAAATATCCTTAAGGTTGGACTAACTCTTTAGTGAATACGTGTTTACCAAAAATGCTTTGTATGAGCGATATGCCGCATTTACACAGTAAGTGATAGATAAGTATATGCATGGGCATTTTTTGAAAGTGCCCCCGAATCAATACTGCTGACTCAGCAAGTGCAAAAAAGGGTGGCTTACAAATAGGGTGGCTAGGTTTTAAGGTTTTATTGTAGATAAAATCTAAAAACCCAATATTCCACGGGCAGAACTGACTTATTTCATCCTGCACAAAATCAGGAATTTCAGTTTGCAATATTTTTTGTGCATATCGACATGCTAAGAAAAGCTCCAAATCGAAACCTGTTTCTTTGGCTAAAACAATAAGGTCTAACCAAAATTCTCTATTATTGTTTGCCATTATTAACGTGTGTATATCAATCAGATCCCTGTAACCTTTTTTAACCTCTTCATTAAAAAACAAATGAATAAGACTGTGCAAAGTCATGGCCGCAAAAGATAAAATTTGAAAACCATTTTCTGTGGTCACACTATTTATGGCAAACTTATCAGCATCCACATGCCTGCCAGAAATAACCGGCACTATATTATGGTGTATGTCAATAATTGTGCCACGCTTACCATGCCTTAAAGGAGGGATTTCATGGGCCCATTTTCGATAGTATTTTTCATGGTATTCGGTTAACTCTTCAGACAACCACCCAAATAGGCATAGTCTTTTTTCAATAAAATCGATGGATCCCTTATCAACCAGTATATCAATATCGTTATATATACGGGACTCACCTACTTGTGCGCCTGAGAGTGTATAACCTGCCCCTTTGAGA
Organism: Paraglaciecola sp.; assembly: GCA_046709505.1. GTDB lineage: Bacteria > Pseudomonadota > Gammaproteobacteria > Enterobacterales > Alteromonadaceae > Paraglaciecola. The sequence continues at coordinate 3,348 of JBKEFM010000234.1, read as the reverse complement.
AAGATTAAATATTGATGTTTACCCACTAATTCATTCTGTAGCTCAGAAGCTTCAAACAACACTTGATTTTTATGGTTTTCTGCCAGCACATCAGCATTTAAAAAATGCCGTTGAATTTGAGTTGGAATTTGTTCAAAACAATCAGTTTGTTTAAACCTTAATGAATAACAAGCCAATAACTGTTGATTACGTAAAATCAGCAGCAGTTGCTGCCATTGTTGCAGTGTAAACACCCGTGTAGAGCCAGGTGTAATAAATGTCTGGCATACCTCATTTGCAGATAAGTTACGCATAATCAATAATTTCCTGCTCTAAGAATGCTGCCACTTGCGCTAAATCATTATGAAATATTTCAAAGGTTTGTACTCCTTCAATGACTTTGCTCAACGTACTAAAAGCAGTTTCTCTTAAAACACTGTAATTAAATGCATTTTCTACGAGTTGCATAAAGGCCTGAGTTTTGTCTAATTGATAGATTTGTAAATCTTGATTGGCACGGTAATTAGGGAAAACTACGCCCACTAGCTCTGCTGTGTTTGTTTGATTTTGCCAGCTCGATTCGGGTGGTGAAAGATGGATCACATCTCCTTTATGAGTATCTTTTGCAATATCCGAAAATTTACCATCAGGAAATAGGTTCTTAGCAATATCAATTGATTGATTTTTAAGGCAAATGGGGCGTACAAAAGGTACCACTGTTTTAGTATTGGGGATAATGAGCGCCATTTCATCGGACAATAGGCGCCAGCCATTGTGGGCCAAATAGGCAGTCAGGGTACTTTTACCCGAACCAGGAGGAGCAGGGAATAAAACAGCTTTATTCCCTTTAGCCAACACAGCAGAATGAATAATGACATGCTGCATTTCATTGCCAGCAACGGTCCAATTCATCCCCCACTCTAAAAACGCATAGGCCTTTTGCAAACCAAGTGGTTTAAAGGGCTCTTGTTGATCACAAAAAAAGCGTGCCTGAGGCTTTATAAATGACCGTATCCCAGATGATTTGTTTACTGCCAGGTCATAGTCAGCGACTTCAGTACCTAGGATTTTAAATCGACTACCGTAAATAGTCGATAGATTCTTGATAACGTAGGGAAGTGCAGTATTAACTGAAAAAGAAAAAGGATGTAAATCTATAAAATATTTACCCGTCATCAGTATCTTTTACACTCAATCGGCATGAAAATATTTTTACTGAAAAGCAAAGTGATTGCGCTACTGGATTTATTAAATTCATCTATAATTTCATCACCTTATAATATTTAACTATTTCAGCTGCAGGTAAAAAAACACTGATTGTTTCCTCTGAGCGTAAATCTAATAATACACAACCCGATTTATCTAAAAAGGAGTGCCCCCCCCCCTTTATGTAAATATTTATTCAACACTCATTGCTTATTATGGTTGTGGACAAGTTGTGCTACGGCCGGATGAACTGTATTTACTGATAGTATCCCAAAGCAAGTTAGCAACACCACTTGGATCAGAAGTAGCGTTGGCATATAAGTAATCAGCAAACTCTGCAGAATTGTTATTATATTGAGATAATACCGGGTAATAAATTCCTGAAGAACCATGGTTAATGCCGTTATACAACATGATTAACATAGCAGCATTTACATCATTCGGATCCGGATCGTTACCTTCCAATAAATCTTTAGCATTAGGATTACCGTTACCATTAATTGGTTGATTATTACCAAAATGGTCATGGTATTTCCCCGTAACCACTGCGGCTACTTGACATGCATCAAGCAGAATTGTTGTATTACCTTGATTGAAATCTGAACCATGGCCTGACGCCACTATTGACCCTGACATAGCAGCCCAGGCTGAACGACCGGGAATGGAAGCAATTATACCAACAGCTGTCACCCTTTTTATAAAGGTACGACGTTGTTTGGTATGCTTATAAACCGAAGATTTGACTGCATTTTCATTTACATTTACATTATGAAGATTCATCACAATTCCTTTTGTTAAATTTTTACACATTAACTCGATTAGGCTGCTTTCAAGCCAATCAATACCACTTGAAAAATAGAAACATTTAACTTATACAACTTCACTAAAATCTAACGATTCTTCTAAGACCGTCTCTTTTTTTTTTACGTGTACCTTATTTAATGTAAATATTAGATCTACTCTACACTTTAGTTCACCAACTGCGATAATGGTATAGTGGATATGAGTACATTACGAATTATTTTTAAGCGGATTAGGTATTTTTTTGGATACGTTATTAACTCTCTAAAAGATCTATTTTAATTATTTATTGAGCCGAATTAATCTGCTCTATTAGAGGTAGTGTTGGTATTATTGAAGACATGAATCACGCCTTACTTTGTTCTGGGAAGTAGTAAAAAAAGTAATTGCGTGAGATTCCGGGAAACCTTATCAATCACAGGACACTATGAGGCTGTGTAGTGTCTTTGATAGTGGGTATATAATCCACTGTGCTCCTGCTGCATAACAACAGTACTTTTCAACGGGAACGTCTGCGGCACCCCGCTTCTGTGTTGTCCTGGCTAGAAAAATAGACGATAGATCCTCAGCATCCCAGTCGTTCTCCGATATGATTTTGCAGTAACTTGAGTATAGATAGTTATTCTAGACTGTGAAATGATTAACCACTATTGGGATAAGCCCTGTCACAAGTGAAAAAAATATGAATTTAGACAAGTCACAAAAACGCATTGCTAAACGGGTTAATCGCGGATTTCAAGGTTACCCGCTGATCAGCATTCGCTACTTCGGCCCCGGTGCGCAACTTGCCACAAAAGTAGAAGTGGGTTTTGTCGAACAGGAAAATGCCGAACCTATGCTAGAAACCTTTAACAGCATCAGTGATATTCGCCTGGATGAAACAGTACAAACCACCATTATCAAAATCATTGACCGGGTAGATGCCAAAACGGTGACCTTAGAAGACAGGGTAAATATAATAGCGTAAAACCCTGGTGAGCTGATTTTCGCTAGCTTACCAGGCGCCTTGTTCATTATTTACAGGGACGGTGCCCGTTAGCTGTATCGTTTGCAATGTACGCGATAAATAACGGCCAATATCACACAAATACAACCGGGCACTAACAACGCTTTAAACTTATAAAGACTGAAAGTGTAGGCTCCAAACGTTCCCCCTAGTATAAATCCGCTGATAATCAGCATGAAAAGGATGGCTTTTCTTTTATCAAAGCTCTTACCTCTTAATACGCTGCCAAACATAATGCCCACATCAGTAAATATTCCGGTAAGGTGAGTCGTACGTACGACTGCCCCACTGTACGCGGTCGCCAGAGCGTTTTGAATACCACATGCTGCTGAGGCGCTATATTGACCGTAAGATGA
>JBKEFM010000233.1:0-5549 GCA_046709505.1 Paraglaciecola sp. | reverse complement strand
ACCACCACTGCACAATGTGAACCCGTTTCAACTAGTTTTCCCCAAACACGCATCATTAAATGGGGCTCGCTATTGATCGCAATAAGCGCTTCGTCCCTGTGGGCTTGCTCATCCACATTACACCTTTCCATCATTTTTATAATGTCCGTCTTATCAACAAATTGAAGCTTGGATAGCGCGTTAATTTGTTGCCTGTAATGAACGTCAACAAATGACTCTACTGTGTAAATCGTGTAATACACCCAGTTTCTGCCCAGCATCATCGACAATGCCCCCATCATAAACCCGGCAAATATCCAAATAAGAAGGAGGACACTGCCTCTAAACCGATGAATAAGGTTTTCAAATTGGATCAAATGGTCTTTCTCTGTCGCTAAATGATGCTTGGCAAACGTTTCAATCTCGGAGTCACGTTTAAAACGGTTAACCAATAATATACCGCGATATATCCATACTGCCCCGGTTTCCCCTGCATGGCTTGCACGAAGCTCAGCACGAATAGAAGACGCATATCGTGTGTTATGCAATGTCCTTAACTTATACATCTTTGTTGCCGCCTTGTTTAGATACTTGCCCATACCCATTTTTACGAGATAGAGATGTTAAACCGATACCAAGAGCAACTATCATCAATATTGCCAGACCAACAACTATGTAAGATACCCAAGGTGCACTCACACTCCCCCCTAAAAATTATAATGTATTGATAGTGAAGTTACGCTTTGTGAGGGCAGAGGATCATACCGAGGTTTGTGTTTATCTATAGATTAAACAAAAGGACAAAACAGAGATTAAGCGTTTGAACAAAGATTTTCTATTGGGTTTAGGTTTAAATTGATGCTAATAATGCACTAACAAATGCTTTAGCGTGTCTCGGTTTTCGCAGCCAGAGTATTCAATACTTTTATTAAATACCCAGCTAACTATTGCGTTACTTTGCCAGGTGTTCGGGCTCATTGGTCCGGCAACCCCATGTTTTATGCGCCTTATCAACTAACATTTGACCACGATCATGCCACAGCAAACCCGCTCCCATTTTAATCATGGAATAACCAAACCGAAATTGACTTTTAGGGTCTGCAAAACCAATACTACCGCCTGCTGCAACGATCACAATGATAAAGAAACCCAATGTAAGTCGTGATTTTTTGGCTTTAGACCAAATAGACTGAAAAACGTTAAATAAAAGTCCAATTGCCCCTTTTTACAGCCTCTATTTATACCACTGTGTATGCAAAATACTAATATCCTTTTCTCTGTTAAAGCGCTGTGTAATGCCACCCAATACCGGTAATCGCACAACATGAGGATCAGGAAATGGCTAGACAACAACATCCAGAATTTGGCTTTAGAACACAAATTCGCAGATCACCCTACTTCGATGCAACCTTACTCTGGGGTACCAAAGGGTGCTCGGTGCATAACCACATGTATACCCCCAGCGATTTCGGTAATCCAACGCAAAAATTCTGGAATGGGGTCAACACGGCAATGGTGTGTGATGTTGCCATGACGTTTTATTTTACCAATGTTCAAAAATAAGGTCAGAAATCATGGCAAAGCTAAAGTCACAATCAACTGAGCTTGTACTTAAGGTCACATGTGCTGCTACAGGAGGTATCGTAGCGGCTGCAACATCTTTTTTATGGGATAACAGTTGTTATATATCTGAATTGAACCAGTATGATGATGAAAGTAATGGGCGTTTTTTTATGCGTCTCGTCTGTAGAATCGAATCAAAAGATTTTGATATTGGTTTGATTAAAGAAGGTTTTACAGCTATTGCCAAACAGTTCGATATGGCTTGGGAGCTTTATGACTCTTCCATTCCTAAACGTGTTTTAATCATGGTCAGTCAATCAGATCATTGCCTTGCTAATTTGCTTTATCGTTTTCATAAAGGAGAATTACCCATAGAAATTACGGCGGTAGTGTCGAACCACAAGGATCTTCGGCATATGGCTGAACGAGAAGGCATTCGTTTTGTTCACTTACCTATCACCAAAGAAAATAAAAGAGAGCAAGAATTGGCTTTGCTTGATGTAGTCAAAGAAACAGATACAGAACTGGTTGTTCTTGCTCGATATATGCAAATTTTATCCGATAGTTTATGTAAAGAATTATCAGGAAACGCTATTAATATTCACCATTCATTCTTACCAGGTTTTAAAGGTGCCAGGCCTTATCATCAAGCCTATGAGCGTGGTGTAAAACTCATTGGTGCAACAGCGCATTATGCTACTTCAGATTTGGATGAAGGGCCAATTATTGAGCAAGCGGTTCAACCGGTTGATCATACTCACTGTGCTGAGCAATTAGTTTCCATTGGTCGAGATACCGAAACAATTGCATTAGCCCGTGCCGTTAAACTGCATTGCGAAAATCGTGTTTTTTTGTATGGCAATAAAACGCTCGTTTTTAAATAAACACGCTAAGAATGATGTTGTGGCAAAAAATAAATAAATGATTCAAGCCTTCGCTGTTGAAGTGCAGGGGGGGAGTGATAACGATAATATCCCCTCTTTTACTCACGCTACCAACAAAGCTGTGTAACTTAAGTAATCGACGCTATGGGTAGCGGGTATATTGTCCCCCCTTGTTCTGCAAGAACTATCAGTCTTGCCTTGGGATGTCGTTGCCAACCAGCCATCGTTAACCCATCACCAACAAGTTGTGCCGACATTGCTCAACCCATGCTTCAATCCCCGTGTTCGGTAAAGGTGAACTACCCGACGCCGCTTCCTGTCGATCACGGGGTTTTCTAGACAAAATTTCGATAAAGATAGATTTTTTCAGGTTTGATCCTCACTCCGCGGACCTTTAGTCACCATCCGGTCATTTGTTCTGCGCTTCAGTAATCCCAGCGTTTTAACTCTATAAGCTAACTATTATCAGTGTCATCCTGATGGCCTTTGTAGCTTGCAAGCAACGTTAATTCGACTTTCTCTACACTTGTTTATAGCGATAACCACGCTCTATTGATTACCCTTTAGTTCAAGGTATTGCCTGGCTAATACCAATCAGTGTTAGTAAATGATCGCTGGGCGAGAATTTACATGGGCTTAATCAAGGCGCTTAAATGAAGTAATAGTGGTGCTCTTTCGAATTCGGGCAACGCAGAGTAAGCCCATTTAAAACTCGCCCAAAGGGAATGCACCAGCGTATTTTATCTGCGATATCGCTCTTTGAAAGAAAATAGCTATTCCTGCATAACGGCGCCCTGCTCAAACCGCTGGACGTATTCTCGATGGATACTTATTAATACGGATTGGTATAACTACCCTTCTCCATTATCGGCCATCTCTTGCTGGAGTATATTCGAAAAACCTGCAAGCCGCTGACCGCTTTTTCTCTTCAATCAATCAAGCCATACACTTATTGGTTGGAGCCAAGACTATTTAGAACAGTGATTTTTTGGCTTTAGACCAAATAGACTGGAAAACGTTAAATAAAAGTCCAATTGCCCCTTTTTACAGCCTCTATTTATACCACTGTGTATGCAAAATACTAATATCCTTTTCTCTGTTACAGCGCTGTGTAATGCCACCCAATACCGGTGATCGCACAATATGAGGATCAGGAAATGGCTAGACAAGAACATCAAGAATTTGGCTTTGGAACACAAATCCGCAGATCACCCTACTTCGATGCAACTTTACGCTGGGGTGCGAAAGGGTTCTCAGTGTATAACCACATGTATATCCCCCGCGATTTCGGTGATCCAACGCAAAACTTCTGGAATTTGGTCAACACGGCAATTCTTTGTGATGTTGCCGTTGAGCGCCAGGTAGAGATCACCGGACCAGACGCCGCAAAATTTGTGCAAATGCTGACGCCAAGAGACCTTTCAAAGTTTGCTGTAGGCCAGTGTAAATATGTACTGATCACAAATGCTGAGGGTGGGGTTTTGAACGATCCTATACTGCTTCGTCTGGAAGAAAACCGCTTTTGGATCTCTCTGGCTGACAGCGATATTTTGCTTTGGGCGCAGGGCGTTGCTATTAACTGCGACTTAGATGTCACTATCCACGAGCCGGATGTTTCACCACTGCAGTTGCAAGGGCCTCAGTCCGGCAAAATTATGCAAGCACTATTCGGCGACAGTATCACCGACCTTCGGTATTACTGGCTCCGCGAATATGATCTTGACGGTATTCCACTGATCGTTTCCCGAACCGGGTGGTCAAGCGAAATTGGCTATGAATTATATCTGCTCGATGGCTCCAGGGGTGATGAGCTTTGGGAGAAGATAATGGCTGCAGGTGCTCCGTTCGGTCTTCAGCCGGGTCACACATCGACAATTAGACGTATTGAGGGCGGTATGATGTCCTATCAAGCCGATATGGACATCAATACCAACCCCTATGAATTGGGTATGGAACGCTTGGTCGAACTGGATATCGAGGCCGACTTCATCGGTAAGTCTGCTCTTAAACGTATCCGTGCACAAGGTGTATCACGCAAGCAGGTTGGTTTGGTGATCGATGGCCCGGCACTAAAAGGGCCTAATTCCAGATTTTGGGCGCTGGAAAAAGATGGCGAACAAGTAGGTAAAGTTACTTCTGCCGTGTTTTCTCCGCGTTTGGAGCTAAATATTGCGTTGGCAATGGTTGGCGCAGACCAAGCGGCGCTTGGCACGCGTTTCGACGTCGAGACGCCTAGCGGTAAAACAACAGCCACCGTTGTCGAAAAGCCGTTCTTTGATCCATTTAAGAAAATCGCGGTGACTTAATAACAGCAAACAAAAAAGCATAATAAGTGGGCTACCAGCGCAGGCTTGTCTTCATGTTCAGGCGTTGGCCTAAGCATTTCGTAAAGCGAACATGAGTATCGCGTTGTAAGTACCGAAGGTTGCAATAGCCAAAGGGTAAAAGGGCTACCAATGTGACTGCGGCCACTTATTAATCGTTAAAACCACGGGTTAGATCACCCACCAATACGTAGGATAGATTTTATGGGGCTGCTCTCTTTTTTTCACAAACCTTGCGCTGCCAGCACAGAGGATCAGACATCCTGCTTGCTGGATAACTTTCTAAGCGGCTATTCGATTGAGGTGATACCGCGGACAGCCGACAAGGTGGAGAGGTTCCGCGACATTCTACCCACAGGCACCCGCGTCTATATAGCCCATATCGAGGGAACTCCGATTGAAGATATGGTTCGTACGGCACGCCGTCTAGCTGATGAGGGCTTCCCGGTCATGCCCCATTTTCCCGCTCGCCTGCTCAAGGATAGGGCCGAGCTAGCCCAGTGGATAGCCCTATATCAAGGCGAGGCAGGGGTAGAGCAAGGACTGCTCTTAGGCGGTGGCGTTAATACCCCGGCTGGCGAATACGAAAATTGCATGCAGATGATCGAGACGGGACTCTTCGACGGGTTCAAGAATTTGCATTTCGCCGGCCATCCCGAAAGAAACCGCGACATTGACCCCGATGGTTCCGACAAAATGGTGACGCAATCTTTGAAGTGGAAACAGGCTTTTACCGAGCGCACTGATGCCAGTGTCGCGATCACCACCCAGTTTTGTTTCGAGGCAGCCCCAGTCATCG
>JBKEFM010000232.1:0-5557 GCA_046709505.1 Paraglaciecola sp. | reverse complement strand
TGGTCAGTTTAAGCGTTCAACAAGTCGTACATTGCTTGCACCTAACCCATACACGCTGTATTGCAAACGTAAAGGCAGTTTTCAGAACACACTCACGCTGTTACAAATGCGCTACAAATCAAACCATGAAATATAATAAATAACATTAAGATATTGATTGTATTAGTTTAAATGTATTATATAAACGCCGTATTAGGGAGCGTCCATCTCATCACCCATGATAACGATCAGCAAAAAAATAGTTTTGCGATTTATTACGATGGGTGTCTTGATAATTCCCATAAAGCTAAACTTGAGAGCCTATATTGAGCAGGTAGATTGTCATATACTGAAACCTCATCCCCCTTTAAGGATAAATATGCATAAATATATACAAACCGCAGCAGCGGTATTTACTGCAATAGTGATCACAACACCGACTTTAGCGCAGGATACAAACGCGCATAAAGCGGCTCTTGTTGCAGGCTATAAAGCGGCCTTTACTTGTAGTGGCACTTTTAACGCAGGCAAGACTATTGAAAGCATATCCAACCTTGAACTAAATCTGATTTACCCAAATTACCGCGAAACTCTTAAAGGTCTACCCGCCGCGATCATCAATGAACAAGAAAAATGGGTATCTGTAAAATACAGCATCACTATGCCGCCCAGAATAAGTGCTTGGCGTGAGAATTTGGGCTGTAGTCAGCTTCCTATGGGGGCCTCTGTTGATGACATCGCAATGTTGCCAAAGCTTAAGTTAGCATCAAAAAACAGGACTCTTAAGGATAAAAACTGGCCTATCGGTGATCAATTAACGAAGAACAAAACTCCTGCTAGATTACAAGCCGTTTTAGATAAGGCTTTTGACCATCAAACGTACGGTGAAGGTACAGAGACCTCTGCTGTTCTCGTCACTTCTGCCTCTAACATGATTGGGGAAGCTTACAGAGATGGGTATTCCCCCTTTGTATCGCAACGTACTTGGTCTGTTGCCAAAAGCATTGCTGTAAGTATAATCGGCGTTGCTGTTAAGGAAGACCTTCTTGATGTCAAGGCACCTGCCCCTATCCCAGAATGGCAGAGCAAAGGGGATCCCCGTGCCAAGATAACACTTGAAAATCTACTTCATATGTCATCGGGCCTTTATAGTGGCAAATTAGGAAGTCGCACGGACCAACTTTATGCGGGCGGCGCCCGTGTTACAGACAGGTCAACAGAGGCACCTCTAGATGCCATGCCTGGTAAGCGTTGGCGTTACGCCAACAATGACACACTCTTATCTGTTCGTGCTTTACGTGCCAGCATTGGGGATGATCGTAAATATCTAGCCTATCCCTTTGAAAAACTAATCCATAAAATTGGTATGAATACGACCTTCCTTGAAACTGACTGGGAAGGAAATTTCATTCTTTCTAGTCAAGTGTGGACTACAGCCCGCGATCTTGGCCGCTTAGGCGTGCTTTATTTGCAAGACGGGTCTTGGCAAGGAGAGCAAATATTACCAAAAGGCTGGGCTACATATGTGAGTACACCTGCCCCAAACCAGCCACCGCTGCAAAACAGCGCTGGTAACCCAAGTTGGGGTTATGGCGCACAATTTTGGTTGCTTGGGGAGAGGTTTGATTTACCGAAGGATGGTTACTTGGCGGCAGGTCACCGCGGCCAGTATATCTTTGTGATCCCTTCAAAAGACCTTGTCATTGTCCGAAGAGGATATGATGAAAGCGGCGCCGATGGTTTTAACATTACGGCTTTCACTCGCGATGTTTTAAAAGCCTTATCTAATTAAATGAAACGTCGTTTGACAGCCATGAGTATAATATACCTTGTGGCTGTCAAAATAAGCGTGCTCTTTGAGGACGATGCCGGAAGTTAACCGGACACCAATATTAAAAAAAAACCTCCGCAGAGTAAGCAATATAGGCCCTTGCACAAAATACACTTGGATTGAGCAGCGGCAAAACGTTACGCATCATTAAGCTAAGTTAACAGCGTTTTACGATAGGTATCTTTATAATTCTGTCCAAAAAATGACAAAGTCGTCGAATTATTACCCTCACAAAGTAGAAGGCTATCTCAGATAAGTCGGTTTGAATAAAAGCAGTCCATCATCATAAAAATAGCAGTATTCAAAACGGGGTTGCACGACAATAGGAGGCAATTTTTTGAATTCTGAATTATGTGAGAACAGTTGATTAATAGACGAAAATAGGCGGCTTTCACTCCTTCAACAATACAAAAGAGATGCCAATATGAAAAATGAGGCACCATGTATTTTTATTTTATGAAAAATAACGTTTTATTTTACCTATACACCCTCCTGAAAGTCGGTTGTATACAATTTTTCTAAGTTTGCGTAGAATATTTTTAGCAAACCAATCGTTTTTTACTCGGACACTTTCCTATTGTATCGTGAGAACAATATTGGATTATGTCTTTCGATTATCGTCATAGCTTGGCTTTTTAATTCCCCTAATGCGAATAGAATAGCCATTGCTAATATATGAATTTGGAGCTGAATTTGCGTTGTTTTTGGAAATTCATAAAGCAAAGTGAAGAGAGAGTGGAAAATGATCTTCGGAACTTTGTTTTTGTTCACATTCAAAAAACTGCAGGGAAAAGTATTAAGGCGGCATTGGGTTTAAAAGGTGGTGCCTATCATCGGCCTGCAAGCGTAATGCACGACGAACTTGGCGAGGCTACTTGGCAAAGTAGTTTCAAGTTTGCGTTTGTAAGGAACCCATGGGATAGGTTGGTTTCTGCTTATTTTTATCGTCGACAAGGTGGGAACGGATCTTTGAATGATCGAAAGAGGTCAAAGCTTTACCCTTTTTCTTTCGACCAGTTCTGTGAAAGAATAGATGAGTTTAAATCATTGCCAGACGAGTTGATGTTTATTACTCAAGCCGACTGGGTTTCAGATGGTAATTCCAAAATCATCGTGGACTTTGTGGGAAAAGTTGAGAATATACAGTCTGATTTTGATCTAGTATGTGACGAACTGAAAAGGCCACGTATTGCACTTCCTTATCTCAATAGATCTCATCATAGATCGTATCGTGATGTTTATAGCGATAGAACTAAAAAAATAGTTTGTAGTGCATATCAGGACGATATTGACATATTTAAGTATACTTTTTGAATCTGGCATTATTACCTGAGTCAGCTATTTAACAAGACACCTATCTAGATTCACTTCGTAAAGGACTGCACTTCATCATCTGTTAAATAACGCCACAGGCCTAATTCAACATCAAGATTAATATCTCCTATTTTTTCTCGATGAAGTGAGACCACGCGATTACCGACTGCAGCAAACATGCGCTTCACCTGATGAAACTTACCTTCTGTAATGGTCAGTAATACTTCTTTAGACGCAACTTTTTGCAACGTCGCAGACAATGTTAATTGTTGTTCGCCTTGCAATTGCACTCCTGTTTTAAACGCGATAGCAACATCCGCTGTTAGCACTTTTGACAAATTTACCCGATAAACTTTGGGGCAATTTCGTGATGGCCTGGTAATAGAAAATGACCAGCGACCGTCATCAGTGATCAAAATCAATCCCGTTGTATCGGCATCTAAACGACCGGCAATGTGGAGTTCTGATACTTTTTCAACAGGTAAGTAATTGAACACTGAGGGATAGGCTTCATCAACATTTGAGCAAATTGTATTAGCTGGTTTGTGCATCAAAATATAGCGAAAATGTCGAGTCTTAAGCGTAAGGTTTTTTAAGCTTATCGTATTATTTTCATGAACCTGAGTCGCCTCATAGGTTATGACTTTGCCATTCACACAAATCTCGCCAAGCTTGATACATTCGATTGCTTGGGTTTTCGTTAACTCTGTACTTTTGCAAACAAATTTATCGAGTCGCATGGCAGGTAATTGAAAGAATAATGAAGGGTAAGACTTTAGCTTTTCGATATATTCACTGTCAACGACTCATTAATGCCATATGAATAAGCATAGTCGCTAAAGGATTGAGCAACGAGGGCTTTGTCCGAGCTGTGGTGCGTTAGTTAACAAGACCCCCAGAGAAAAAGGATCTGTGGGGTCAGAGTCGCTGATTTTTAAACGCTTTTGACTTCCTATTTTCGCTATTAGGTAAAGGCGACGACTTTACCTCTCTTAAGTACGAGATCCAGCGCCTAAAATTTTCGCTGTTTTCCCACCCTACGGCTTACACTTTTGTGGTGTAACATAAAGTCTTTCTTTGTGATATTTGTGATGCTGACCTAGTCATCAAACCAATGGAGCAGCGACGTTGACCTCTGTTAGTGTACTACGTCTACATCTCTGCCCTGTTGGTTGTTTGTCCTTTAATTCGCATGTGTCTGTACGTGCATAAGCGTGCAAGTTGATAAACGTTATGTCGTTTTATACACGCTTATATTGGGCTGAATTATTGGGGGCATTTAATACAGAAAAATGTCATTACGACCAATATTCATGGGTACACAAACTTAATCCTATTTTATTGGCTGTTTTCGTATAGGATCCCCGTCGTAATTTTTGACTTGTTAAGTATTTTCTATCTTTAACGTATAACAGACGACACCTTTCCATTCCTTTCTAAAATGACACAAAAATAATGAATGATAAAACTATAGTAACTCACAACGGTAATTTTCATGCTGATGATGTTTTCAGTGTTGCTGCCCTTAAGAGCATTTTTTCTTCTTTTACACTCATTCGCACACGTGATTTAGCGATTATCGCCAAGGCCGATATTGTGATTGATGTAGGGGGTGAATACGACCCAGAAACAGACCGCTTTGATCATCATCAACGCGGTGGTGCGGGTGAGCGTGACAATGGTATTCCCTACTCCTCATTTGGTTTGATGTGGCAGAAATATGGCTTAGCTATATGCAAAAATAACCAAGACGTAGCCAATGCTCTTGATGCGGGCCTGGTATCAACCATTGATGCCATCGATTGTGGTCATGTCAAAGGTGTTCCCGAAGGCATTAGTCTTAGCCAAACTATTTCAATGTTTAACCCAACTTGGCAAGAAGATAAGCACTTTGATACCTGCTTTGATGAAGCGGTTGATTTTGCATCCCACGTTTTAACACGCTTCATTGCCGCTGCTGATGGTGGCATTAGTGCAAAAACAATTGTGGCTAATGCAATTGATAATGCACAAGATCCAAGGGTGATTGTATTAGAAAAATATACACCATGGAAAAAAACGGTTCACGCCTTATCTGACAAGGCTTTATATATGATTTACCCATCTCACACTGGACAATGGAGAATTCAAACTGTACCTGTTGAACCTGGTTCATTCGAAGACAGAAGACCACTGCCTAAAGAATGGGCTGGCTTATCTGATATAGCGCTGCAAGATGAGACGGGTATTGATGACGCGATGTTTTGTCATAATGGCTTATTCATTGCGGGTGCAGAATCATTTGAAAGCACTATGAAAATGGCAGCACTGGCACTTCAACAATAGTGAATTGATCACAGGAAGAACGACGTTAATTGACTTAACTTTTTTCTGCCTCTGATTAATTTAAAGTCAGAACATTGGATGCTGTCAGGCCTTTTTTACCACATTAGT
>JBKEFM010000231.1:0-5590 GCA_046709505.1 Paraglaciecola sp. | reverse complement strand
GAAATCAGAGCACGGTTTGACGGCAATTTACCGGATAAAGGCTTGAACGGCGAGGTAGTTATTGAGCATTTAGTCAAAGCCACCCAACACGGTCTGGTCAACAATACCCATCCAAATTTTTATGCCTGGGTGCAGGGCGCCTCTCATCCCATTGGCGTAGCCGCTGATATCCTTACCTCCGCCTGGGGGCAGAATGCGGCAATCCATCAAACCGCTCCGGCCGCCGCTATTGCTGAAGAAGTCTCTGCTAAATGGATACTCGAGCTACTTGATTTGGCCCCCCAGTGCTCGTTTGCCTTTGCCACGGGAGCCACTACAGCAAGCTTTATTTGCCTCAGCGTTGCCCGCAGTGAAGTGTTACATCGCCAGGGCTACGATCTGGAACTGGAAGGGCTCATCGGGGCACCTAACATCCAGATTTTTTTAGGTGAAGAGGCCCATGCCACTATTATCTCAAACCTCAGGTATCTGGGATTCGGGCGCAAAAACCTTGTTTTTATAGCGGTTGATAACCAGGGGCGTATGCTGCCTGATGATCTTAAACACAAGCTGGGGCTGTCCGATGGACCCAAAATTGTGATCCTCCAGGCCGGCCATATCAATTCCGGTGCCTTCGATCCCTTCAATGACATTATACCTCTTTGTAAAGCACATCATGCCTGGGTACATGTTGACGGCGCTTTTGGTCTCTGGGCCCGGTCTACTCCCTTGCTTGCTCACCTTTGTGAGGGGGTGGAACACGCCGACTCCTGGACTGTGGATGGGCACAAGTGGTTACAGGTGCCCTATGATTCTGGTTATGCCATTGTCAAACATCCTGATGCCCATCGCCGAGCCATGGACATTTCTGCCAGCTATCTGGTCAGTGATCCCAATGATGGCCGTAATCCTACCCAATTCGGTATGGAGCTTTCACGGCGCGCCCGTGGATTTTCTGCCTGGGCGGTGCTACAAGCTTTGGGACGTGAGGGTGTGGTCGAAATGGTCAGCCGCCATCATGAGTGTGCCAAACTGCTGCAACAACTATTGGCCGGCACGCAGGGGATCAGAATTCTAAATGAGGTAGTATTGAATCAACTGGCCATTGCTTTTGGCGACGAAAACGAAGCACTGGAAAAACGTAATCAGATGACCGGCGCAGTCATCCGTGAAATTCGCCAAGAAAATAAAAACTTCGTCCTGGGCGCAAGCTGGAAAAATCAATCAATATTGCGGATTTCCATTATTTCCCAGCTTACCGACAAAGGCGACATTGAGGATCTCGCGGCTTCTGTATTACGGGCATGGGATGCTGTCAGGTCAGCATAACTCGGTAATCTTAGATAAATTACCAGATCAAATATGGTCGCTCCCGTGATGTCAACGTGCTACTTGCCTATTCATGCTGATTTTCAGCATGAATTATCCCGCTACCATATTAAAAAACATCCGCAGGGCGCGTTTTACGAGTGCTTTATCAAAATAACCCTGAATGCAGCGGTGGCAAAGTGACACGCCTTTCGATGACTGTTTCTTTAATTTATCAGGGATGAGTGATGGGTATGACCTGTTGGCTATCAAAAAGGCCGGGCGGTATTTTTGTGTAGCCAGCCGTACCCAAAAAACAACATCGCCCCCGTCATGTAGGCAATCACAGGTGCCAACAGCAGCATAAGCAAATTTACGGTATCAAACATTAGTACGCTCGCTTATTCGCTTTCGTGCTGCGCTGTTTGTACAATTTGTGCGTTTAAATCTGTGATGCTGGTTTTTGTTGCGTAGGTTTGTTCTGTAAAGAGGCTAAATTTCTTGGCCGCTGTGAGTACCGCATCTTGAGTATTATTATTGAGTTCTTGTTTTACACTAACAACAGATTGGGCAAGCATGTTGCCGATGTAGCTTTCAAGTGACACTTGTGCAGCATGAGAAGTCGCGGTAGTGGCAAGACCCAGGGCAAGTAATACGGCTGACATTTTAGTTTTGTTTAACATGATACTTTCCTATTAAAAAGTTTGAATAACTGACTATCAGTTATTGCTTAATTCATAGTGTTGCGAAAGTTGTGCCATGTTTTAAAAAATATATTTATCCTTATTATTCAATAATTTAATTCATTATATTTTTTTAGCTAAAAGTAATGAGATAGGTAGCTGTCCCAATAACGAGTAAATTGGTTCCCTTTTCGTAAATTTGACCACTGGCTATTTTACAACTGATGGCAAGCACACCCAAAGTCCTGTCAGCAAACTACGGCACAAATCACGGGGTCAGGTCTTTGATTTTGGATTAACATCCTACTAATCTTCATTAACAACAGCGCCGCCACAGAGTACCTGGTGTTAGCATCCAGCCGAGATAACAGGGTTTAGCGCCGGTAAAGTGAGGGCGAATCGATCAAAATACGCCTTGGCGGCATTCGCTTTTGCAATGGTCTGGCTACTGTTTTTTATTTCCTCTGTGCGCCGTTACGCATCGGCTTAAGCAACAATAACTCGGTGGAGTTTTGGTATGGGATTTTTAACAGAGCATTTTGCTCAAAACAAGCGGCCAGATTTTGCATCCCAACTTCATCATCAGTAAAAATAAAATAACTGGCTTTCTTTGGCCATGTTTCACCTTGGTCTGTGCCATAGCCTTCAAGGTAAAAGTACCGGTGCTTTTCGAGTTCTTTGCGAAACCACCTATGGCGAAGTGAGTTTTCCTGGGCAGATAGGGGGCAACTGAATGGGTTTTCAGGGATGATAAAATAAGCGTTTTTTAGATGTTAATGAGCAAGCATGCGGTCAATAAAATCACAGGGGCTGCCCACTTCAAGTGAATATTATTTACCTTCATAGGTCAGACTATATTTTGCTAAGCGATAGGCATTTATCAGATTTGCGTTAATCATTTTTCTCATCGATTTTGATGGCGGTGGGTAGGTAATGTCGGGGATCGCAGCACAAAATGGCTTGGCTAACTACTTTAGTGTTTTATTTTATGTTGCCGTAAACAGACTTTATATTTACCTTAAATAATGCGGTGATTACTATGTGGATAGACGAATATCAAGATTGGCCCAACTTTACTTGGGATGCTAAAGCTCTCACTCTCAAACTGGGTTACATTCGTTATCGTCAAGGTCGTTTACTTGGCGAAATGGAAAGCCTGGGCTTTGAATTGAAGCGTGAAGCCAGCCTTAACACATTGACCAATGACGCGGTTAAATCATCAGCTATTGAGAGCGAAAATCTAAACCCAGAGGAAGTTCGTTCTTCATAGCTCGACGATTAGGAATGGACATTGCGGGTCTTATTCCCTCAAGCCAGGATGTTGAAGGTATAGTTGAAATTATGCTCAACGCAGCAGTTCTCAAAACAACTGACAAAAGAACGTTTATTTGATTGGCATGCAGCTTTATTTCCGACGGGGAGAAGCAGTAGGTGCAGATAAACTTGAAGCCAAAATGCACGATTTTCTATCATGGTTTAGCAATAATAACGATATTGATCCTGTGCTCAAAGCCGGAATTGCCCACCTCAGGTTTGTGAGCATACATCCATTTGAAGATGGTAATGGCAGAATTGCCAGGGCCATTGGAGATATCGCTTTGGCCATTGCTGATGGCACTGCCGATCGCTTTTATAGTCTATCAACTCAGATTGAGTCACCGCGCAAAGAATATTATCACCCGCTGGCTGACTTGGTTCCTGGACTGTTTAGGTCATGCTATATCTAATGCTGAAGTGACGCTTAGCAACGTTCTTTTCAAAGCCCAGCTTTGGGATAACCTCAATCAGAACCCCATAAATGAACGTCAACGCTATATCATCAATCTGATGCTACGGGATGACTTTGTGGGGCATATGAACACGTCCAAATATGCTACGTTAGCAACGTGTTCAAAAGATACTGCATTAAGAGACATTCTGGATTTAAAAGATAGCGCCGTCTTTATTCAAAACCCTGAGCGCGGGCGCAGCAACAGTTACAGACTAATTAAATTACACCCATTTTAACAAGATTACTTAAAGGTCATGCTACTTTTGCTTATTATTAAACCCTGAATTTCTCATAGATATTGGGGTTGTTGTGATGACATGGACCTATTTGGTGGTAAATATATACTGGCCTTTGTCGTTAATATCACGGGTCAATGCTTG
The DNA here is from genome assembly GCA_046709505.1 of Paraglaciecola sp. GTDB lineage: Bacteria > Pseudomonadota > Gammaproteobacteria > Enterobacterales > Alteromonadaceae > Paraglaciecola. The sequence continues at coordinate 1,469 of JBKEFM010000231.1, read as the reverse complement.
CGCAAAATACAAATAGTTTAAGTGTGCCAGCGATTCTGCAATGGCAAAAAACATATTGTGTTCATTTAGCTCTCGTTTAAACAATACCGCTAGGCACTCTTTGATGGTTTTACCCTTTGTGCAAAATTCTGTTAAGTGTCTTAAATGCTCATCATGATGGGCGATTAAGCCATCAACCCGGCTATGCAAACCTGTAAAAGGCTGTTTGTGAGAAGGCAATACCAGGGTCTCTTGTGGCAAGGTTTTAAACTGCACTAATGTGTCTAAATACATTTTCAGCGAATTGGCATTGGGCTCGGTGCTGTATACCCCTATGTTGGGCGTGATAATGGGTAATACGTGGTCACCGGATATTAACACCCTGGTGTGTTGGTTATACAAACACACATGTTCTGGTGAATGGCCTCTGCCAATCATAATTTGCCACTGATCGGTGCCAATTTTTATTTCATGGCCTTCTTGTAGTCGTTCATATTGCAGCGGTATGGGCAGTATGACTTGCCCTATGCCTTTATTTTTTTTGCGGTTTTCGCTGGCATTGGCCACGTAATCTTGTGACATGCCACAGCGCACTAAAAATTCATCGTCTTGCCAGTCTGATGCGCCTCTGCTGCCGCCGCACAGTGCCCTGGCAACAAAGTATTCATCATGGCTCATGTAAAAGGGTACACGGTACTTGTCGACTAAATAGCCGGCCATACCGATGTGGTCGGGGTGCATATGGGTGACAATGACTTTGGTTAGTGGCACGTCAAGCTTGGCTAACAGGCTATCCCATAAGGCTTGGGTTTTAGCCAAACCTATGCCGGTGTCTATCAGGGCGTAACCTTTTGTGTGCGTTATGGGGTCGTCATCTGCGATCAAATATAAATTGATATGATCAAGGTCAAATGGCAACGGCATACGTAACCACAAAATACCTGGCGCTACTTGCTGCCATTGTCCGGGCTCGGGTATTTGTACATCAATAAAGTCGATTGTCATTACACGTGATCCCTATTTTTATATAGGTATTACAATCAACTTTGACCTAAATCACCACGCACAACGATGAATCATTAACTATCAACATCTTGAATAGCACACAAGCAACATAACGATGCTTGAACGCCGGCAAAGTGAAAGGGCCACTAACGTAATAAATTAGCGTATTCACCCTCTGGCCACTGTTTTTTTATTCCTTATGCGAGATGTAACGCATCGGCTCAAGCAACAATAACCGGGTTGGTGTTTTGTATTGGATTTTTAGCAAGGCATTTTGCCCAAAACAAGCGGCCAGGTTTTGCATCCCAGCGTCATCATCAGTAAAGATTAAATAACTGGCTTCTTTTGGCCATGTTTTACCCTCGTCTGTGCCATAACCTTCAAGATAGCTGTACTGGTTGCCTATTTCTTTTTGAAACCGGCTATGGCGAAGTGAGTTTTCCTGGGCAGATAAGGGGCAACTGAATGGGTTTTCAGGAGTGATA
>JBKEFM010000230.1:0-5604 GCA_046709505.1 Paraglaciecola sp. | reverse complement strand
CAAACATGCCCGGGACACTTTATATGGGGTGGCAGGGACTAAAAAAATAGAGTTGCTTGGGGTACAAGACGAACGTATTTATCTGGAAACGTCAAATGCCCGCCTTTCACAGTTAGGGATTTCTCCCGGCGCCTTGATGAAAGCCTTGCAAACCCAGAATATTATCAGCTCAGGGGGACAAATCGATACCGGCCTGCGCTCATTTATTATCGAACCCACAGGTAATTTTAATAGTCTTGAACAACTGGCTGAAACCTACATTACCATTCCGGGAACAGAAGAATCTATTGCCCTGAGCGATATTGTCACCCTGAAACGGGATTATGTTGACCCGCCGGATAACCCGGCTTATTTCAACTCCCAGCAGGCCATTGTCTTTGCTATCTCCATGTTACCTGAATACAACATTCTGGAATTTGCCCCACGACTGAAAAGTGCCATCGATCAATTACAAGACACTTTACCCATTGGCTATGAACTGCATATTGCCACCTACCAGGCACAGCAGGTTGAAAAAACCATTCGTGGGGTATCAATTAATGTACTGCAAACCCTGGCCATTGTACTGGTAGTCGTAATCCTGTTTCTGGGTATACGTACCGGCTTGATCGTGGGTGCAATTGTGCCTTTTGTTATGCTGACGACCTTGTCCATCATGCAGTTCAGTGACATTCACCTGGAGCGCATGAGCCTGGCGACCCTGATCATCGCCTTAGGACTGTTAGTGGATAATGGCATCGTGATTGCCGAAGACTTCAAGCGCCGCCTGGAAAACGGTGAGCAGAGATTCCAGGCCATGTGCCAAGGCGGTAAAGAATTAGCTATCCCCCTGCTTAGTTCATCCGTCACCACTATATTATTCTTCTTACCCTTAATGCTCGCCCAGCACGTGGCAGGAGAATATACCCGCTCCATATCCCTGGTTATTCTTATCACCCTGATGACCAGCTGGGTACTGGCCTTAGCCGTTACCCCCCTTTTGTGTTATTACTTTATTAAGGTTACTCCCCAGGCTGGCGGTGATCCCATGGCAACAGGTCGTATTACCCAACGTTATGCTGGCTGGTTACATAACATACTGGCACACAAAGCCATTTTTATACTGGTGCTGGCAAGCTTATTTGTCTTATCAGTGCTGGCCATGAAAATAGTACCTAAGCAATTTTTCCCTGCATCGGATCGCAGCCAGTTACTGGTCAATATTGACTTGCCCAATGGCACCTCTGAGCGCCAGACCAATGTGCAAATGCAGCAGATTATGGCCTGGCTGGATGACGAGGCAGGGTATGACTTTATCGAAAGTCATTCCGCCTATGTGGGGTTTAGCGGTCCCCGATTTGTATTATCTCTGACCCCGGAGGATCCCGCGGCAAACAAGGGTTTTTTGGTACTCAATATTGCGCCGCTTCAGGATATCGCCCAACTGACCTTAAAGCTCGATCATGATCTTGAACAGCACTTTCCCAATATATCCGTGCGTGCCAAGAAAATGTTTCTGGGGCCATCGGATTCAAATATTATCAAGATCCAGGTCAAAGGCCCTGACAAGGACGTGATCTATCAAAAATCCTTGGAAATTATGGATTTGCTCCACCAAGTACCCAATACCCGGGACGTTCGCAGCAACTGGGAAAACATGACAGCCAAAATTGAAGTGCGAGTGGATCAGCAACGTGCCAGGCGTGCAGGGGTGACATCCGAGGATATCGCTAACTCCTTACAAGCCTATTTTTCCGGAGCGGCTGTTACCGAGTTCAGAGAAGAAGACGACATCATTCCCATCATGTTTCGCGCCAGTGATGCCGAACGGCATAATTTAGACCGCTTACGCTCGTTAAATGTCTTTTCCCAGGCCACAGGCAAAGCGGTGCCCTTATTTCAGGTAGCAGAATTTGCACCGGTTAACCAATACTCGATCATCCAACGTGAGGACATGTTTAGAACCGTGAGCATCGAAGCCCGAAGTAATTATTACGCTGCCGAAGATTTAAAAACCATTATAGACGAGGATATTCAGGCTTTGGCCGCAGACTTGCCCCTCAACCATCACATCGAATACGATGGCGTGGTGGTGCAGTCAGCAGAGGCACAAGCGGCTCTTGGTGCCAGCATGCCGCTGGTATTTGGCCTGATCCTGATCCTGTTAGTGGCACAATTTAACTCTTTTCGCCGGGCGCTGATTATTGTACTGACCATGCCCCTGTCCTTTATCGGTGCGGTGCTGGGCCTGACGATCATGCATGCACCCTTTGGTTTTATGGTGACTCTGGGACTCTATAGTCTGGCGGGGATCATCATCAATAACGCCATAGTGTTAATTGACCGCATCGACATCGAGCGCCGGGAAGGTGCCAGTGATTATGATGCAGTCATCAATGCCTGTATTACCCGTTTACGGCCTATAGCTATCACAACCATCACCACGGTAATGGGGCTATTACCGCTGATATTGAGCAAGGATCCCTTGTTTTACGGCATGGCCAATGTCATCGCATTTGGCCTGGCCGTTGGCACAATATTAACCTTAGGGCTGGTCCCTGTACTGTACTGTGCATTATTCAGGGTTGAACGCCCGGCAGTGACATAAGCTACTTACCCTGCCGGTTGCAAAACTAACGAGCATCACCTAAGTTGAGGATATCAGGCAACCCCGCAGTAGAAAGCAGATATGACAGGCGGGTATGAGCGATCTGATGACATTGGGGATATTCGATTTATGATTGAGCGGTAGCTCTAAAGCGAACATTAACGCCCGTATAAATTGCGAGTAAGTTGGCTGCATTTTTACATCTTTTGTTTTTTTGCAAAAATTTCGGCCACCTTACAGAGTTAATTTTGACACGCTTATCATAACTAATTGCCACATTTGTAGCAAAGTACTACAGTAAACTCAAGCACCAAGAGAATTATTATGGCAACTGCAAGTATTCGATTAGATCAAAAGTTAGTTGAGAAAGCAACAATTATGGCTAAAGCCCTAAATAGAACGACTCCAAAGCAAATTGAACATTGGGCTAAGATAGGCGAAATGATGGAAGATAATCCTGAATTACCTTACGAATTTGTTAAAAAAGTCATTATCGCAAAAGCAGAAAGAGAGGCTGGGAAGCTAGAGGAATATACATTTGGTTAGTAAGACCAAAGTACTACAAACCCCAAGTTTTAAAAAAGCAGTAAAGAAACTGCATAAAAAACAAAAGTCTGATTTAGATAGTGCAGTCAAAACGTTATTGGAATCGCCAACTATCGGTGAACAAAAGAAAGGTGACCTTTCTTTTATGAGAGTGTACAAATTCAAGATGGCAAAACAAATTACGCTTCTCGGTTACAGCTACGAAGACGGAGCATTAGTTCTCGAATTGATGACTTTAGGAACGCATGAAAATTTCTTCAAAGATGCTAAGAAATTATTCTGAGTCATAACGCTTACATAAGCGGAAATTTACAGTTGGCTATAATGTTTAAGGAACGAAAAACAGCCAACTGTAAAATTTCCGTTTGATGTTGTTGTTGAACGAAGCCGCTATGCGGCAGAAAAAGCAAAGATCGTTTGTACTTCTTATGCCCTCTAATCTTGAAGGTGAATTAAGGAGTGTTGTGATGAACATTAACGATCAAACCCGTTTTAAGCAATTGTATCAAGCATATCTACATGAACTGGCCTTGCAAGAAAAAAGTCCCAAAACCATCGACATGTATAGCCGCTGCCTGCGTCAGGTGTCAGTATTTTTTGATACTTGCCCGGATGCATTAACTGCCGCACAGCTTAAGGCCCAGAAAACCGGGGTCGGACCAACACAACTCGCTGTATTTGAATAAAAGCAGTTCATCATCATAAAAAAAAGTAATATTCAAAACTGGTTTGCACAACAGTGGGAGGTTCTTGTTTTGAATCCTGAATTACGTGAAAACAGTTGAGTAATAGACGAAAAATAGCCAACTTTCACTCTGTAATCCCCCCATTTTTAACTGAAATAAAAAGTAGAGGTTATGCAACTAACACCCCTTTTTGTTTTGGTGTTATACCGCCAATGCCTATATTGGGTCTTTCATGATTGTAAGTCCACAGCCAATTTGTGGCGTGTTGCTGGACCTCTTCGATACTTTCAAATAGGTAATGAGCTAGCCAACCATAACGTACCGTGCCGTTAAACCGCTCTACATAAGCGTTCTGTTGTGGATTACCAGGTTGAATGAATAACAGTTCAATATCATTTTTTTTAGCCCAATTTGCCAGGATATGGCTGATATATTCCGGCCCATTATCACTGCGAATTTTCTTTGGTTTGCCTCGTCATTCAATAATGTGATCGAGTGACCGTTTTACCCTTTCAGCAGGAAGTGACAGATCAACATCAATAGCCAATCCCTCTCGATTAAAATCATCAATCACATTGAACAAACGGAAGCTCCGTCCATCTTGTAATTGGTCATGCATAAAATCCATCGACCACACTTCATTGATGGCATCAGGCACCGCTAATGGCTCGGGTTTCTCACGTACCAATCGTTTCCTGGGCTTGATCCGCAAGTTCAACTCCAGCTCACGGTATATGCGATACACACGCTTATGGTTCCACTTGAACCCTTTGACATTACGTAAGTACAAGAAACACAAACCAAAGCCCCAATTACGTTGCTCATGGGCCAAACGTATCAGCCAGTGTGCTATTTTAACATTCTCATCACGCAATTTAACCTGATAGCGATAGCATGTTTCGCTAACCTGAAAAATTCGGCATGCAAGGCTCACGTTAACGCGCTTATGTTCGACTGTATCTTTAGCCATCTCTCGTCGTTGAAAAGGCTTCACCACTTTTTTGCCATGGCTTCCTGGATAATGTCGTACTTCAATCGCTCTTCAGCATACATTTTTTTGAGACGACGATTTTCCTCTTCCAGCTCTTTCATCCGAGCCATGAGGGACGCATCCATACCACCATATTTTGCACGCCACTTATAAAACGTTGCGCTACTCATACCATGTTCACGGCACAGCTCAGGTACCGGCACGCCAGCTTCCCCTTGTTTTAAAATAGCCATGATTTGGCTGTCACTAAATCTTGATGTTTTCATGTAGATCTCCTGCGTAAAGTTTACGAGAATTTTCTACTTTTGACTTCAGCTATTTTTTGGGGGGATTACCACTCCATTAAGAATATAAAATAGCCAACTTTCACTATATTAAGAATATAAAATAGATGTAAATATGGGAAATATGAGGCATCATCTATTTTGATTTTAGGAAAAATGACGTTTTATTTTACCTATACTCCGCAAAACTATCTTTTATTTTAATGAGTCATGTTAATGAAAAAATATATATTGAGCACCTGCTTATTGATGAATCTCTACGGTGGCGCATCGATGGCCAATGTCATAACTGTGGACATGAATAATCATGCTGAAGAGTCGGTGGTGACTGGTCCAGACGCTACTAGCTCTACCTATCAGGGTAGAGTATACACCGACAGTTCTGACCTGGAGTTGACAAGTGACGCCGATTATAATGGTATAGAACAGCTCGTCGGGCTACTTTTTGATAATGTAGGAATCGCTGCCGGTTCCACCATCAATAGTGCTTTTATTGCGTTTACAATTGAC
>JBKEFM010000229.1:0-5621 GCA_046709505.1 Paraglaciecola sp. | reverse complement strand
TTTATTTTATCTGCAAGCCTATACTCAAATGACCTCAAAATGCAGAGATCACCAGGAATTAAAATCATCAAACACAAGACATTTTTATTGTGGCATAGCTTTCCATTGTTCAATACAAATAACGCAGTAGTAGGGGATTTAAAACATACCAGCAGGGAGCTTAGGGAAAAATCAGTGTTGTGTCTCACCCCTTGAATTTCTGCTTAAACCGTGAATCTGTATTTTGAAGTCACTTGGGTATACACCTGAACTGACCGATTATCCCTTGCTTAGCTTTACAACAAGGCGGCGCTGAGCTTATTTATACTACACAGGGTCGTCCATTTTCCCGGTTGAAGCTTTTGTGTCACATCTGACATTGCACGATTGGTAACATGTTATTTAGAGTCTGGCCGGCTTCTTTATTGCTATAAATAGAGACGCAATGGAACGGCATTGCCTACTATTTCAACTTATTTTTCATGATACCGGAACACTAAAATAACAAATACAAGATTTGTCGATCAGGTAGTGCAACTGTGAAAAAAATGTTGAATTGATCAGTTTATAAAAAACTAACGTACCATAAGCAATCTTTTAATGTGGTTACGAGATAACTAAGGAATAATTTGAAAGCATTGGTCTGGCTGCGCACGGATTTACGGGATAAGTGGAACAGTGCATTGGATTATGCACTTGAGCACCATCAACAGGTTACAGTAGTCTATTGTTTGACGCCTCAGCAATGGGATAACTATGGTTATGCCCCCTGTAAAATCAACTTAATATTAAATCGTTTGACAGAGCTTAAAACGTTGCTGGCACAGCGGAATATTGAACTGCACCTTATTGATAGCCAAACGTATGGGCAGACTGCCCATACGTTGTTAGCTTTTTGCCGCGACCATGCTATACAAAACCTGTATTTCAATGCTGAGTATGAATGGGACGAGCGTCAACGCGATGCTCAGGTTAAACATTTGCTCGCACAAAACGACATTTCAGTTGCCAAATTTCACGATACTTGCCTAGTAAAACCATCGCTTATTTTAAGTAAACAGCAGACTCCCTATAAAGTATTTACGCCGTATTTTAATCGTTGGCTGGAAATTCTGTGTCAAAACATGCCCAAACCAGACAGTAAAAATGCTACGCAGTCGGCGATCGCCGGCACTGTACAGTCTGTCAATTTATCTCTGTTAGAGCGCCCTTGCTCAGTGCCGCCCTGGCCTAGTAGTGATGAGGCAATAAACGCTAAATTACAATTATTTATTCAGGAACATGCAGTGGATTATGCTCTCAATCGGGATATTCCCTCGGTTGATGGTACCAGCCAGATGGCGGCGTATCTGTCAATAGGTGCGGTCAGTTCAGCCCGGTGTCTGGCTGGTTTAATGGGAGAATATGGTGACAGGATCCTCAGTCCATCCCATGGCGGATATACATGGCTAAAGGAGTTGGCATGGCGAGATTTTTATCGTTATGTGATGTTTCACTTCCCCCACGTCAGTCGCGGTATGGCGTTTCAAAAGCATTATCAAGCTTTTCATTGGTCAACCAACAAAATACATTTTCAGGCTTGGTGTGATGGACAGACCGGTTATCCCATAGTAGATGCGGCCATGATCGCCCTTAAGGAAACGGGCTGGATGCACAATAGATTACGCATGATAGTCGCTAGCTTTTTTTGCAAACATTTATTGCTGCCCTGGAAATGGGGGGAAGCGTATTTTATGAGCCAACTGATTGACGGGGATTATGCTTCGAATAACGGCGGCTGGCAATGGAGCGCATCAGTGGGCACAGATGCTGCACCCTATTTTCGTATTTTCAATCCCACCACGCAAAGCGAACGATTTGATCCACAGGGACTATTTATCAAAAAGTGGTTACCGCAATTAAGTCAACTCAGTCCAAAGCAAGTACATGAACCCGCCAGGTCTATGGATGTGAAAAAACTGCCTTATCCACTGCCTATAGTGGATCATAAGGCATCGGTGAGTCGTACCAAAGAGCAGTTCAAAGGATTTTTAGCCGTTTTGAAACCGTGAAAAAATGCCCACAGTATAAGTGTGACAGGTTTAGTGCTTGAACCGGCACATTAGCGACCATGAATAGAGCCATTAGCGACCATGAATAGAGCCTGAATTTTATTGCTCTATCTGCGCTAACCACCTGGCTTTAACTAAAAGACCTCACCCTCAGGCTGAGTCACTTTTTTGGTCTTCAGCCTTTGCTCACCTTAGCTAGGGCTGAATTAGCTTGCTTCTGTAATTTTAGTCGGGGGTTTACTGCCTGCAAACCCGTGCGTAATTTTATCACGTTGTGCCAGGTGTACATGGTTTCCCCGTGAACACTTTACCAACCAGATTTCGCTGCAATTTCAAATGCTTTGCCATTTGCAGCGATGTAAGATTGCGTAAATTTTGTAATAACGTGCTCCTTATCCAGATCACTTATAGTAAGGTCTCACTTTTTAATTTGAAGAAGAAAAGAACCTGATTTTCACATCCTTTTTTACAAGCAAAGTCTAATAATGGCAAAATACCTGTCTATGTTGGCAAAATCCACGAGAAAATCCCATGAGTATTAATAATCGGACCCTGCTGACTTATCTTAATAAGTTGTTGAAACCTGAGACACTGCAGGATTTTTGTCCTAATGGTTTACAAGTTGAAGGTAAAACCACTGTTGGCAAAATTATCTGCGGGGTGACGGCATCACAGGCGCTCATCGACCAGGCTATTGAACAAAAAGCTGATGCGATTTTTGTGCACCACGGCTATTTTTGGAAAGGGGAAGACCCGTGTGTGCAGGGAATGAAAAAACGTCGTTTAGCCACGTTACTGGCCCACGACATCAATTTGTATGCCTACCATTTACCCCTGGATGTGCACCCGCAATGGGGCAACAACGTGCAATTGGCCAAACAGCTAGGCATTGAAGTATTGGGCGCCTTACAGGTACCTTCAGCCCCCGAGGGCATTGTTATGCATGGCAGATTCGAGACGGGTATTGAACCACAGGCCCTCAGTAAGAGACTTGAGCACAGGTTAGCTAAGGTGCCGTTACTGGAGCAGGTTAATAATCAACTTATTCATACGGTTGCCTGGTGCACGGGGGGAGGGCAGGGTTACATTACCGCTGCCGCTGAACAGGGTGTTGACGCTTTTATCACCGGTGAGGTGTCGGAACAAACTATCCATAGCGCCCGTGAAATGAATATACATTTTTATGCCGCCGGTCACCACGCAACAGAAAGATACGGCGCCAGAGCCATTGGCGAGCACTTGGCTGAGACGTTTGACGTAGACGTGACATTTATCGATATAGCCAATCCCGCTTAGGGCAGGTTATAACCCCTGATTGACTCAATACCTTCTTGCAATTTGACAAAATGAGACATATGACAAAAACAACAGGTGATCAGAACTTTGATGTTATTGCGAATAAGTTCGAAAACAATATCTATGGCACGACTAAGGGGCAGCTCAGACACGAGCTGTTAATGCATTATCTGGTCAAATACCTGAACTTACCATTGCTGCAACCCCGGGTGCTGGATGCGGGGGGAGGGACGGGGGAAATGAGCAAAGAAATGCTGCAGCTGGGGTGTGAGGTTACCCTTACGGATATTTCCGCTGACGCTTTGCAACTGGCTGAGGTTAAATGCAATCAACATCCGGCATTACATATAGTTAAAGGAGATATATTAAGCCTCCCTGAAGAACGCTTGTATGATCTGGTGATTTGTCATGCCGTACTTGAATGGCTGAGCGACCCTTATCCGGTGATCGAAAAGTTGCTGCGCCTGACCGCACCTGGCGGGCATATGTCATTAAGTTTTTTTAATAAAGATGCCCAGCGCTTTGGTAATCTACTGTACGGTAACTTTGACTATGTTGAACAAGGAATGAAGGTCAAAAAAAAGGTAAGGTTGAGTCCAAATTATCCTTTGTATCCCAGGGATGTATTAGCCTACCTCCACGCTCAACCTGTTAACATAGTATCACTGGCTGGCCTGCGCTGTTTTCATGATTATCTGCAGCAAAGAAGTATGCAAATCAGTCATTTCACCCAACTCAAACAGGCGGAAATAGACTATGGTGCGTCTGATCCCTATATGTGGCTGGGGAAATATTTCCATATCATTTTAAAAAAATCATAATTTGTGGCATTAATTAGATGGGTCGCCACTGAGTATTCACAAAATCTATGTCAATAGCCCTAAGCGGACAGTGAGCTTTCCTCCAGAATTTTTGGCTTAGAGCAAAGCCGACAGTCAGCCTTGGGCATCTGATTGGTGATTTATTCCTCCTTGATAAGTACCCAGTATAAAAAAGATAAAAATGCCACCCAAAGTGTCAGATTTTATCAGACCTACCAAATAAGGGATTTAGCAGGTCTGAGCGGGACAACTAATGCCATTGCCGGGGGGGATTATAGAAATAAGCAATATTCCCTTGCTTGAGGGACAGCTTAACTACCTTGGGATAACGGTCTTTCTTAGCGACATTGAGGAATTTACCGGTCATGTTGCCACGGTTGAGGCGACCCTGACTGATGCGGAGAAATACTTAGAAAAATACGCCAGACGGGCGAAGATTAAACGAGATAAAGAGATGCCGCTCTTATTCAAATATGGCTGACATCCGGCAATGGATTTTTAATGGTGGGGGTAAGGTATTATATTAAGTACCTATGTATGAATGGTGGTAAGTCTTTGTACCTTCATTGTGTGTAATATGACCGTCGTAGAAAAGAGTGAAATATAAATTTTAGCAGTACTTGGCTGTAAAAAAAAAGAATCAAAAAGGGTACGAAATGGAATTTAAATTTTTAAAAATTATTTTAACCGGTTTGATTCTATTAGCTAGTGCTACCATCAAAATCGTAAACGCGGAACCCATACTGAGTACTGTTGAATGGGAAGCAACCTGTTACGATTGTAGCGGTAAGATAGGTGTTAGACCAACAGACCCCAGTCAATACACTACTGCGCACGCCACCCTTACTTTGAAAGACTTTGGCACCGATGTAAATGGAGATCCTATCCCGAATGGATCGTGGGATGCTAGCAATTTTGTATCGTTCTCATATTCGGCTAATTCGGATCACGTGTATGACTTTCTAATTAACAGCAGTTCATCCCAAACATCCCCAATCGATAATGCCTATGGAAAAATCACCTCCGCTGATGATTTTAATATACATATAGAATGGACTAACTCCGCCAACCTAGTTGAAAAAGCACCCGGGTATAGCGGCAGCCAACAATACAAATATTCATTCGATAGCGTATATAACCGTACCGAAGACATGTATACATGGAGCATCTGGAGAGAAGCAGCCGACACTGAAACGCACAACCAAGATCTCGACTTCGGCAGCGCTCAGGTGAGCGTCACCGCACCGCCCTCCATTTTTATATTCGCATTAGGCTTAATGGGTTTATCATTACGTCGGTCTAAGAAGCAAGTTTAAACCCACACCCAACATAAATGACTTCGAGGGGATTGATGCTCACCTGTTTATGTCTGCCCATTCCAAAAACACTCACTCCGCCAAATTTAGCTAAAACAAGCCGTAATTAATAATAATTGGCCAACGTGGCACTTGAAAACCCGGGTACGTAGCTTATT
>JBKEFM010000228.1:0-5764 GCA_046709505.1 Paraglaciecola sp. | reverse complement strand
GCAAGTTTGTCGATATCACTGCATCGGCTGGTTTAAACTGGCAAAGGAAAGAAGATGGGCTACCTGGAGAACCCCGCCAACCCCTTATTGCTGACTTAGATAATGATGGACTACAAGATATTATTATTACCTATGTTAATGATACGCACCGGGTATATAAAAATATGGGCGATGGCACCTTCGATGACAAAACTGCGGATGCACAGCTTGGCGGTAAACAACTAGTGGCGGGCCCTGCTACCCTGGTAGATATTAATAATGATGGATTGTTGGACATTTACGTGGTTTATTTTGGTAATTATTTACAGGGTATTCTGCCCACCTTGGCCCGTAAAAATGACAATGGCACTGAAAATCAGCTATTCATTAACAAAGGGAATTTTACTTTTGAGCGAACCGACGGAGCATTAGGTGCGGCTAATACGGGTTGGGGCCAAGCTGTCACGCATACCGATGTTAATCAAGATGGTTGGCAAGACTTAATTGTGGGTAATGATTTTGGGGTTAACGCATATTATATAAATAGAAAAGGAAAGGAATTGGTCAACGTCGCCAATGAATTAGGTACAGATAAACCATCCTATACGATGAACATTTCTCTGACAGATTTGAATCAAGATGGCTTCCCCGATGTGTATATCTCTAATATTATTACGATGAATAAAGACGAGCGTTATGTATTGCCCTCAAAAGATACCGCGGCTATATTTAATCCAAATAAATTGGCCAATATGCGAGTCGTGGAAAGCAACGATTTGTTTATGTCGGCAAAAATTGATGGACGTTTAGCTTATCGTTTGAGTGACCAAATTGGTCGGGGTGATACGTCGACTGGTTGGGCATGGGATGCTGACTTTTTTGATGTAGACAATGATGGCGATGAAGATCTCTATGTGGTTAATGGCATGAATGATTATTTCGTTTATTCCACTAAAAATGCCTACGAAAGTGAAGAGGTTATTTTCCCCGACGCAGGTAAAGCGTCTAATGTATTTTATCTTAATGAGGGGGGCCGCTTAACAAATAAGTCACAACCTTCAGGTTTAGATATTGTTGCCAATAGTCGATCAGTCGCTTATTTAGATCTTGAAAACGATGGTGACTTAGATGTAGTTGTTAATAACTATCATGATAGTGCCATGCTGTTTCGCAATAACGCCAATAAGCTTGATAATAATTGGCTAAAAATCAAGTTGGTTGGCGCGCCAAAAAATGGCGTCAACCTGGACGCGATTGGTGCGCAGATTTTAGTTGGCTTTGGCGACTCGGGATATGCGTGGCGACAGGTTTCCAGTAGCCAAGGTTATATGTCGGTGCACCCTAAAACACAACATATTGGTTTGGGTAAAGAAAAAAATGCTCGCATTATGGTGATTTGGCCAAATGGTCAACGAGAATCTTTTGGTGTGCTTGAAGGCAACCAATCATACTTGCTGAATTATGGTTCACAATGATAAAGCTGGCCTTGGTTGCTTTTACTTTGCTTTACAGTACCCATCTTTGGGCAGCGCCAGTTAGCAAGCAGGATACTTTATACCCCTGGTTTGAAAAACGCCAAAGTTGGTTTATTGAGCAACAACTGATTAAGCCGGAAGAAAAGCCTACTTATGTCAATCGCCTCATCAAGCAAGACTCACCCTACTTACTGAGCCACGCACTGCAAGCCGTCGACTGGTTTGCGTGGACAGACAACCCCTTTGCGGCGGCGCAGTCAGCAAACAAACTGGTGTATTTATCCATTGGCTATGAGACATGTCACTGGTGCCACGTTTTGGCCAGTGAGAGCTATGAGAACCAACAGTTTGCCGAATTGCTAAATACTTTTTTTGTGAGCATTAAACTTGACAGAGAACGCTATCCAGAGATTGACCATAAGTATCATCGCGCCCTGGCTAATATGATCCCAAACCCGGGTTGGCCCATTCAAGTGGTGCTAACACCAGATAACAATATTGTTTGGATTGCTTCTTACATGGAACAGAAGGAGCTTTATGCAACACTGGCTACTTTAGCGAAAAAGTGGGCATCAGCACCCGCTTCAATCGCAAGCTATGCAGCCATGCAGCAACAGCAACTCTTGCCACCTTTAAGGCAAGCCTCACTTAGCGTATCTTCGACTGATGTGCAGAGTAAACAGCAACGTGCTCTTGCCACAATTCGTACCCTACTTAAACAAGAACAAGCTGGGCAGGGGCCGCGTTTTTTGCGAGCGAATTGGTTGTTATTGCTACTCGATGAATATGCTAAACATAATTCTTCAGCCGACTTGGCCTTAGTTCAACAACAAGTAAGTCAATTGTTGACCAGTGTAAGTTATGATTTCATTGATGGGGGAATGCATCGCTACGGCGAAGACGGTGATTGGCAGCACCCTCATTTTGAAAAAATGCTCTATGATCAGGGTAACTTAATTAGGGTGTTAGTCCGCATCTATTCGCTTACAGGTGATGATAAATACATCGCCTTTGCGGAACAAATAATTGAATTTGTTACGACATTCTTAAAACAAGATATTGGCTATGCCTCTTCACTCTCCGCTATTTCTGCGGGCACTGAAGGCGGTTATTATAAGTTTACGAATAACCTTTTTTACACTAATGATGAGCAAACAAACGTAGGGCGAGTCAATGATTTGTTGCATTTGCAACAAGACACATTACTTTCAGCAGATAAAATAGCCGCTTTAAAACAGTTACGCCTGGGTCAATCTCTGCCTAATGTAGATAGTAAAAGTGTACTTGCCTGGAATGCACTTTATTTATTGAGTTTGACCGAATTGTTGCAAGTAACAGATAAGCAAAATGTTAGCGAGTCTTTGCTACAACTCTCACAAGATATCATGCAGCGGTTTTATCAACAAAATATACTAAACAGGATTGTATTCCAAGGCAAGGCATCAATACCAGCAACAGTAGAGGACTACGCATGGCTGATTATTGCGTTTAACCAATTATATTGGACATTGGATGACGAGAAATATTTGACGTTTATACAGACCTTATCTGCACCGTTTGTCAGACTATTAAATCAGGCTGATTGGCCCAATCTGCAGTTTGATTCTGAGTTGCCAAGTTCAGCAGGAGTGAGTATGTTTGCTTTGCAAGTATTGGTGGAATATCACTCAGCTAAGACATACTATCCTGTACTGAATTTGCTTAAATCAAAATTTAATTTTCATGATTTAAACGTTGACTCCGCGTCAGTTATTTCTGCCTGGGGTAAACAAATATTATCAACAGCAAAGCTCGTTCAGCCTTTCGCAAAAGGAAAGGGCGTGGCAAGAGTACAGTTCTTAAAAGGTGCTGCGCAGATAGAAATTAGACTTATGCCGGGGTGGCATATCAATTCTAATCAACCTAATGATAAATCTCTTATTCCCACTAAACTTACCTTGCTAAATTCTTCATTGGAGCTGTTTGTGGACTATCCGACGGGCAATGAAAAAAAATTAGGATTATCGCAAACGGTAATGAATTTATATGAAAATAAAGTACTTATTCCCTTTTCAGTCAAAGGAAACAATAACCAAAAAAATATCCTATCATTAACACTGCAAGCCTGTTCACAAAAGGTATGCTTGTTGCCTGAAACACTAGGGCTATTATATTAAAATCATTTATTCGCCTTAGGCTGTTTTAAAAATGTATATCCCCGTTACCTTTGAAGCTGCAGCGTTGTTGGCTGCTCTCACTCACCCCAATCACTTCGAGCATCTAAGTGATTGGGGTGAGTTCCTTTGCTTCTTAGCTGCAACGTCAATGATTTTGGGTATAGGTATACAGGGGATTTATGATCCAAGTAAAAAACCAGTGAAAATAGGGCAAGAATAACCGAGTTTAAGATGTTTTTGCCGGATGATTTGGTATTATACTTTGGCATCACTAATTGTGTTTTTCGAAAAAGTATCCATATAAAATAAGAGTTGTATCATGATAAAAAAAGCGTTGATTACCGGGGTAACCGGCCAGGACGGCTCCTACTTAGCCGAGCTATTGTTAGAAAAAGGATATGAAGTTCACGGTATTAAACGTCGTGCATCTTCGTTTAACACCCAGCGTGTTGATCATATTTATGAAGATGTACATATCGAAAATGCCCGTTTTAAGCTGCACTACGGCGATTTGAGCGATTCATCTAACCTTATTCGTATTATGCGCGAGGTAGAGCCTGATGAAGTATATAACTTAGGGGCGCAGTCACATGTTGCGGTGTCTTTTGAAGCGCCTGAATATACCGCTGATGTAGATGCCCTTGGCACATTACGTTTACTCGAAGCGATTCGCTTTTTGGGGCTGGAAAAGAAAACCAAATTCTACCAAGCGTCTACCTCTGAGTTGTACGGTGAAGTGCAAGAAATTCCGCAAAAAGAAACCACACCTTTTCACCCCCGTTCACCTTATGCCGTGGCTAAAATGTATGCCTACTGGATTGTAGTTAACTATCGTGAGTCTTACGGTATTTTTGCCTGTAACGGGATACTGTTTAACCATGAATCTCCTCGCCGCGGCGAGACATTTGTAACCCGCAAAATTACCCGTGCGATCGCTAATATAGCTCAGGGCGCAGAGCAGTGTTTGTTTTTAGGCAATATGGATGCCCTACGTGACTGGGGTCATGCCAAAGATTATGTGCGTATGCAATGGATGATGTTACAACAAGCACAGGCCGAAGATTTTGTTATTGCCACAGGCAAACAGATTTCAGTGCGTGAATTTGTGCGTATGTCAGCTGAAAATGCTGGAATTATTCTTGAGTTTAGTGGTAAAGGCATAGAAGAAATTGCCACTGTTACTGCTGTGACTGGTGATGATGCACCAAGCGTAAAAGTCGGTGATGTGATTGTTAAAGTCGACACCCGCTATTTCCGCCCGGCAGAGGTTGAAACCTTATTGGGTGACCCAAGTAAAGCCAAAGAAAAACTGGGGTGGGTACCCGAAATTACCGTTGAAGAAATGTGTGCTGAAATGGTGAAACACGACCTGGACAAAGCTAAGCAGTATGCTTTGCTCAAAAAACATGGCTTTGATGTGGCGCTGGCTAAAGAATAGCTGTTCTAATAAAAGTGTTGGTACACCACAGAGTACACACAGAGAAGGATTCTTAATATAAAACAACCTCATGGTTTTTAACTCTGAGACCTCTGTGGTGAATAGTCTTTTACTTGCGTTACCTTGTTGTTGGTTAAATCAGTGGGTAAAATAAAGCATCACCAAGTAGGGTTGGGTACTATGGCTAAAATATCGCAGGAGCAGTTAATTAATGACATTCGTGCATTGATATTAGCGCAATGTGAAAATATTAAACTAATATATTTATTTGGATCTCATGCACAAGGCTTAGTGAATAGCTAAAGTGATATTGATATTGCTATATTAGGTAAGGCGAAACTTGACTCTGTTGTTCGTTGGCAGATGCAAAGTGAATTGGCAAATGCATTAAAAAACGATGTGGATTTAGTTGACCTACTAAGTGCTTCTACAGTGATGCAAAACCAAGTGATTCATTACGGAATTTGCATTTATGATGCTGCAAACCATGCAGGCTTATTTGAAATGCAGGTTATGTCAATGTATCAGCATTTAAATGACGAGAGAGCAGAAATTTTGCTGCAACACATGAGTGTGGCAAATGAATGATGTGATAATCAATAAAATTGCCACCATTGAGCGCTGTTTACAAAGGATAAATGTTGTATACGCTGAAGTAGGCGATAACTTATCTACTGACTACACTCGCCAAGATTCTATTGTGTTGAATTTGCAGC
>JBKEFM010000227.1:0-5854 GCA_046709505.1 Paraglaciecola sp. | reverse complement strand
TCAGGCGAAAAGGGTGAGCCAACGGCCATTCCGGAAAGGTATTGGTTGAAAAACGTTGATGCACCAGTGCCAATGCGGAAACGCAGCGCTCATCCTGTAAATCTTTGTAATAGAGACCGACTTGATCTGCCAGCAGTAAACCCTTGTAGACAATGGTACGGGCCGACATCGAAGGTACGAAAAATTCTTTGCCGTTGGGCAAATCCAGCGTCTGGATTGCGTGACTGGAAGACTTACGAATCACGTATAGTTTACGTTCCAGCGCGTCGCCCGACGTGATGTCTGGCCCGCGACCTATGAAGATCTGGCGGATCACCGGCTCTTTTTCACGCACGGTAGGCGACATTGGCATCTCGGTGTCGACTGGCACGTTGCGCCAACCCAGCACGACCTGCCCTTCGGCGCGCACCACGCGTTCTATCTCTTGCTCGCACGCGATGCGGGATGTCGTTTCTTTCGGCAAGAAAATCATGCCTACGCCATATTCTTCGGGCGGAGGCAGTTCGACAACCTGCTTGGCCATTTCTTCGCGATAGTACTGATCCGGAAGCTGAATCAGAACGCCCGCGCCGTCGCCCATCAACTTGTCTGCACCGACCGCGCCGCGATGGGCGAGATTCTTCAGGATGAGCAAGCCTTGCTTAACGATGGAATGGCTTTTATGGCCTTTAATATGGGCTATAAAACCGATGCCGCAAGCATCATGCTCGTTGGCAGGGTTGTAAAGGCCGTATTGCTGGGCGAGTTTGATTTCGGCTTCGATGTCGTGCTTGTACTCCACAGCGCACTCCTCATGGTTGTTGCGGGAATCGGGCAGCGGCAGAATGGGGCGTTTATCCACCGTGCGTATTGGTGTATAGGTAAATAAAATGTCATTTTTTATAAAATGAAATCTATCTTGCCTAGTTTTTTTTGTTTGCCAGTCTATTATATTTTTGAGGGAGTGAAAGTCGGTTATTTTTCGTCTATTAATCAACTGTTTTTACATAATTAAGAATTTAGAACAAACACCTCCCGATGTTGTGCAAACCAGTTTTGAATATTGCTTATGATGAACGGCTTTTATTCAAATAGACTCATCTGAGGTGGAGCTCTACTTTGTGGAGGGGTAGATTCGACGACATCATTATTCTTTGTATTTAGGTGACTAAGTATCTTTTGGATCAAAAAATAAATGTTCGTTAGACACATCCCTGCTGGCAGCATGCGCGGTGAAAATCGGCTTTCCTACCGATTTGTCGCTGCAATCTCGCTATAACTTTAACCGCACCACCGCATTGCTCACAGGTTTCTATCTCTATCCCAAAAACCCGTTTAAGCCTTTGTGCCCAGGTCATCGACTGGTGCTTTTGTGCCCGTGTTTTTTCCTGCCCTGTCGGCAAGGCTTGTTTAGCCTTATTTCGTAAGGATGGAGTTATTGTCACGCGGTGCTGACTGTTTGGTGGAGGGCCGCCTCGCACAAATACACTGTGACAAATTCATCGGGAATGAATTTGGACAACTGGAGGTTGAGATACAAGGATGTTTCTCATGAAAACGCATCAGATTAACTCTGGGTTTGGGCACCAGTGCCGCTAAACGGGCAATAAAATCCAGCGCCTCAAAGGTGGCATGACTGCGCCGGTCAACGGTAGTGCAGTCACGGTAGGGTGTTTTGAGTTTGAAGCGCACCTTGGGGTAAGTTGTTATTGCCAACCTTTATTCTGATACCCCAGAGCAGGACTCTCTTCAAAATAAGGAACGGCAAAGTCTTTCGAGTTTACCCCTATCCTGTGCATTGCTCATGACACCTGCATGGAGACTGAAGCCTACAACATTTGCGGCACAGCCTGACGCAAGCCCATGCTCTGCCATAGGTGCAATGATTTGCAAGGTAAAGACCTTTCGTCCTTGCTGTTTGCCTGTAGCGATGCGTTAAGTAATAGAATACCCGTGAATTTGCAACATCGGATCGTCTTCCAGCCCATCCAAAGCCAGGTAGTCATTGTCTTCAGCCAAGTGATTCTAAAAGTGTAAACCAAGGGATCCTAAAGCCTACATCATTGACGATAACTGGGTTTACATTTTTAGGTAACATCACCTTTAATTTTTGCATAAATAAACGATGAATTTTAGGGCTCTCTTTAAGTCTCAATGGGTGAATTTCTCCACAATGCGTTAATGAAAGTCCTCAAGCAGCAATCGATGCACGAATGAAAAAATGCTGCTTACGGGTATCCAAGTCTGACCAATCAACATGAATAATAGGTTGTGTATTTTGACCCACAATAGCCGCACACATTTGATTATAAACGAGCGGGATTTCTTGCTGTAAATGAACATTGCCGCATAATCTGTCAACACGTTTAATGCGATATTTTTGATAGGCAAGATTGTCAATTTTACGACCTAGTCCCATAGCAAAAAGTACTCCACCATTTATGGTGCTTTCAATGGCTGTAAATAAACTCTGTCGACGAATTTTGTGCATGGTGGGCGTGACATCTAATAAATATTTTGATAACAGTTGTTTTACATTCATAGTATTTTCAATGAATATTTTTGTTTGGCGATAGATCTGGTCACCAAACACTATGAATGTTCACTTTATTTTCTAATTATCTTATTGTTTTTTATGTGTATTTCGTGGGAACTCGTCAGCCTCTGCCCCCACAGGTTATCAGCCTCGTTGGTTATACGAATCAAGTGCTCTGCCCAGCATAATAAACTTAAGCAGAACCTCGAGATTATAAACTCTACAACGTGCAGTCACGTGTTTATTCACTTAACGCTACGATGTTCTCACTGCAGCTGAAACCCTCAACTGACGACGTTTCAAACTCACCAAGGCACACAATCCAAGTAGCATCATGCTGATAGTGCCTGGCGCTGGCACTGATGAGACCGGAGGCGCAGCGCGCAAAAACGAAAACAAACCCGTATCGGTGGTAAGTTGGTAATCAACCAGTTTGTTTTGGCTGTCAAAGAATTCGATACTCAACACCCCGGCGGTGCTGCTAAAATCAGCACCGAAGGCCCCGCTGCCAACACCAACCGGGCCACTAAAGCCGTTATTAAAATAAAGTGTTGTGGAGAGTGTTTGGCTTATGCTGGTTCTGAAAGCGCTGTTGACATCAACAGTCAGCGACTTGGTGAAGATATTGGTGACATCTGATGAACCGAGTGACGTGACGAGCCCGTCTCGAATATCTAAAAACGACGCCATCTGATTTACACTGGGAACGCCGAAACCTCCAATGCTATATTCGCTTTGCATCGACGCTATGTTGCCATCATAGAATAAGCTTTCGTCGACGTATTCGTAGTTATTACCGTGAAATCGCGTGATAGTTTTCATCGTGAGTGTCTCGCCAGGTGCAACATTGGAAAAGCTGAAGAGAAAAGAGTCTATGTATTGAACCAATGCAAATGTTCCTGCCGACCACGGTGCGTACGCACCGACACTCCCGCGTAATAGACCGTCAAAAATGATGTCTCCTCTGGTTCGCAATCCCCCAAATACATACCCTGTTGCTGCAGTCGCCGTGATGTTAAAGTCGAATTCGGGACTACTGCCTATGGCGGACTGGGTGTCTGAGTAACTGCAAAACGCACTATCAGTACTTGACTCCTGTTCCCTGACGCCACAATCAACCCTTGATTGCTTCACGAGACTCGCCATGAGCGATGTTGAAACTAGCGTCGACATCAGCAACAGTGTCACAGACCCTTTGGAACCTGACAATTCAAATTTCATATTCATTTTATTATTCCTGAGTAAAAAGATAAGCCCGTAGTGGTTTTTCCCCGAAAAAATGCGCCATCCGGATCACTTTTATAAAACGCAGCAGTGCTTAACGCGTTTTCGTTTACACCGTCAATATCTGCAACACTGCCTGCTTGGCTAACTGCTAATAATTTTGGTTGTATTAAGCTGGCGTTAGTGGGAAGCGATGTCGCAATTTTGAGATGTTGAACTTTCCTAATCTGGTTTTTCATCTGTAACATTCCTGTAAAAATCGTCAAATTATCCCAATATGAACTGCAGGGTTTTTCTATAAGCTTTGAGTGAGCCAAATAACTTTAGCCCTGCTTGACTGCACTTCTCAAGTAAAGCTCTTTGATTTAACCTGAGTTAATGTGAGTTAATGTGAAGTGCTTTATAATCAATATGTTACATTATTTTTTTGACGTTACCCAAGACAGTGGTTGCGTATTAATTGAGCTGAATTTATAGTGGTGTCTGCTGGTAAAGGATGTATTAATGGCTAAAAATGTGGTGGGGTATGAGATTGGTGAATATCAACTCGATGTAGTAAATCGAAAGTTACTGTACCAGAAAACGGAGATTACCCTATCCGAGCGCGGATATTTGTTACTTTTAACCCTAGCTCAAGCCAGTCCTGAGATAGTCACTAAACAAATATTGATGAACAAATTGTGGCCCGACCGTGTGGTCAGCGACTGGGCACTTTCCCGTTTGTTATCGGATACTAGAGCCTTATTACAAAAAAACAGCAAGCAAGCTGATCCTATGAAAACTGCCCGCGGGATCGGATATGCCCTTACCCATGTAAAATCAATCTACCATCAGGATAAAGTAGCGTTAGAACAACCACCAAACTTGGCAGCATTGTGCTGGCAATACCTTGGTCGTTATGGCTTTGTTGGCATAATTGCTGTGGGGCTTTTTATGCTTATCTTTTATGTACAATACCCTAACAAGCCTGAAAAAATCCCTTATACTGACGGACCGATCCATTCTATCGCTGTACTACCTTTAGAAACCTTTTCACAAAATCAGGCTTTAGCGTTTTTTGCCGATGGGCTGGCTGAAGAACTTATCCATCAGTTAACTAGGCTACCCGATTTGAGTGTGGTGTCTCGAAACGCCACCTTTGCCTTTAAAAACCAAAACATCGATCCCCGGGAAATCGCCAAACGGTTAAATGTCACCCATATTATTGAAGGTTCAGTTCGTCAGTCTGATGACAAGGTACGCATTACCCTACAATTAATACGGGCTGCAGATGGGTATCATCAATGGTCTAAAGTGTTTGAGAGTAAACAGTCAGCCAATATGCAAGTACAGGAAGAAATTGGCAGCAGTATTGCAGCACTGATTTCACCAACGTTTGACCAAAGAAAGTTCAACATCATGCGCAACCACCCTAAATCCGATGCCGCTTATGCCCACTTTTTAAAAGCGGCGGTGTTAATGGGCAAAGATGAGTCTGAGCTTCTTGGCGAAGCCAAAAAAGAGTTAAACAGTGCCTTGGCTTTAGCACCCGACTATGCATTGGCCCATGCCGCTATGGCGAGAGCAATACTATTGCAACACCAGTTTGCCAAACTGCCCCTGACCATTGCAGGCCCTGAGGCCAGACAACATATTGGGACAGCGTTAAAAATTGAACCTTCCTCAGCAGAGGCTTATTCTGCATTAGGCCTTTATTATACTTATCACGGTAATTTCACCGAGGCGGAAAATGCTTATCGCAAAGCTTTATATATTAACCCTGCGTTAGTTTCCGCTCAGCATAATCTTGGATTTAGCTATTGGATGCAAAATCAATATGTCTTAGCTCGTCAACACTTTGAATCGGCACTGGCGCTTAATCCGCTTTCACCTATGAGTAATTTTGCGTTAGCTGATACACTTTATGCTCAAGGTTTCCTAGACAAGGCGGTTGCACAATATGAACATTGTCTGACGGTCATAGTCGATTTCCCTGCCTGTTTGGTGGGCTTATCTGGCCTGCGATTTATTACCGGCAATGAACAACAAGCGGCAGAGTTGTTAGAAAAAAGTGCCAGTATCTTAGGTGAAGCTAACCAATATGTGATGGGCAACAGGGCACGTATAGCGCTGTGG
>JBKEFM010000226.1:0-5990 GCA_046709505.1 Paraglaciecola sp. | reverse complement strand
TTTGAAGGACTTATTTATGAAAATGTATTACCTTTTTGGGGGGCTATCTCATTTTTAGTCTTTGGCAATTCGATTGTAGGCATATTATTAATGTTCACCATGGTTCGCCAAGGTTCCATCGCTAAGGTCGCTTCAGTTATGTTTATGGTCCCCGGTGTTGCCGCGTTCATTGCTTGGTTGGTTACAGATGAAGTGCCCAGACTAATAACTATTCCTGGTTTTATACTCGCAATGTTAGGAGCGCTGTGGACAAATAGAATAGTGCATAGAACTTTGCCAACAACTTCACCCCATTGAGACAGTCATCCATGCAACATAGGCATTAGATACTGCAGTGTAAGCCAATTGTTTACCGCTCAGCCTACTTTGCTTCAGTAAATAATACATGTGAACACACAATAAAATTAATGTGGCCTTGCGATATGTTAAAGCGACGATATCAAACCACGAACGTCTACCATGAAAGAGGGCCATATGCCCATTGGGCAAAAATCCATAGATTTGTTCTATAACAGAACGTGCAATATCATATTATCAATATTAATAATTGAAGTGACAGGTCGTTCAGAAGCTTCACGTTGTTTGTTGAGTATCTTTAGATCTAAAATAGCATTCTGTTAACAAATAGATGGCTAAGGCACCGAAAATACTTAAATTAAACTATATAGCATTATAGAAGGACTTGTTAATTTGACGACTCAGGGGTTTTGACTGTTGATGCTTTAATAACATGATGGTGTCAACAAAATGAGACCATAGTCTTAGACTCTAAAAGATATATTTTTGCTGTGCTAAAGTAATCTTCATTATAAAATAAACTCGTAGACCGAGTTGGACTCCGAATTGGACTAGAGTATGGCAATGGGTTGGGTAGCGTTAGCACTTTTGTATTTAGGTGGACTCTTTTGGCTTGGAAGGTGGGGTGATAGTGATTCACCGTTAGCCAAAAGATTAACATCTCACCCTGCGGTTTATTCGCTTGCGCTTGCCATTTATTGCACAGCTTGGACTTTCTTTGGGTCTGTTGGCGAGGCGAGTCGTAATAACTGGCAGTATTTACCTATTTTACTTGGCCCAATGCTGGTTTACATGTTTGGTTTTCGCTTTATCCAAAAACTAACCTTGGTGAGCAAAAAGCAACATATCACCACGATTGCTGATTTTATTTCGTCCCGCTATGGCAAACGTCAGACCGTTGCGTTACTCGTAACAATCATTGCACTTCTCGCAACCATCCCTTATGTGGCACTTCAACTGAAAGCAATTGGTTCAGCATTTCAATTGGTATCTAAACAGCAAAACAGTGAATTAATTGTACTAATAGCAACCATTTTCATTGCTTTTTTCTCGATTTATTTTGGTACACAAAAAACAGATGTTACTGAATATCGCAGGGGCCTTATACTAGCTATTGCTTTTGAGTCCAGTGTAAAACTTTTGGCTCTAGTGGTCATTGCTGTTGTCGCATTTTTCATGTGGTATCCAAACAGTACAGCCCCGCTGTTGCAGTCGTTTAGTACTCCCGAAGCCTTAAGCACGTTCAAGTCTTTTCCTTTCATAGCACAGACAATTATGGCTGGTGCAGCGGTTATTTGTTTACCTAGACAATTTCATGTGGCGGTTGTTGATAATTTAAGTCTGGAACATCTGAAGACTGCGCGATGGCTGTTTCCTTTGTACCTTGGACTCATTGCTATAACGATTCCAATAATTTCAGTAGCAGGGCAAACACTATTGGCAAACACATCAGCCGAACCAGATACTTATGTTCTTGAGATGGCGTTAATTTCAGGATCTGGATTTGCTAAGATATTAGTCTTTTTGGGTGGTCTATCTGCTGCTACGGCCATGATAATAGTCGCTACACTCACTTTAAGTACGATGTTGACCAATGACGTCATTCTGCCAAAACTGCTGTCAAAACACAGTACTACTTATCACCATCATAACGTCAGTAAAATTATTCTTGTAACACGTCGTTTTGTCATTGCCGGATTATTGTTATTGGCATATTTATATCATAATCAGATGGGTAATGGCCGTTCATTAGCATCAATTGGTCTGATTGCTTTTTCACTCGTCATTCAATTGTTACCCGCCATTGTCGGTGGTCTGTACTGGAAAAAAGGTCATGCTAATGGTGTTTATGCAGGGTTGATAAGTGGAATTATTGTGTGGGTATTGTGGTTTACGTTACTCCTTTTTGAAGAAACCAGTAACGCGCAGTTAAATAATGATAATATTTCTTTTATCGCTATTATTAGCTTAGTCACTAATTTTGTTGCTTACCTGGTCTTTTCATATTTTGCTACAGAGCGACTTATCGACCGTATTCAGGCTCAAGCTTTTGTTGCTCCTAGGGAAATTCTGGATAATCAGGCTAATAAAGTTTCAATTTCCGTAACGACAGGGGATCTAAAGACTTTACTCTCGACTTTTCTGGGCGAAAAACGTTGCCAAAGGTTAGTTGAAGACTTTCAGCACAACAGCAGTACTTTTGCAGACGCAGATACTGCACCACCTGCGCGTTTTATTATATTTTGCGAAAGAGCCTTGGGCGGTGTTCTCGGCGGCTCCAGTGCTAAAGCCCTAATTGATAGCGTGTTGAGTGGAAAAAAGCTTGGTTTTGAAGAAGTTATTAATTTTTTCGATGATTCCACTCAAGCAATAAAATTTAATACTAGTGCTTTATTTACCTCGATTGAAAATCTCGATCAGGGTATCAGTGTGATCGATAAAAACCTAAACTTGGTAGCGTGGAATAAACGTTACTTGGAACTGTTTAACTACCCTCGAGATATGATATTAATTGGGACGCCAATTGAAAAGCTTGTTCACTACAATGCATCTCGTGGTGAATGTGGGTTGGGTGAAGTTGATGTTTTAGTGAAAAAACGACTGAGTCATTTAAGACGCGGACATGCGCATAAATTCGTTCGGCAGCGAAGTGATGGGAAGATGATTGAAATGGTTGGAAACCCTCTACCTGGTGGCGGATTTGTAACCAGCTTTAGTGACATCACATCACACATTGAGTTACAGGTGGCGTTAAAAGAAGCTAATATTGACTTAGAGAACAGAGTCAAAATACGTGGTAAAGAAGTTCAGGCTATCAATGCTGAACTACACGATGAAATCGCCCGCCGGATAAATTTGGAACGGGAGCTTATTGACGCTCGTCAAATTGCCGAGGAAGCCAATGCCAATAAAACTCGGTTTCTGGCGTTGGCTAGCCACGATATATTACAACCACTAAATGCTGCCAAACTCTACTTATCAGCACTCGACGATATAACAATGAAGAGCGAAGTCAGAAAAATAATTAATAAACTGGGAGAAAGTTTAGATTCAAGTGAGGAGCTTATCGCAACATTGCTAGACATAGCACGATTAGATCAGGGTGAGTTAAGACCTGTTAAAGCTGCGTATTCGATTATCAAAGTCCTGTCTCCGCTCATCGATGAGTTTTCGATGCAGGCAAAAACGAAAGGCTTAAGATTCAGTTCTAGAATAGCAGATGTTTGGGTTGAAACTGACAAAACTTACCTTTATCGAATTATCCAGAATCTTTTATCTAATGCTGTGAAGTACACCAATTCAGGACGAGTTCTGTTGACCGTCAAAAAACAAAAAAATAATGTGCTGATTCAGGTCTGGGATACCGGAGTTGGAATATCCATCAATGAGCAACGGCATATTTTTGGTGATTTTTATCGTGTCAACGGAAGCAAAGAACGCGGCGCTGGTTTGGGATTGAGTGTGGTTTCTCGGTTGTCAGAAAAACTTGCCACACCTTTAACAATAAACTCTAACTTACGAAAAGGGAGTTGCTTCACTCTTACACTCCCAATGTGTCCAAGAATTGCTGAGGGTCCAGAAACACTCGCTAAGAATTATACAGGACTTGCCGGCCTTAAGGTTTTATGTGTGGACGACATGATTGAGAATCTCGATGCAATGCATACCTTACTTAAAAAATGGCAAGTGATATCTGTTCAGGCAAATAATGTTGATGAGGCACGACGAAAATATGATGAACATCAACCTGATGTATTATTGATTGACTATCACCTTGGTAACGGAATGAATGGTCTAGAATTAATTCATAAACTTAGAACAGACGCCGTTATGGAAATACCAGCGGCCTTGGTCACAGCTAGTCAAGATGAGGAAATAAAAAAACTGTGCGCGGCTTCAACGATTATCTATTTGAGCAAACCAGTAAAACCAGCTAAATTAAGGGCAATGTTACTCAGTCTTAAAAATAAAAAAAGGTGATCATATAGACTGTAGACTCGGAGGTGGCTCTAACTGAAGCTGGGAGGCAATAAGCACGGCCTGAGTTCGATTATTGATACCTAACTTCTTAAACACCCCTGTAACATGGGCTTTTACCGTAGCAACAGCGATGTCTAGCTCGTAAGCAATTTGCTTGTTTAACAAACCATCTCGCATAAAACATAGCACTTTGTATTGTGCCGGAGTAAGACTAGATACTGACTCAGCAAGTTTGACGAAAGTTTCATCAAAGTCAGTAACGTCCGAAGGCATTTTTTCTGGTACCCACACCTCACCTTCTAATATGCTAACAACAGCTTCTGCCACTTTAATAGCTTGAGTTGTTTTAGGAATAAATCCAAGTGCCCCAGTGTTTATTACTTTTGACACAATGCCAACATTTTCAATACCTGACACAACCGCCACCGGGATCTCTGGGAATAATTTTCGAATATGAATGAGACCAAATAGGTCTGTACTTCCAGGCATATGCAAGTCAAAAAGTAATAGGTCTATTTCGTTCTCTTGTAGCATCTTGACGGTCTCAATCAAGTCACTAGCTTCCAGCAAATTAAGGTCGCCTAAATTAAGCGTTAATGCGCCTCTAAGCGCATCGCGGTACATGGGATGGTCATCAGCCAGCAATATTGTCGGCACTGTTATTCCTCAAAAAAAAAGCAACTTAAAACTAACAATTCGCAGCTGATATGCCAAGCAGATGTTAATTTTTATTCAACATATATTATACCTTATAGATACTATTGGTTAACATTCATCATGTATTAAGTCTATTTTCTATCAGGCTATCCACAACAGCTGGGTCAGCCAGTGTGGATGTGTCGCCTAACTGCTGATATTCATTAGCTGCGATTTTGCGTAATATTCGGCGCATAATCTTACCTGAACGCGTTTTCGGCAACCCCGTAGTCCACTGAATTAGATCAGGTGTCGCGATAGGGCTAAGTTCCTTTCGCACCCAAGAGCGTACTTCTGAGGTAAGTTCGTCGCTTGGCGAAATACCTTCTACCGGTGTAACATAAACGTAAATAGCTTGGCCTTTTATGTCATGGGGATAACCCACTACTGCGGCCTCTGCAATTGACTTGTGCGATACAAGCGCATTCTCTATCTCAGCAGTGCCTAAACGGTGCCCTGATACATTTAAAACATCATCGACTCGGCCAGTGATCCAGTAATAACCATCTTCATCTCTTTTAGCACCATCCCCCGTAAAATAGACATTATCGTAAGTACTAAAATAGGTCTGAATAAAGCGGTCATGGTCTTTGTAAATAGTTCTTGCTTGTGCAGGCCAGCTGTCTTTTATACCTAAGTTGCCCTCTGCTGGACCATCAAGTTCCACGCCTTCGGTATCGAACAATGCGGGCACAACACCAAATAAAGGTAACGAAGCAGATCCAGGCTTCAAATCGGTGACCCCAGGTAATGGTGAGATCATCATTCCACCTGTCTCGGTTTGCCACCAAGTATCAACTATTTGGCAACGACCCCGTCCAATGACATCATAATACCAACCCCAAGCTTCTGGGTTGATAGGTTCTCCAACTGAGCCCAATAAACGCAGTGATTGTCCGTGAGTATCAGACGCAGCAAAATCACCATGGGCCATCAAAGCGCGAATGGCTGTAGGAGCGGTATAAAGTATGCTAACTTGATGCTTATCAACAACTTGACAAATTCGTCTAACATCA
>JBKEFM010000225.1:0-6024 GCA_046709505.1 Paraglaciecola sp. | reverse complement strand
TTGTGTGATGAGGCCGCAGCTGGCAAAGATTACGGCGAGCTATTTGCTAAGCTTAATATGGTTTTGTTCGGTATTTTGGATGATTTAAAAACGAATGTGCCAGGATTTGAAGATCAGCAACTGGCGAGTTTTATTCAACAGACCCTGAGCGATTTGAATCAGTATCTGGAAGGCTTTGCCCTTTTGGGTTGCGCCCCTGAGCCTGTGATAGCAAAAATTCTCAGTTTGGGCGAATACATTAGCGTAAATATTTTCAGCCAGATTTTGCACACCCTTGGTCAAAAAAATCACATAATCGATCCCGCTAAGCTAATCCTGGCTGAAGGCGATTATCTTGATAGTATTGCTGATGTAGCAGCCAGTAAGGCGCGCTTTAGTGAAGTAGATTGTTCAGGAGACGTATTACTCATTATGCCCGGGTTTGTTGCGGTCAACGAAGTCGGTGAGAAAGTCACTTTGGGACGTAATGGTTCTGATTACTCAGCCGCGATCCTGGCGGCCTGTATTGACGCCCAGTGTTGTGAAATATGGACAGATGTAGACGGTGTGTATAATGCTGATCCAAATCAGGTCGAGGGAGCAGTGCTACTGGATAAACTCACCTATCAGGAAGCGATGGAGCTATCCTATTTTGGTGCTAAAGTTTTGCACCCCAAAACCATAGGTCCCATTGCCCAGCACCACATTCCTTGTTTGATCCGTAATACCTTGAATCCCGCTGCTCCAGGTACGCTGATCAGTAATGAAGCGAGCACTACATGGACCAGTGTCAAGGGGATATCACACCTGGATGACATGACCATGTTCAATGTGGCCGGGCCAGGTATGAAGGGCATGGTTGGTATGGCTAGCCGTGTATTTGAGGTGATGTCCAATGCCAATATCTCCATTAGTTTGATCACCCAGTCTTCTTCTGAATACAGCATCAGTTTTTGTATCCACAGCAGAGATGCCAGTCGCGCTCAGTATTTGCTGGAAGATTCTTTTACCTTAGAATTAGCCAACCAGCTACTGGAGCCCATAGAAGTGCGCCACGACTTGGCTATTGTCACTCTGGTCGGTGACGGCATGCGCCAGTCACAAGGTTTAGCGGCTAAATTTTTCAGTTCTCTTGCCCAGGCTAGAATAAACAATGTCGCCATCGCCCAGGGTTCTTCTGAGCGCTCAATTTCTACGGTTATCGATAGCAGTAAAGCTAAAAAGGCAGTGAAAATTGTGCATCAAAACTTTTTCTCAAACTTGCATAGTATCGATGTATTTCTGGTGGGATGTGGCACCGTGGGTAAGGAGCTCATTGCGCAAATAGCTCGCCAGCAAGACGCTTTGTTAGCACGCAATATAAGTCTGAAGGTATACGGTATAGCGAACAGTAAAAAGCTGCTACTTACGGCTGGCGGAATCGATCTGGAAAACGATTGGTATGAACAATTGGCTCAAAGTGAGCAAAGCTTCTCGGTAGATAATTTACAGACATTTGTGCATGCTAACAGCTTGGTTAACCCTGTCGTGATAGATTGCACCAGCAGTGAGTTTATCGCCAAACAATATGTTGACATAATGACAGCAGGTTTTCACGTTGTGACCCCCAATAAAAAGGCTAACACTACAGATTACAGCTACTACCAAAAGTTGCGGCAAACCGCTCAGGAAACCAATCGTCAATTTTTGTATGAGACGACAGTTGGCGCAGGTTTACCGGTGATCGACAACTTACAGAAATTGATATACGCTGGTGATGAACTGCTCAGGTTTGAGGGTATTTTATCCGGCTCACTATCCTTTGTATTTGGCAAATTAGACGAAGGTCTGACCCTGTCCCAGGCGACAGAAATAGCTAAAAAGAATAGTTTCACCGAACCTGATCCCAGGGATGATTTAAGCGGTATGGATGTCGCCCGCAAGTTGTTGATCATGGCCAGAGAAGCAGATTTAATTCTGGAACTGGATGATATTCAGATTGAGTCGGTGTTACCCCATTATTTTGATGACAGTGGTACTGTGGACGAATTTATGGCCAGACTACCCGAACTTGACAGTTATTTTGCAGATAAGATTAACGCGGCGAAGCAGGAGGGCAAGGTGTTGCGTTATGTGGGCTCTATTAGCAAAGGTAAATGTGTGGTGTCCATTCAAACTGTGGGTGCCGATCATCCTTTGTATGTTATCAAAGAAGGTGAAAATGCTCTGGCAATTCACAGTAATTATTATCAGCCGATTCCTTTTGTTATCAGAGGGTACGGGGCGGGGGCAGCGGTAACCGCAGCGGGTGTATTTGCCGATGTACTAAGAACCATGCCATGGAAACAAGGTGCGTGAATAGCCAATACAGTGATATGACAGGAAAAATACTCAGTGCTTATGCTCCCGCGTCTATAGGCAACGTTAGCCTGGGATTTGATTTGCTCGGTGGGGCGCTTAAACCCATAGACGGAAGTTTGCTCGGCGATCGCGTTGATCTTCAGTTAGCCACCAGTTTTAGCCTTGAGGTTAAAGGCACGTTTGCCCATAAATTGCCTCCTCAGCATGACAGCAATATAGTCACCCAGTGTTATCGACACTTTCACCAAGCTGTTGCCGCTAAATCAGTAAACTTACCCGAAGCTAAGATGATTTTGCACAAGGAACTGCCCATAGGCAGTGGTTTGGGGTCAAGTGCCAGCTCTATCGTTGCTGCCTTGCATGGTTTGAATGAGTTTTATGGCAGAGTATTGGGTTACCCACCTTTCAACCCCCATGAGCTTTTGCTCATGATGGGAGAGCTGGAAGGGCAGATAAGTGGCAGCGTGCATTTTGATAATGTCGCCCCCTGCTTTTTAGGTGGTCTGACCCTTATGGCGGAACAAGCTGATAAGCTTGCCCTGCAAATACCAACCTTTAAACATTGGTATTGGGTAGTATGTTATTCGGGTATCAGCGTATCCACTGCAGCGGCCCGTGAAATCTTGCCTAAGCAAATTCCCATGGCCACGGGTATCAAATTTGGTCGTCAGCTAGCGGTTTTTGTTGATGCGTCTTATCGCCAAGATGAAAAACTGGCGACCAGTATGATGACTGATGTCATGGCAGAGCCCTACCGAAAATCACTGTTACCTTATTTCGATGAGTCCCGTAAATTTGCTGAACAAAACGGCGCATTGGCTTTTGGTATCTCCGGCTCAGGGCCGACCGTCTTTGCTGTATGTAATGAGCTAAATCAGGCCCGTACTATCGATAAATGGTTGAACGAGCACTATATTCAAAATGATTCCGGATTCAGTCACATCTGCCAGCTCGACGAGCAAGGCGCTGTGGTTAGTGAAACGGAAGCTTAAGACTAAAAACGGGCTTCATTGTTGAAGCCAATAAGGTAGTAGAACGTGGAACTTGTTAATTTGAAAGACCCGTCAGACAAAGTGAATTTTGCCGAGGCGGTTAAAAAAGGGCTAGGGAAGAACCAGGGGTTGTATTTCCCTACAACCATACCTGTTTTTAGCGACATAAACGCCATATTGGCTATGCCATTTGTCGAGCGATCGGTGGAAATCTTAAGCCAGCTGATAGGCGATGAAATACCTCGTGACAGGCTTGCAGGTATAGTTCAGCGTGCCTTTACGTTTACTGCCCCCCTCGTGCCAGTGACCGATAATATATACAGCCTGGAGCTGTACCATGGCCCTACATTAGCGTTTAAAGATTTTGGTGGGCGTTTTATGGCACAGTACCTGACCGAAATAGCCAAAGGGGAAAAAATCACTATTTTGACTGCCACCTCTGGTGATACCGGCGCGGCGGTTGCCCATGCGTTTCACGGTCTGGAAAATATAGACGTGGTCATTCTTTTCCCCAAAGGCAAGATCAGCCTTTTGCAGGAAAAATTGTTTACTACCCTGGGTGACAACATTCATACCGTCGCCATTGATGGCGATTTTGATACCTGTCAGCAATTGGTCAAAAGTGCCTTTGATGATCCACAGGTACGGGAGGGATTACACCTCAATTCAGCCAATTCTATTAATATCAGTCGCCTGGTAGCGCAAGTCTGTTATTACTTTGAAGCGGTTGCCCAGCTCACTGAAGCCCAACGGCAGGATTTGGTTATCTCCATACCCAGTGGTAATTTTGGCAATTTGACTGCAGGTCTTATCGCTAAAGTGATGGGCTTGCCCGTTAAACACTTTGTGGCCGCGACTAACCTCAATGATACTGTACCCCGTTATCTGCAATCCGGTCAGTGGGATCCAAAAAATACGGTCGCCACTATGTCAAACGCTATGGATGTCAGTCAACCCAATAACTGGCCACGCATAGAAGCGATAATCGAACGGGGTTATGTGCAAGTAGGCATATTGAGTGGTGATACCGTGGATGAAGATTATACCCAGGTCGCCATGCGACAATTGGCACAACTGGGTTATGTGAGCGAGCCACACGCCGCTATAGCCTATAAGGCCTTGATACGTCATATGGAAGCGGGCCAAACCGGTATTTTCCTTGGCACTGCGCACCCGGCTAAATTTCGTGAAACGGTTGAAAATGTACTTGGTCAGCCCATTAGTTTGCCCCAGCCTCTGGTGGATTGTTCAAGTATGGAAGGTTTATCGGTGGATTTACCCGGCGACTATGAGGCATTAAAGGCTCACATGTTTACATTACTGGGCTAATTAGCAGATGGCAGCTAAAGTGGCCTACTGGAGTGAAATCCTCGAAGCGGAGCAACAAAAGCCCTATTTTGAGCAGGTTATGCAGCACGTCGCCCAGCGACGTGCTGTCGGTCATGTGGTCTACCCTGCGGATGCAGATATATTTAATGCATTTCGTTATACAGATTTTAATCAGGTTAAAGTAGTGATATTGGGTCAGGATCCTTATCACGGACCGGGTCAAGCTCAGGGATTAAGCTTTTCTGTTCCCCGAGGAGTCAAGCCACCTCCTTCTTTAGCAAATATATATAAAGAGCTGGTGCGGGATATCGACGACTTTGTTATCCCGTCACATGGTGATTTGCACCATTGGGCCCGCCAGGGGGTATTGCTACTCAATACTGTGCTGACGGTGGAGCAAGGCCAGGCTCATAGCCATGCTAACATTGGCTGGCAACACTTTACCGATACAATAATTTCTTCACTCAGTGAAAAAAGCGAGGGGATTGTCTTTTTACTATGGGGCAAGCATGCCCAAAATAAAAGTGTGTTGATAGACCCGCGGCGACACCACTTGTTACTTGCCCCCCATCCTTCGCCCCTATCTGCTTACCGGGGATTTTTCGGCAGTGGTCATTTTTCTGCGACGAATAAAATATTGCGCGAACAAGGCCAAAGACCTATCGATTGGCAGGTCTAATACCATTGCTCCTTGATATGTGATCAACTTACAAGGCGCTGGCAATTTTCATAGCAAAGCGTAACGTCGAATGAGTGCTGGTTGCCTTCATAGACGTTACAAAAACGTCGGGAATGTTTTTATTTACCACATCCATGTGGCTCACCTGCTTCGCAGGCCAGCTAAAGCTGTTGTGATTTGTTTCAATAAATCTTGTTAAACGTCCCAAAGAGGGCCCTGAAAGGGTGGAGCGCAGGGATGCGCACAATACAATGCAGCTAGGGACCTTGCCAGACATTCCCGAAGGACGATGCTAAAGTTACTTACGCTTTATCAGTAGACCGAG
Source organism: Paraglaciecola sp. (assembly GCA_046709505.1). Lineage (GTDB taxonomy): Bacteria > Pseudomonadota > Gammaproteobacteria > Enterobacterales > Alteromonadaceae > Paraglaciecola. Next base: position 380 of record JBKEFM010000225.1, on the reverse strand, counting down.
AAAATTAACACGCCGGTTAAGAAAATGTTATCGATCGCTCAGTGAGTAGATATTAAGGTGGATTGGTATAAATAAGGTAGTGGGTAAACATAAGGGTTATCAACTTAGCTCCAACAGACACTACATGTAGTGGCTCTCTTATTTTGTTATTTAAGGCTTTTTAGGGCAAAACGGTCATAGGTAATTATTGACATTCAAACACTCATTCTGCGCAAAACCTAATTCCGGCTTGATTAAGTTGAATGACCGTTGTTCGCTCATTGCGGCCGTTCAAGTCTATATAATTCTTATGGATGTTAATGGCACTGCCCCAGAGCGGTTATTGAACGAGCCATTAACGCTTAGGTAGCAAGGTGCCTGCCGCTGCTTACCATCCCCGG
>JBKEFM010000224.1:0-6049 GCA_046709505.1 Paraglaciecola sp. | reverse complement strand
TTAGTGAACTTAAAGTCGCGCCACAACGTTCGGTCACGTTCTTAATCGTCACTGCAGAAGAACAAGGGCTGCTGGGCTCTGAATTCTACGCCAATCATCCCGTTATCCCCTTAGGCAAAACGGTGGCCAATATCAATATGGATGCTATGAATGTCTTGGGTCGCACCAAAGATGTATCGGTCATTGGCATGGGAAAATCAGAACTGGAAGTCTATTTAGCCACAGCCGCCCAACGTCAAAACCGCGTGTTAAAAATGGAAGAGCACCCAGAAGCGGGCTACTACTACCGCTCAGATCACTTTAATTTTGCCAAAAAGGGCGTGCCTGCTTTATATGCCAAAGGGGGCAGTGAGCCATTAGACGAGCAAACGGCAACCTACCGCAAACGGGCTAAAATCCTGGTTACGGGCTGTTATCATCAAGTCTGTGATCAGTTCCGTAAAAACTGGGATTTCTCCGGTGTACGTGAAGATACCCAAATGTTGTTCGAAATAGGCTACGATCTAACCCAATCTCGGGCTTGGCCCAAATGGAATGCACAAAGTGAATTCCAGCGTCCAGGTAAAACTGACTAAAGTCCCTCCCTATAGCCGTTTTGTTGAAAAACCCAAAGTAAACGGCTATTGCCCTTTCCCCTTCTGCCCAAGGAACAAATAATGAAGTAAAACGCCGCTCAATCTATCTAATAGCTAACAAATGTAAAAAAATGACAGTTTCCCCTTGCATTTTTTTCTCAGACTGGCAAATTCAAGCCTGCAAGAAAGTAATGATAAAGACAACAACTACCACTTTCCCCAGCACTCATGTTTGGTTGCAGACAAACCAAACCTACTGACTAATATAATTAGTGACAAGTAAACTTAAGAGAGAAGCCTTTTTATGTGTGGTATTTTCGGCATTCTGGACATCAAAACTGATGCATCAGAACTTAGAACGCAAGCGTTAGAACTATCCAAAATGTTACGTCACCGCGGCCCAGACTGGTCAGGTATCTGGAATAATGATAATGCTATTTTATGTCACGAGCGCCTCGCTATAGTCGATGTGGATACAGGTGCGCAACCTCTCGTAAGCCGAAATAATAACAACGTACTGGCTGTCAATGGCGAGATTTACAATCACAAGGACCTGGAAAAAAACTTGGCCCAGCCTTACGATTTTCGTACCAAATCTGACTGTGAAGTGATTTTGCCGCTCTATGAGCAGTATGGACCTGATTTCATCGATCAATTGCAGGGCATGTTTTCTTTTATACTCTATGATAAAGCGCAAGACGCCTACCTGATAGCCCGTGACCACATGGGTATTATTCCTTTGTACACCGGTTACGATGAGCACGGTAATTTTTATGTTGCTTCAGAGATGAAGTCTCTGGTGCCCGTATGTAAAACCGTCCAGGAATTTCCTCCAGGGCATTATTTATGGAGTAAGACCGGTGAGTTGAAAAAGTATTATCAACGGGACTGGATGGATTACGAGAACGTCAAAGACAATCAAACTGATCTAAATGACCTAAAATTAGCCTTTGAGAAATCGGTCAAATCACATTTGATGTCTGATGTGCCTTACGGTGTATTGCTCTCCGGTGGTTTGGATTCATCACTGGTGTCCGCTATTGCCGCTCAGTATGTTGCCAAACGAGTTGAAGACAATGATCAGAGCGAAGCCTGGTGGCCTCGTTTGCATTCATTCGCAGTAGGCCTTGAAGGCGCGCCGGACTTGATCGCGGCTAAAAAAGTTGCGGATATGATAGGCACTGTGCACCACGAAGTACACTTTACGGTGCAAGAAGGTCTGGATGCCATACGCGATGTGATATATCACCTTGAAACCTATGATGTCACCACTATTCGCGCCGCGACACCTATGTACCTGATGAGCCGTAAGATAAAGGCCATGGGCATTAAAATGGTGTTATCCGGTGAAGGTGCAGACGAGATATTCGGTGGTTACCTGTACTTCCATAAAGCGCCCAATGCCAAGGAATTCCATGAGGAAACCGTGCGCAAACTGGACCGTTTACACATGTTTGATTGTGCTCGTGCTAACAAGTCAACTGCGGCTTGGGGGGTGGAAGCCCGGGTACCATTTCTAGATAAAGAGTTTCTGGATGTAGCCATGCGTCTTAACCCTCAAGACAAAATGTGTATTGATGGCAAGATGGAAAAATGGATTTTACGCAAGGCCTTTGACAACGGTCAGTACTTACCTGCAGAAGTATTATGGCGTCAAAAAGAACAGTTTAGCGACGGTGTGGGTTATTCCTGGATAGACTCTATAAAAGAGAAAGTAGCCCAGGATATCAGCGATCAACAACTGGCCAGCGCAGCATTTCGCTTCCCCATCAACACCCCTGATACCAAAGAAGGCTATTACTTTCGGACAGTATTCGAAAGCTTCTACCCCCAGGAAAGTGCGGCAAAATGTGTGCCCGGCGGTAAATCTATCGCCTGCAGTACCGTTGAAGCCCTGGAATGGGATGCCAGCTTCAAAGGTAACGCCGACCCATCCGGTCGTGCCATGCGTGATATTCACGGCAAAGCCTGACAAGTTGTTTTAACTGACAAGAAATACCGTCTTACAAGACGGTTTTTTTTTGCTTGGCAAAAAATAAGGGGTAAATGGCACAGACCCGTTTATAGTAAAACATCTACAACTTGGCGATATCTTGGTCTTGCAAGTGTCTGACCAACGCGCTGTTTTGAGTATCCACAAACGCGCTATCTATGGCTGCTGCACGGGTGTCAGTCACTGAACGGTCATTGTGGTGAGTAAAAATATAGGTCTGTTGTGTTTCCAGAGCCTCATACACGCGACTGGCGAGTAACTCTACCTCAATACCCAATCCAACTAAAGCGGCTGCTTTACTGGCTCCCGTCGAAGCGTTGGCTATATTAGTACTTTGTGCCCCGCTCACCTGGTATTGCTCTTGACGATTACGCCCAGATTGATGAATACGAATTTTAACAAACGCAGGTCACAGCGCTGATACCTGAATATTATAAGGCTCAAGTTCTTTAGCCCAGCCTTCTGTCATAGACACTACCGCAGCTTTAGAGACGCAGTAAGCGCCTGCGTTATTGATCAACATATGGATCTCACCAAAGCGCTCCTATGTCGCTGCTATGGTAGCCAACCTGGTCATAGTCAGTCACGTCCAATTCACAATCCCGTACCGGGATATTCCCCCTTGCAGTGACTCACTAGTCTGGCACTGGAAGAACGAACAAGGATAAAGTCAGCTGAGGCGCTCACATACTTTATTTAGCTGATTAACCACACTTAATGACATGAATATATTTAAGGCTCCACGCGATTGAATCCCGATGTGATCACCCTAAGTTGTCAAAGATACCTGGCACAGATAAAGTGAGCCTAAATCGCACACTTCACGTCTTTTTTTTCAATAAGGTTATGATCACTATGCTTACTAACAGTCGAATCCTCCGTCAATCGTTATGCGCTTTAGCTTTGATCTTGGTTTGCCATATCGCAATAGGTAACGATACTCCGGGGGCCAAAACAGTGAAAGTAGCAGCCCAAAACGGTAAATTGCATCTCACTGTCAACGGCGCACCTTATCAAATTAATGGGGTCGGTCTGGGATACCAAGATGGCAAGCTTATCAAGGCACTCAAGGCCGCCGGGGGAAATACCTTTCGAACCTGGGACGTGCAGCATCTAGACGAAGCCTTAGCCCTGGCCGCCGAGCTAGACATCATGGTAGCAGTTGGCCTGGAAACCGGTAAAGAGTTGCAAGGTTTTAATTACGATGACTCAGACGCAGTGCAAGCTCAGTATCAAAAAATGACTGGCATTATCGATAAATACAAAGATCATGCAAATGTGCTGCTGTGGATCATCGCCAATGAGCCAAACCTATTATTTGACGATAAGGGTCAATCCATACCAGTCAATCCTAAGGTATATGATGCATTAGCAAAAATAAGCGATTACATTCAGCAAAACGATGGCAATCATCCCGTCACAGTAGCCCTGGCCGGTGCTGATAAAAATACTATCCATACCTTACTAAAACATGCGCCTCAGATTGATATCATTTCAGTTCAGCTATATAGGGATTTATCCAGCCTTCCTCAGGCCATCCACAAGGCCAACGTCAACAAACCTTTTATGGTCACCGAATTTGGTCCCAGGGGCCACTGGGAAGTGGCCACCACCAGCTGGGGCCGGGAAATAGAAGAGCCCAGTGCCCTCAAAGCAACGGGTATGGCCCAGCGTATGCGCAGCAGTATTATTAACGATCCAACTGGCCAGGTTATTGGCGGTTTTGCATTTTTATGGGGGCAAAAGCAGGAGCGCACCCCAACCTGGTATGGCATGTTCAATACCACCGGTGAACACGATGCCCGGGTTGATGAGTTAACCAAAATTTGGACCGGAAAATACCCGAAAAATCGCGCCCCTTTAGCAAGTGCTATTTTTATTAATGGCAAAACACCCGCAGACAGTGTCAGGCTTAAAGCAGGCCAATTGGCAACGGCTAAAGTCATGGTCAGTGATCCGGAACAGGATTCCCTCACCACCCACTGGGAATTTATGCAAGAAGTGGGGCAACGCAGCCAGGGAGGCCATTTTGAAGCCGTGCCACCAGCTTCACACGTCACGATTAAAAGTAGTAAGCAACAAAATACTCAGGTTGAAATTGAATTTTTAGCCCCTAAAGCCTTAGGCGAATACCGCTTGTTTGCATACACGTTCGATGGCCATAAACATGTCGCCAACGCCAACATACCCTTTATAATAGTCAAATAACGGTCAGCCAAACCAGATGATCCAAGACTAAGATATATACCTGAGTGACCGTAAAATGCACAGAACTGTGGGAAATAAAATCGTCAAATACCAGGCATTTGTGTTGTGGTACCGCTTAGCTGTGTCCAATACAAAAACGCTGCAGTGGAGGATTTAAAACCCGCCCTAGGCCGTTTAGGCAGCGGGTCGTAACTGACATAAAGTTGCCAAAAATGGAAGTTTCTGTAAACAAATCACCCTGGCACTCACCTCAATACCTTAATAATTTTTACAGAACCAGGTGATAGGGCGTTACTTGGTAGATAACAAGCGAACCACTAGCCGTGGCAACAGGCAACCCAATAGCAGGTTATTGCGGATATTGGGGTTCCTGATACCATAACTCCTTGCGTGCTAGCGGTGTTGCTGGGGGCAAAAAACTGTTTTTTAGTTCAAATACCCGTCTATCAGAAATATTAGCCTGGTCCAGATTTTTTTGATGGGCTTGTAAAAAAAGTTCATCAAACTTACCGTTTTTAATGGCTTTTTCCAGACCACTTTTTATCAAATTAGCTAAAGGCACGCTTTTTTTATTAACAAAGAAGTACATGGCTGCGGGGTATTTAATGGCCAGATATTGTTCGATCATCAGATTCTCATTAAAGGCTGTATTGTCAACTTCCCCCCAGACCTCAACCACAGAACGGGGAAAAAAGTCACCCTGAGCTTTACGTAACAGATTAAATAGATTGCTATAATTATCCTCTATAACGACATCAAAGCCATTAGCCTGCAGAATTTTAGTATCTGGCCAGCCCCGTCCTTGTAGCGGGTTAAGCTTGATCAGGTGTTCGAACTTTTGAATGTATTTAAAACGCTCAGTCATATCATCACGAATAAGCAATAAACGCCACCCTATCAATCCCTTGTAAATGGGTATACGGATTGGTAATAATTGATCTTCACGCACGGTGTCGGTCATGCTCCACACTACATTAACGTCTCGGTTATCCGTCAAACGTTTGAGCGCTTTATTTTGTAACATGATCAGGTCAGAGGGCATAAGGGTGTAATTTACACCCGTTTGATCCAAAGCCAACGACAATAGTTGCAACGGGTAAGTAGAGCGCATATCCGAATCAGATATGGGCCGGGGATAGGTAATTCGCCAGGTTGCTCCCTGACAATTGATGCTGACCAATAATAGTATAATGCCGAGTAATCTGCCCATTCTCTGTCTTAGCCCCTTGGTGGTGAAAACAGGTTAAGCATAACATTTTTGTCTGGCTCAGCT
>JBKEFM010000223.1:0-6066 GCA_046709505.1 Paraglaciecola sp. | reverse complement strand
TTAATACACAAAGCAAAATTCTTTGCGTCTTTTGATCATTTTAAAATAGATAAAACAGGAAAGTCAGATGCGATATCGTGCTTGGTTAGCCGCACTAGGGTTTTGTATTGTTACTTTTTCCTTGCTTGGCTACATAAAATTTACACAGGTCAGTGCTGCGATTGCCTTTGGCGAGTCATTTCCTGAACCAAGTGAAACTGTGGTAGCTCATAATGCGACACTCAGTCAATGGCAAGCTCAATTGCAGGTGCTGGGTGAGGTAAAAGCCACCCGTTCTTTAGTTATTCGCAATGAGTTAGCTGGCGTTATTACCCATATTGGCTTTAGCTCAGGGGGTAAGGTTGGTAAAGGTGATAGTTTGTTAACCTTGGATAGCCTCAACGAACAGGCGCAACTCGATGCCGTTGAAGCCGAAATAACCTTAGCAAAATTAGACCTGTCGCGACTTGCCCAACTCGTACAAACCCGTGCATCGAGTCGTTCCCAAGTTGATGAGGCCAATGCCCAATTAGCGGTTAAACAAGCCAATGCTCGCTCTTTACGAGCCACTATCGGGAAAAAAACACTGCTCGCGCCCTTTGACGGCATCACAGGCTTACACGCGTTCGAAGTGGGGGCATTTATAGCCGCTAACTCTTTAATTATTAATTTAATTGGTGATGAGAATAAGGTGTGGGTCGATTTTTTTATCCCCCAATCTGAATATCAAATCAGCCCTGATGTAGAACTTACCGTTACCACTTTGGGTGACCCCGATACGCCAATCAATGGCAAATTACTTGCCATTGATCCGGTCATTTCAACCACTTCACGAAATTTACGTATTCGCGCCGAGCTTGATAACCAAAAAGCGCACCTTAAACCGGGCACCAGTGTTCAGGTCCGTGTGCCAATAGGTGAGATGAAAACGATTGTACGATTACCGAATACGGCCATTCGTTATGACTCTTTTGGTGCTTATGTTTATCTGCTCAACCAGGGTGAAGGGGGCAAACTAAGAGCGGCACGCAAGCCTGTTACTGTCGGTGCCCATGACCAAAAAGAGGTGGTTGTGCTCTCAGGACTGGATGTTAATGATGTTGTCGCCACTGTGGGATCATTTAAATTACGCCCGGGGATGTTGGTTAATCTCACTGCTGACTCTGCCCCCGGGAGCCAATAAAGATGGCTGAGCAGCAAAATACAAATGGGTTTCACCCGGATCAAACCGGGACTGCCTTGGGCCAGCGCCCATCGATCATGGATATTTTTTGTAAAAAACCCATACTGGCCATAGTTTTATCGCTGTTATTAGTTTTGGTTGGCTTGCGTGCTGCCAGTGATATTCCTGTTTTGCAGTTTCCACAAATCACCAGTGCCTCGTTGCAAGTTACCACCCCATATGTTGGTGCGTCTGCCGAAGTCATACAGGGCTTTATCAGTGAGCCTATTGAGCGTGTTGCTGCCTCAGTACCCGGTGTTGACTACGTTGAATCTCGCAGCACACCTGGGCTGAGCTCAGTTACTGTATGGCTGAAAATCAATCAAGATAGCACCAAAGCCCTAGCTGAATTATCCGCCAAGCTCGATCAAATTCGTTTTCAATTACCCCAAGGTGCAGAAGACCCTTCAGTGGAAGTCGTGCGTGCTGACCGTCCCTTTGCCATCTTCTATTTGGTGGTAAATTACAATCAAACCGATGAGCCCATGTCACGGATGGATGTGACCGACTATTTATCACGGCGAGTTTCACCGGCATTAGCCTCTATTCCTGGGGTGCAACGCATAGGTTTGGAAGGTGGGCGTTCACCCGCCATGCGGATTTGGCTTGACCCGGCCAAACTCGCTGCATTTAACATAGCCGCTGACGAAGTGATGCTGGCTCTGCGGGCCAACAACTTAATCGCCACCGTTGGGCAAAGTGAAAATGACCAACAACGTATTCCTCTGCTCACTGACACATCTTTATCAACTGTCACAGACTTTGAACAGCTGATTGTCAGAAATATAGATGGCGCACAAATCAGATTGTCAGATATTGCCAAGATTGAAGTGGGCGAAGAAGAAAGCGAAGTCAGTGCGCGTTTTAGTCACGACACTGTGCTGTTTATTTCTGTGTGGCCCTTACCGGGGGCCAATGAAATTGAAATTGGCGACAAGTTATATGCCATGCTGGATGAAATCAATCCCACCCTGCCTAATGGTCTGCGCATTACTGATGGTTATGACGGCACCCTGTATATGCGCAGTGCCTTACGTGAAATTTTTATCACCTTGGCTGAAACCATATTGTTAGTGGGCATTGTTGTCGTGGCGATGATGGGGTCTTTTCGCACCGCTTTAGTCCCTTTGATTACTATTCCCATTTCTATACTAGGAGCCATTGGTGCTATGGCTCTGATGGGCTTTAGCCTAAATTTATTGACGGTATTGGCCATAGTATTGTCGGTAGGTTTAGTGGTTGACGATGCCATAGTCGTGGTCGAAAACGTTGCGCATTATATGCGTAATGGTATGAGCCGTTTAGAGGCTGCATTAACCAGTTCCCGCCAGTTATTGGCCCCCATTATCAGCATGACCATTACCCTGGCAGCGGTGTATGCACCCATTGGTTTACTCACTGGCTTAACCGGTGCTTTGTTTAAGGAATTTGCCTTTACGTTGGCGATTGCGGTGCTGATTTCGGGTTTTGTGGCTGTTACCTTGTCGCCTATCATGAGTGCTTACGCCTCGCCTGAGGGAGGTAAAGAAAGTCGTTTAACCCAAAAGATCAATCGTGGTTTTGAGCATATTCAATACGCTTATAGCAAATTACTGCTTAAAACCTTGCAGTTTAAAATCCAAATATTGTTTATCGCAGTCTTTCTTGCCTTGTTAAACGTGCCGTTTTATTTGTTTTCCCTCAAAGAATTAGCCCCAACCGAAGATCAAAATAGTATCAATGTGGTGGTTGAGTCAGCCCCCGATGCCTCCCTGGAATATACCATTGAGCATATGGACAAAGTCGTTGATACCATGTTGCAGCTCGATGGCGCAAAATATATGTGGCAAATCGTCACTCCCGCCGGGGCCTTTGGTGGCCTGGATTTGGTTGACCCCGCTGATCGCGATCAGAAGGCACAAGATATGTTTTGGCAAGCCTTTGGCACCTTGTCACAAGTCCCCGGGCTTAAAGCGTTTCCGGTGATGGAATCTGCCTTACCCACGTCAGGTAATTTTTCTGTTGAGTTAGCGGTATTAACGACTGATCCCTATGTTGATATGAAAATTTATGCCGACAAGATGGTTGCCGCAGCGAATGCCAGTGGCAAGTTTTTATTTGCCCAAACCGATCTGAAAATAGACTACCCACAGGCACGTTTTAAATTGGATCGCCAGGCGATTGCCGATTTAGGCATGGATTTGGCCAGCGTCAGCGCTCAATTACAAGTGCTGCTGTCGGGTAACTTTGTTGGTCGTTACAATCAAGACGGTCGCGCTTATCGTGTGGTACCTATGGTGGATGATAGCGCCCGTGTAAACCCCGATGCTATCTTGTCGTTATCGATCCGCACACCTGCTGATGACTTGATCCCTTTGAGTGCCATTGCCAGTTTAGAAACCGAAATTGCGCCGCGCTTTTTAAGTAAGTTTCAACAAAAAAACGCCTTCAGAATTTACGGTGAAGTTATCCCCGGCACCACTAAAGAGCAAGGACTGTCTGCCCTGGAGCAAGCAGCAAAAGAGCTACTGCCCGCAGAATACAGTATTGATTACGCAGGTGAATCGCGGCAAATACGTCTGGAAGGTAATAGTTTAGAAGGGGTATTGATGGTGGCCCTGGTCTTTGTGTTTTTAGTTTTAGCCGTACAGTTTAATAGTTTTCGTGACCCCCTGGTGGTGCTGCTTGGTTCAGTGCCCCTGGCGATGGCAGGTGCTTTAATGTTTACCTTTTTAGATTTCACTACTATCAACATCTATTCGCAAATTGGCTTTATCACCCTGGTAGGGTTAATCGCCAAAAATGGTATTTTGATCGTAGAATTTGCCAATAAAATGCAAGAACAGGGTTATGCCAAAGCACAAGCCGTGCAACTGGCCGCGCAGGCCCGTTTACGCCCTGTATTAATGACGACTGCGGCTACGGTATTAGGCCACTTTCCTTTGGTTCTGGTGGTAGGGGCGGGCGCCGAAGCACGCAATAGCATTGGTATTATCCTGGTCGCCGGAATGCTAGTGGGTACCGCATTTACCTTGTTGGTATTACCCAGTATCTATGTAGTATTGGCCTCTGAACATGGTGCCAAAGCAGGAAGGAATGCATTGCCAAAAGAACATAAAACAGCACAATAAAACCGCATATTAACGTTATCAAAGGGGTGGGAAAATCTAAAGGACAGTGATTTTATGTTTTAATTTAGCTGTCTAATCCTAGCTTATCGATACCCAAAACCATTGACACTGCAGCCAGGCGGCACAGGAACTCAGCCCATGACCTTGGACATACTAAGTGCAATGCGGTTGGCGATAGAGGTGAGGGCAGCCAACGATGGTGCCGTTTTAAGGGAGACGTGTATATAGGTGCTATCATCGAGGTTTACTGCCGATTTCTGTCAATAATAAGTGGTGAAATAGATCTGACTACCCAAGTCTGTTATTTTTTTCGTTAAGTTTTGACCCTGATATTTTATTTTTAAGCTAGCCCGATCCTTTGGGGTCAGGAAATTTTCTTCTCTTTGTCTTTTTATTTTTCCCTAAGAGAAGGTTTTTAATCTCGCCCAATTCTAATAATTCTACTTTAGGAAGTACCTTTTTCTTCCTTACTTTTTTCCCTAAGATGAGATTTTTAATTTCGCCCAATTCTACGAGTTGTACTTCATCAGATGGCATACTGCCACTGCTATCACTGCTATCACTGCTGAGACTGCTGGGACTGCTGCGACTAATGTCACTGCTTCTTCTTCTTCTTTTTCCCTTTCCTCTTCCCCTTTTGATCTTCTTCGCTTCAACTACAATCGTACCTCTTGCAACAGAAATTCGAAATCTCAGGTAAATTAAGAAGATGATGCTGAAAATAATTCCTATAAAAATCAAGCCATAAAACCAATAGAAAAAATTCTTAGTCGACTCATATATCTTATATCGATCTTTTAACTTATCTGCCCAAGCATAAAACTTATATGAAAAGGATGTTGTATCTTCATATACCTTATCTCGCAGGTCTAGGTCACTTCCTAAAGGATGTTTTTGTAAGCTGGCCTCAATAGTTGGACTCAAAAGCTCACTATTTGCACGCATAAGTTTTGTATAGGTGAACTCAACTGGTTCGTTAAAAATCAGCTCGTTTTGTTTTGTAATATCCTCAAAAAAAGATAATTGTGTGGAATTCAGGCTAATTTTTTTTGAATGTTCTGATGGTTTTTGCTCAAATTCAGAGGCTTCTAAGCTAAGTTTATCCTCGAATGGCCTATATATAAAATCTTCTGAAATTTTCTGAAAATGAGATGATTGTTTACTAATATCGTACTGAACGATTTGAAAAGAACTATCAAGTGGAGGCTCAGAAAAATTGAGTACGTTGATAACTACCAAGCTTAATAAAATTGCAATTTCTCCAAGAAGTAGCATTTTAATCAGATAGTTAACTATAGCGACGTCCACTAGACTATGACGTATAATTCACTATAACTCACTAAAAGACGGTATTGATGTTGATTTTTAACTCAATCAAACTACAGGGTTAGGTCGTTTTTTAAGTCAGTTATTCATTAGGTTAGTTAATGAATAACACGGCTTTTTTGTCTGAAATTGAAAACAGTATTAGTTTGACTTACCAAATAAATGCAATAAGACTCAGATTTTTTCTAAAAAACCTTAAGCATTATATAGAGAGTTGTATTTTTTACTACACATATCGAATTGTCTGTATGTGCTGGCATCATTTGCTACGCAACACTTCAAGTTGACAAATTTCAGAAATTATATTGGTTACTTTTTTTTAGCTATTGCACTAAATTTATGGGCAAATTGGCGAGTAGCCTTGCCACCTGTCGGTTGCACTGCGGTGCGCTTAATTGAGATGGTTGTGGACGAAAATCCGCTAATAAA
>JBKEFM010000222.1:0-6160 GCA_046709505.1 Paraglaciecola sp. | reverse complement strand
TGTTCAAGATATACTGGAAAGACCACTGGTCTTAGAAAATGTTTCTTATTATGCTGCACCCACTCCGGACATGACTGAGCAGGAGTTCACCTTGGCTGTGCTGGAGCGGGCAGATTGTCTGATGTTGTTGGATGTAAATAATATTTATGTGAATTCGATTAATCATCATTATGATGCTCAAGCGTTTCTTGCCGCCATGCCCACATCCAAAATTTTATATGGGCACGTTGCCGGCCATTTTGACGAAGCCGACGATTTGAAAGTAGATACTCATGGATCTGATGTGATCCAACCCGTGTGGGATCTCCTGGATAGTGCTTATGCATTACACGGTGTCTTCCCAACATTATTAGAACGAGATTTTAATATCCCACCTATTAACGAGTTACTACGGGAAGTAGAAAAAATCCGCACAATACAGCAAAAATATCAAACAATGGCATCCGCATCGTCCATAAGAGGCTTGGCCTAAATGCTTGATTTTCAAAAAACGCAATTAGCATTTATTGATCATTTAAAAAATCCTGAGGCTAATGCATTTGACCTGGGTATTGAAGATCGTCGTTTAAAAATCTACCGAGAATTATTTTTTAACAACATTAAAGGTTTTTTAAGTTCCGGATTCCCAGTGTTACAAAGCTTATATACTGAAACCGCCTGGGATCTTATGGTAAGACAGTTTTTTGCCCAGCATCGGTGCCGCTCGCCCTACTTTATTGATATCAGTAAAGAGTATGTGGAATATTTAAGCAGTGCTTACCAGTTGAAAGATAATGATCCTCCTTTCCTACTTGAGTTGGCACATTATGAATGGATGGAGTTGACAATAAGTGTACGCAAACAAACCCAGGAGCTGACACCATGGGATGGTAAGTCTGTCGTTGAGGGTATTCAATTATCAGAATTGGCCAGCGTGGTGAGTTACCAATTTCCAGTACATCAAATCAGTCAGATTTTTCAACCAACACAAGCTGGCGAACCTGTGTACCTAGTGATCCATCGCGATGACCAGAACGAAGTTAGTTTTACCCTAATTAACGCTCTAACCGCACACTTATTGCAAACCATACAATCGCAGCAAAACATAAAGCTCGAGCACTTGACCGCCCTGATGATCGAAGGCCTTCCTCAGCTTGAAGAACAACAGGTAGTAAAAGGTGTTAAACAGATTGTGGTGCAAATGTTACAGCAAAGAATATTACTACCTGGGTAGATTTACCGGTAATTTGCCTATCAATTTGTCCCGCTTTCAATTAAAATTTGTGCATCAATTAATATTAGTAAAATGCGATAGATAGGGTATTTAATGGAAAATAATGATGTTTCACACGACCCTTTTAACATGGGTTACCTTTTAGCCGCACTGGTAACGTTGTTGGCGTTACCCTTAATGCATGTGATACTCGGATGGTTTGTTTATTATATCTAGCCGTCGCTTTTTTACTTGTCAATAATAACGGGGAATGCTGTGCCCGCCGCTTATATAAAGTCGGTTATTAAAACCGTGCCCGATTATCCCAAACCTGGGATTTTATTCCGAGATGTGACTTCTATCTTGGCTGATCACAAAGCTTATACTTCGAGTATCAAGTTGTTGGTTGAAGAGTTTGCTCCTTATAACTTCGATAAAGTTGCCGGTACTGAAGCTCGTGGATTTCTCTTTGGAGCTCCCCTGGCCATTGAGCTTGGAATAGGTTTTATTCCGGTTCGCAAACCAAACAAACTGCCACGTAAAGTGATAAGTGAAACCTACGCGTTAGAATATGGTACGGATGCTTTAGAGATACATGAAGATGCTGTCCAGCCTGGCGAAAGAATATTAATGTTAGATGACTTGCTGGCAACGGGCGGTACCATGATTGCGACCGCCAATTTGATCCGCAGACTTGGTGGCATAGTAGAACATGCTGGTTTTGTTATTTCACTTCCTGCATTAGGGGGAAATATCAGACTCAACGACATCGGTGTGCAAACCCATTCTATATGTGAGTTCGACGGCGAGTAAGAGTAAATAATGAGTTATCAAGTTCTAGCGCGAAAATGGCGGCCAAACAACTTTAGTGAATTAGTCGGTCAAGAGCATGTTGTAACGGCCATCTCCAATGCGTTAGACAACGATAGACTACACCACGCCTACCTTTTTACCGGTACGCGGGGTGTGGGTAAAACGACTATAGCCCGAATATTTTCCAAGAGTCTTAATTGCGAACAGGGAATGGGATCCAAACCTTGCGGGCAATGTGCGACCTGTAAAGAAATTGAGCAAGGTAACTATATTGATCTGCTTGAGATCGATGCGGCTTCCAGAACCAAGGTAGAAGATACCCGTGAATTACTGGATAACGTGCAATATCGTCCTACTCGGGGTAGCTTCAAAGTATATCTTATCGATGAAGTTCATATGTTATCCAAACATAGTTTTAATGCATTACTTAAAACGCTTGAAGAACCACCGCCTCATGTGAAGTTTTTGTTGGCCACCACCGATCCACAAAAATTACCCATTACTATCTTGTCTCGATGCCTGCAATTTAACCTCAAAGCGTTGTCCAGAACGCAGATCGCCAAGCAGTTGGATTATGTTTTTCAACAGGAACAGATCAATAGTGAGCCTGAGGCAATAAGCCAGTTAGCCAGAGCTGCACAAGGCAGTATGCGAGATGCACTGAGCCTGGCTGATCAGGCCGTCGCCCAGGGTAATGGTCACGTTAGTCTGGAGATTGTGACTGATATGCTTGGTTTGATGGATAAAAACCAAGTTTTGAAACTGCTCAATTGTGTGTTGCAAAAAGATAGTCAGTCGGCTTTTTCCGCAGTTGACAAAATGTCTGAACAAGCACCTGATTATGGCCAAATCCTCAGTGAAATAATGAGCTTATTACACCAGGTTGCCTTGACTCAATTTGTGCCTGAAGCCTGTAAATTAGAGACTATTTCTGCCAGGGCGATATTTCAATTAGCCAAGGGTATGGCACCTGAACAAGTTCAATTGTTGTACCAGATTGCGCTGCAAGGGAAGAAGGATTTGCCTTTTGCTGCGGATGCCAAAACAGGATTGGAAATGACCCTGTTGCGTATGTTGGCGTTCAGTCCTGCTAATCAATCGTTCAGTGCAGAAGCATTGATGGAACAAACACCTGCGGCTAGTCATGCACCTGCTATTGTGGAAATAGCACCGGGTAAACAAGCAGAACAACGTGCATCAATTGAGCAAGAAACAGGGCCGGTATCTGCGCCTGAGTCACATAAATCGTCAGTCAGTAATGAAAAAAAAACCGTGACCCAATCCACTACTAATCAACCTGTTGTTCACAAAGAGCCTCAACAAGAGGACCCGTCAATAGCACAGAAGACTAATAAGACTCAATTTTCTTCTGCAAATGCCACTACCGAACAAGATGAGTTTGAGCAACAGCAAGACCTGATCGCCCAGCAGCAACAAATCATACACGAAGCGGAAGATATCATTGCGCAGTTCCCCGCCGAATCTATTACAGCCGTCCCCGGGGCTGGCCATGACTCAGCTAGTTTTCCTGCACAAAATGACAGCGGCAGGTTAGCTGATGCTGTGAAAGATAAGGTCAACTCTACAGAGAGTTTATTAGCCTTAAAACGTAAATTACATCAAGACCAACGTGATCTAGAGGAGCAATCTTCTTCGGTAAAAAAGTCTGAAAGCACCTTTGACCCCAGTCATTTCTTACCTGGTGGTGCAGGCATGGTTGATAACAATCAAGCTGATACAGCTGATACAGCGGCTACCGGGTCTGCTGTCAATGCTCCCGCAGATGAAATGCAATTAGCTGCAACAGGCGAAACTGAGTTACTCCCCCCTTGGGCTACCGGCGAGGACGTGGTCTGTAAAATGACCATTCCTGATGAGCCACAGACGTTGGCGACGACTAAACCCCAGGAAACAGTGGAAAGCTTGTTCGACCCCACAGCACATTTATCCCAGGATATTGAGTGCAAAGTGGATTATGATGTGCCTGCATTTCTGGAATCTGGTGAGAAAGTGAGATCGGCACAACAGCTTGATAGTTGGAGCCAGTTAATATCTCGAATGCAAGTTGCTGCGCTGACCAAACAACTTGCCCTGCATTCTGAGTTTATTCAGCAGGGCGACAATATCACCTTGAATTTACTTGGTAGCAAGCAACATTTGCATACCAAATCTGCCCAGATGCAGTTGCAACAAGCATTGAGTGATGTATTGCAACGCAATATTAAGCTTGAGATCATCGTTGACCAGGCGCTTAATACCCCTTTTGCACTGCAACAAACTATTAATAGAGTCCGGCTTGAATATGCTCATCAGGTGGTAGAAACTGATCCCAATATCAATAGGATCAAGGACACCTTCGCCGCGCAAGTTTTAGTTGACACGATCAAGCCAATATAATTTTCCGAATAATGACCATTAGATAAAGAGAGAAACAGTATGATGAAAGGTGGAATGGCCAATATGATGAAGCAAGCGCAGCAGATGCAAGAGCGTATGGCGCAAAATCAAGATGAATTGGCAAAAATAGAAGTTACAGGAGAAGCGGGCGCAGGATTGGTTAAAATTACTATGACCTGTAATCACAATGTACGCAGAGTTGTTATTGACCCCAGCTTAATGGACGACGATAAAGACATGATTGAAGACTTGGTGGCCGCAGCAACTAATGATGCTGTGCGCCGGGTTCAAGAGACAACAAAAGAGAAAATGGCAGATGTGACTGGCGGTATGCCCTTACCTCCTGGTTTTAAAATGCCATTTTAATTCGCCTTTATCATTTGTATTTGCACTATTTAATTTCTGTATTAAGGCGGCATAATGAAGCTTAGTCCACTCATTTTAGAGCTAATCAGCTCGCTAAAATGTCTGCCAGGGGTTGGCCCGAAAAGCGCACAACGTATGGCATTTCATTTGTTAGAGCGCAACAGACAGGGGGCTTTGCAATTAAGCAAAATATTGCACGATGCCATGGAGCATGTAGGCCACTGTCGCCAATGCCGAACCTTCACCGAAAACGAGCTATGCGAAATATGTATCAATCCTGCGCGAGTGGGCTCGGGTCGATTATGCGTGGTTGAATCGCCTCAGGATGTCATTGCCATTGAGCAAACTTCTGAATTTAAAGGGTCATATTTTGTGTTAATGGGGCATTTATCGCCTATTGACGGTATCGGTCCCAGTGAAATTGGCCTGGATGATTTAGCTGACTTGATGGACAATAATCAATTAAGTGAAGTGATTTTAGCCACCAATCCCACTGTTGAGGGAGAGGCAACAGCCCATTATATTGCCCAGATGTGCAGTGGTCGAGACATCCAGGCCAGTCGTATCGCTCATGGTGTGCCAGTGGGGGGCGAGTTGGAGTATATTGACGGCAATACGCTTACCCATGCCTTTGTCGGACGACGTTTACTTTAGATTACTCAGGATTGAGGGTGGCCAGATAAC
This sequence comes from Paraglaciecola sp., assembly GCA_046709505.1. Taxonomy (GTDB): domain Bacteria; phylum Pseudomonadota; class Gammaproteobacteria; order Enterobacterales; family Alteromonadaceae; genus Paraglaciecola. The sequence continues at coordinate 708 of JBKEFM010000222.1, read as the reverse complement.
AGGGTTATTGGCCACAGGGCTCACTGCATTAGCGGAAATATCAAAAGTGCTGGTGATGTATTGACAGCGTGCGGATCCTTCATCTGGTATTGCCACTTCATAGCAAAATAATGACAAAATTAAAAATTCTGCTTGAAATGTAACGAACCGGCCTCATCTCCTATCTCATTGTATTAGTGCTATGAATTAGGAGATTTTAACCCATGACCGAGACCGTCCAAAAAGAAACGTTTGGTTTTCAAACCGAAGTTAAACAGTTACTTCAATTAATGATCCACTCGCTTTATTCTAATAAAGAGATATTCCTCCGTGAACTTGTTTCCAATGCCGCTGATGCTGCCGACAAATTGCGCTTTAAAGCGTTATCCAATGACAGCCTGTATGAAGGTGATGGCGACCTTTGTGTAAAGTTAAGCGTAGATAAAGAAGCAGGCACAATCACCATAATCGATAACGGTGTGGGCATGAACCGTACCGATGTTATCGAACATCTTGGTACTATTGCTAAATCAGGTACGTCGGAATTTTTTAGCCATCTGTCAGGCGATCAGGCCAAAGACTCTCAGCTTATTGGTCAGTTCGGCGTCGGCTTTTATTCAGCCTTTATCGTGGCCGACAAAGTTAGTGTCCGTTCTCGTGCTGCCGGTGATGACGCCAGCAAGGGCGTGGAGTGGACATCTGCAGGTGAGGGTGACTTTACTGTTGCCG
>JBKEFM010000221.1:0-6216 GCA_046709505.1 Paraglaciecola sp. | reverse complement strand
TAAATGCCAGCGTCAGCTCAGGATGCAGGCTGGCGAATTACGAGAAATAACCCCTGTTAGTGAGCTACCATCGGCCCAGGCAGATGGGCAAAATATCAAACAACAGGTAGGGTAATGAATGGCTAATCAGGTAACGAGTTTAGCCTGGCGACTCTTTCGCCACGAAGCTAAACGGGGCGAATTAACCATTATTTTACTGGCGATAGTGCTGTCTGTGGCATCGGTATTATCATTGTCACTTTTCAGTGAACGTCTGCAAAGCGCTTTGACCGCCAAAAGTGCCGAGTTTATTGCAGCAGACCGGGTACTGGATTCCAGAAAAGCGGTTGATCCGGCTTGGCTGGAACGTGCCGATGAGCTGGGTCTGCAAAGTGCGCATCAGGTTTACACCCGTTCTATGGCTTTTGCCAATGAGCAGATGATGTTGGTCGACTTGCGTGCTGCTACGCCAGGTTATCCTCTTAAAGGCGCAGTGAAAGTAGCTGATGAGCCGTTTGGCTTGGGCCAGGTTACCGATCAATTACCGAAAAAAGGCGAAGCCTGGGTAGAGTCGAGATTGTTTCAAAGCTTAGGATTGACTATAGGTAAGTCAATCGAAATTGGTGAGCAATCGTTTGTTATCAAAAAGGTATTAAGTGAAGTACCTGATGCCGGTTTCAGTGTGTTTGGTGGTGATCCCAAAGTGCTTATAGGCGAGCAAGATCTGGCTGCTACCCATGTAATAGGCCCGGGGAGCCGTGCGACCTTTAGCTATTTTTTCACGGGTAGCGAACAAGACTTAGAGGCTTATTACACCTGGCTTGGCCCAAAACTGGACTCAGAAATACAGCGCTGGTTATCGGTTAGCGATGATGACTCAGCCATTGGCCGCTCGATTGCTAAAGCGGAGCAGTATTTTTTGTTAGCCAGTTTGCTGGCCATAGTACTGGCCGCGGTGTCAATTGCGGTTGCCGCTCAGCGTTATAGTCAAAGACACTATGATCCTGTGGCAATCATGAAAACCCTGGGGGCTAAAAAAAGTATGGTGCAGCAGGTTTACCTGCTACAGATCATCTTTATTACGTTATTAGGCATTGTGCTTGGGATCACTTTGGGCTTTGTGCTTCAACAAATAGTGGTGTGGGCTTTGGCCGACAGGATCCAGGTGTCACTGGATATCTGGCACTGGCGTCCTGTGGTTATTGCGGTATTTACCGGTGCGGTATGCGCGGTATTATTTTCATTATATCCCTTGTTGAAGTTGTTTTCGATTTCACCTCTTCGTGTACTTAGGCGGGATATGGGGGCAGGGCTGAGCTCCAGGGTGATACAGTTTTTAGCTTCCGGTGGGGCTATTTTTATTTTGATGTGGGCCTATAGTCGTAATTTGTGGATCAGTGCCATCCTCTTTGTCTCTGGGCTGTTACTGGTAGCCAGTTTATTGCTGGTTACCTACGGCCTGATTTGGCTTGGACGCAGGTTGGGGCAGGGTAAAATGGGAGCCTGGCAACTTGCCTGGGCACGCATCCGTCGCAGGGCCATGGACAACAGTGTGCAACTGATCAGTTTTGCACTGACTATAATGTTATTGCTGATTGTACTGGTTATGCGTAACGACATGGTTCAGCAGTGGCAAGATCAGTTGCCCCAGGGCACACCTAATTATTTTTTGGTTAACATCACCGATCAGCAATTGCCACAATTGCAGCAGCATTTTAAGATAAACCAGATTGCCGTCGATGACTTTTACCCCGTTGTCCGGGGACGCTTTGTGGCTATAAATGACGAACAAATTCGCACTTCAGTTTCCAAGGAAGACGATGATGAACAAGGGCAGTCCCGAGGCAGGGACGGCTTGGGTCGTGAAGCTAACCTGACCTGGGGCGACAGTCTGCAAAAAGAGAATAAGGTGGTCTCGGGGCAATGGTTTGTGCCCGGCGAAACCTTTAAGGACGGTTTGTATGGGGTGTCGGTGGAAGCACAGTTGGCAGAGCGTCTGGCTATCAAGCTGGGAGATAAACTAACGTTTAATGTCGGTAGTGAAATTATCAATGTTATCGTCAGCAATCTGCGGGAAGTCAATTGGCAAACTATGCAGCCTAATTTCTTTTTTGTGCTGCAACCCCAGGTTATGGGCGATTTTCAGCCGACTTACCTGTCAAGTTTCTATCTACCCAGTGAGCGTAAAGCTGAAATCACCCAGTTAATGCAACCCTTTGCCAGTGTTACATTATTTGATGTGGACGGCAGGATTAATCAATTACGCGGTATAGTGCAACAAGTATCACTGGCGGTGGAATTTATCTTGATATTGGTGCTGGCGGCTGGCTCATTAGTGCTAATAGCCCAAGTACAAGCGAGTATGGACGAAAGGCAGCAGGAATTAGCCATCTTGCGTACGCTAGGTGCAAAGGGGCGACTCATTCGCGCCAGTGTGCTTTGTGAATTTATTATTATCGGCCTGGTAGCGGGGGCGATGGCTGCTATTGCCAATGAATTAAGTTTATATTTACTGCAGACCCAAGTTTTCCAAATGGAAGCCTCGTTGCACTGGCAATATTGGCTTATTGCACCTTTAGCAGGGGCCCTAGTGGTGGGAGTGTTAGGGGCTATTGGTTGCTGGCGCCTGCTGACCTTAAATACTGCTCACTTGCTAAAACAGATGGTTTAGCAAGTGAGTGGGTTAATTAAATAGACTCCAGACGCAAACAGTTCAGGGCATGCTTAAGTTCCGGATATCGAAATTCAAAGCCGCTCTGTTGCAAGCGCTTAGGGATAACCCGTTGCCCGTAAAGCAGTAAATCCGCCATTTCTCCCATCATCAAGCGCATGACAAACTTAGGTACGCGAAACACACAAGGGCGATGCAACACCGAGGCCAGGGTGCGGCTAAATTCGTTGTTGGTCACAGGATTGGGCGAGGTAAAATTATACACACCCTGACATTCCCTATGCTCTATTAAGTGGATAATACCGTCTAACATGTCTTCCAGATGGATCCAGGACATATATTGTTTGCCGTCACCAATTGGCCCACCTAGGCCCAGTCTAAAGGGCGGCATCATTTTCGTCAAGGCTCCACCGCGACGGGTGACGACTACACCTGTACGTAATATACACACACGAGTTGCGTCTGAAGCGGCCTTTAGGGCCGCATTCTCCCAGCGCTGACAAAGTTGGTGACTGAATTCATCAAAGGGCTGGTCGAAGTCTTCATCGATTAACTCGTCACCTTGACGGCCATAATAGCCTATAGCTGAACCACTGATAAATAGTTCTGGTGGAAACTCACTGGCATGAAACAGCGAAACCAGCTGTTCAGTTAATCCACAGCGACTTTGTATAAGAATGGCCTTTTGTTGGTCAGTCCATTTCTTATTAACGATAGGTTCGCCTGCAAGGTTGATCACGGCATCAAATTTATTTAGGTCGGGTAAGTCGTCCAGGCTGGAAATGAGAGTGAGATTGTTACCCAGTTCACGATCTGCCATGGACACATTGCGGGTTAAGACCGTTATCTCATGAGGTGTTAACTTCGGGATCAGATTAGACCCGATTAACCCTGTACCACCGGTGATCAATATTTGCATTTTGTTCTCATTTATAGGGTTAAACCTTAGTGCAAGACAGACATAAAGAAACTGAATCGGAAAAACGCAGAGCATGGGGTTTGTCAACTTCAGCTTCAGCGTTTATGACGCAAGGATGTTCGGCGGCAATAGCCAACACCTCGGCGGTCAGTTTTTCTAGTAGCGAAAAGCGATTATCTTCAACCAACTTGATAATACGCTTGGTGATAGTTTTGTAATTTAAAGCATCGTCCATTTTGTCTGAACCGCTCGCCTGGTCTGCCTGGTAATCTATCTTCACGTTGATGATAACATCTTGTTTGTTGATGATTTCATCTTGATTGATACCTATGTAGGTACGAAGCCGTAAATTTTTGATGCGAATTGTCGCCGGGTTTAGTTTCATCATTGCTGCCTTTGCTGCCCTATAATCACCTTGAAAACCATTTTAAATATCAATGTTTTAGAATTTCACTTGCTCATGATGACACAATTAATATGTTGTGTGGCAAGCAACATCCAATTTAGCTTATTTCGAGGTATGATGCTGTAAAAAAAGATACATATCTGCTAATTTGCACACAAGTCTCTTCAGTAGAAATTTAGTATGCAAGTTAAACAATCAGCATCATTAAAAGTTTTGTTAATCCTGGCCTCGTTAGTTGTGGTGTTAGCGGGCATAAAGTCTGCCAGTAGCATAGTGGTGCCCTTTTTACTGTCTGTCTTTATCGCTATGGCCTGCAGTCCTATAATCAGTTGGGCTAACAAATATAAAATTCCCAAAGTTGTGTCAGTGATCCTGGTGATAGTGCTAATTGTAGTTTTTGGTTTTATGTTAGCCGGTCTGGTTGGCCAGTCGATGACAGATTTTAGCGAGAATGTGCCTCAATATCGTCAGCAACTGCAAGAGCAATTTTCTTGGGGAATAAAGCAGTTTGAAGCTTTCAATATTCATATCAATTCAGCCCAAATGTTATCCTATTTTGATCCTGGTGTGGCGATGAATATGGCCACTAACTTGCTCACCAGCTTGGGAAGCGTGTTGACCAATTTTTTACTGATCTTGCTGATTGTAGTTTTTATGCTGTTTGAAGCTGAATCTTTTCCCCGCAAAATACATATTGCCCTTGATGATCCCGATATGAAAATGCGTCAAGTCGACAAGTTTTTGGCTTCCGTTAAAAATTATTTGGTGATCAAAACCTTGGTCAGTTTAGCAACCGGATTGATCATTGCATTGTGGCTCTATGTGCTGGGGGTAGATTACGTACTGCTGTGGGCGTTACTCGCTTTTTTACTTAACTATATCCCCAATATTGGTTCGATTATCGCCGCCATACCAGCAGTATTGCTGGCGCTGGTGCAACTTGGGCCGACTGTCGCCGGGTTAAGTGCATTGGGGTTTGTCCTCACCAATACGGTGATGGGTAATATAGTTGAGCCACGCTTTCTGGGGCGGGGCTTAGGTCTATCTACTCTGGTGGTGTTTTTATCCTTGATATTTTGGGGCTGGCTGCTGGGTACTGTGGGTATGCTGCTTTCTGTACCTTTAACCATGATAGTGAAAATTGCGCTGGAGGCGAACGACGATACTCGCTGGATTGCACTGTTACTGGCCAGTGACGATGTGGAACTAGAAAAAGTGGCAATCGATAATACAGAGCAAAACGAGCCTCTATAACGATTGTTTTACGGTATTAGTAAAATGGCATGCCATAAGATCTTATTATTAGTTAGGACGTCATTGATGTCTCCATACAAGAGATGCAAAGCGCCATGAGTTCTGGGGAAGGCTTAGGTATGAGTAATCCGGCGACTCCTTATTGCTTGTTAGCAATAGTAGGTTTTAATAATAAAAAATATTAGTAGGTTATGATGATTTATGTGTTTTTAATAAATAGCCTGATGGTGGCACTTGCCGTAATTGTGCATTACCAGTGCTTGTATCGACTAACATTGTTTCTGCCTACTATGACCATCAAACATAGTTACAGGATTGTGTTTGGTGTGTTTGGTGCCCTATTAGCCCACACGTTTGAAATCTGGATCTTTGCAGTAGCCTACTATTTTATGAATAAAGCAGAAGGTTGGGGTTATTTAACCGGAAACTTTAATGGTAGTTTAATGGACTGTGCCTACTTCTCATTCACTGTATTTAGTACGGTAGGTTTTGGTGATATTGAACCCTTTGGGGATTTACGATATTTAACGGGGATTGAATCGCTGACCGGCCTGGTGCTGATCACTTGGACGGCATCCTTTTTGTTTTTTGAAATGCAACGCCACTGGAATACCAAGTAAAAAATGCGAAAGTAACTATAGGTCAATCTTCTTTTTTATCGACAGACTACGGAAAAAATTAGTGCTTCAACCTCAGTAATAGATGTTCTGTCAGGCCTATTTGCTGTTATCTTTGCCTTGGTAACGGGCGGTAAAATCTATCCTGATTACCTATAAACATCAGCCAATCTCAATAGTTGGTATGGCATAGGCGGTGTTTGTACTGCGATCTTCACTAGCCTTGGCAGCAAAGCCCTTAGATCGAATCGATTATTGAACCGGTAATAATATTCTGCCAAGTGCCGTGGCAAATGTTTTGCGCCAATGTTATGGCAACTGCCCAGTAGTGAGTTTTTCACATTTCCTATTACAGTAAGAGGCTGTTGAG
>JBKEFM010000220.1:0-6231 GCA_046709505.1 Paraglaciecola sp. | reverse complement strand
AAATACTACAGGCTAAAACCGTTTGAGTTTTTTGAGGTAGGTGGCTTGTCTTATTATAGTTGTTCGTCATGATTATTCAAAAATGATAAAGACATCCAGCGCGCCGAGTTGAAGACACGACCGAACAAGTCGGGTTGATGCTCGGGGCTGAGGACGTGGAGCGAAGGGGACAGATAGAAAAAGTTTAACCGCACCGCCCCCGCAGCCATGCATTATAAGAGGCTCGTCAAAATAGACATGAATTTTGCAGCGGCAAAGTACACGAAAAAAGTAACATGGCTGTCCTGCTAATTAACCAAAAAATAGTTTTGGTATTTATTGCCAGGGATGTGTTTGTGATTCATTTTTGGTTTTGCCCCTTTATCTTTTCACTCTGCCAGGGAAAAAGATATTGGTACTGGCCTGATAGTCTTTATATGCGGGGCGTTTTAGTACGGAATAATGCTCTGCAGGTACGGCGCCCGTGTAGTAAACGAGTGTGGTATACATGAACCTCGATGTATAAAACAGCCCTACGGCCAATAGCCCCCATATCGCCACAGTCTCAGTCTTATATAACGCTATCCAGGAAGGGATAGCCGCAATCACCAGGCCATTCCATACCATCCATTCGGCAAAATAGTTGGGATGGCGGGAATACCGCCAAAGCCCTACATTACATACCTGATTTTTTTCTTCTGTTTTACGCTTATCTTGCAAAAACCTGAGTTTTTGGGTGTCGGCAACAGATTCCATCACAAAAGCAGCCATCCAGATCAACAAACCTACTATCTCCAACAGGGCGAATTCGGGATTGGGATTTGAGCCTATAATAAAAGCTGGGAGCGCCAAAAATGACGCATTTGCAAAACCTTGTACCAAGGCTTCTACTTGCATGGCTAATGGAGTATTGGTTTTTCCTGCATTTTTCCATCGTATTTTTTGATATTCATAACGAGGGAATTCCTTTTTAAGGTAACCTAATTTCCACATTTTTAGTGCGCCCAAACCCATTCTGGCACCCGCAAAGATGTAAGCCATACTTACAATCCCAACACGTAGGCTATGACCATCACTGAATAAAAAAGTGAGTATACCAATCAACACTAATCCCCAGGGCCAGGCAATATCCACATAGGACATTCGGCCCGTTCGCCAGATGGGAATACACACAACAAAAATAAATAAAGCCAACTGAAGACCGCCATTGAGCAGACTAATGGAATGCATGGACGAGGTTAGCAACAACAGGCACCAGGCTGCTAAGTAGGGTAGAAGGGGTATGATATTTTTCATTTTTTTCTAAACGAATATGTTGATAAAATCACTCTAGCACTTTTTAGGGTTGATTTTTCAGCGAATTTTCAGGGTATTTGGGAAATAATGGGGGCAGGTATTGTATTGCCCTACTGGCTGCTCTAGTTTTTAGTTTATGGCGAGACTCATTTGAACAGCATATTCTGGCGCGATTTATCATATCTCGCGGGAGCGACCAAGAAACGATCGTTCATTATAATTCACATCGCTATCATTTTTTTATGTGACCAGAGCAGCCCTGTAAATGTTACCAATGATCTGTTTTCGCTTAATGTTTAATAGAACATGTAAAAAATTGAGTGGCAAAGAAAGACCTGACCCATCAATGACCCCATCAACCCGTGGAAAAAGTGAATGGCAAAGAAAGATCTGATCCCATTGACCTAATAAGTTAACTCACAGCCCTAGCCCATTTTATTTGATATTTGCCCGTAGGGACAAAACAACTTTACGCTCAAATGCCTTAATTTGAGCCGCTAGTAAGGTTATTTGTGGCTCATATTCAGCACTATCTAGCTGCTGCATCAATGCTAAGGCGGCGTAGGCGCTGTTTTGATTACGATGATTGACCCAAAAACCAGATTGATTGGGTCGCTCAATAAGCGGCAGAAAATCAGCCAGGGCTTGTTTTATCAGCATGGGTTGTGCCGCTAGCAGGTCTTTTTGTAAAGGCACTAAACTAAAAAAACGTGTGGTTTTTAGGGTGACTTGATTGACGAGTTGTAGCGCGATATCAGTGTTTTCTTTTTGTTTGATAAAGCTTGAATAGCTTTGCCAAAATCTGGCGTCGGGGGTATCACCATAAAGCGATGCGGTATGGGCAAACCATCTTTGCGCCTGCTCAGGCATACCAGCCTTGGTATATAGCAGCGCCAAGTAAGTGCTATTTACTTGTGAACCATCATCAATTTCTAAACAGGCTTTCATTGCCTCAATAGCATCTGAAAGCTGTCCCTTTTGACTGAGTATTTTGGCTTTCCACACATAAGCCCAAGTGTAATGGCTATCAATATTAATGGCGTGATCGACTGATGTCAGTGCTTGGGTCATCTCATTACGCCAAAAATGCACAATGGCTTTGTTTACATTTATCCAAGGCGATAAAGGGTCTATCTGAATCGCTTTGTCAGCATAAGTCAGCGCTGCGTCAAACTGATTTTTGGCCAAGGCCCATTCTGAATAAACATATAGGCCTCGGGTGTTCGAGGCATCTATACCTAATACTTTATTAATCAATTGCTCCGCATTTTCAAACTGCAAGTCTTCAATGGCCAATAAAGCGCCGGCAAGGAGGGCGTTAATATCATTAGGATCAAGTTTTAAGGCCTGATCAATCGCCGCCCTGGCTTTTGCAACTGCGACGACCTTTTCCATGTAGATATCATGATAATTATATCTGGCGTAAATAAAGGCTAAACTGCCAAACGCCGCGGCAAAGTTAGGTGCCAGCTCAGTTGCACTTAAAAATGATGCCTCTGCCCGAAAAAACCACTCGCTGGTTTTTCCATTCATCCACCAGTAATTTCCCTGAAGATAAGCTCGGTAAGCATTAATATCTAAACCGTCGGATACAGTGGTAAGATTTTCTGGTGCGCTTTGCCCAAACAGCTGTGCATTAATATCTGAGATGATCCTGGCGTTTAATGTCAGCAGTTGTTGCATGTCATCTTCATACACTTCAGTCCAAACCGCGTTATTAGTCTTTTTTTCGATCAGGCGCACTAAGACCCGAATGCGCTCATTTGCCTCAGTAATACTTCCTTCTACCCAATACTGAAGAGTCAATTGGCCAACTAAAGGGTCTAATGCCTGAGGGTTTTTGGCAAGGGCCAGGGAAGAGTAGTGTGCCAACACGTTGACCTTGTCTGACTTGGCTAGGGTGATTGATAGCTCTTCTGGGAGCATCTCAGCCAGATAGTCATTACTGCCATCGCCGGTAAGATTACGCCAGGGTAAAAACGCGATTGTCGTTTCTGTTTTGGTACTGTTTTTTGCAATATCTTCAGTCAGTACTTCGGGCAACGATCCTTCATACTCATTCGTTTTTGGGAATAAAGCAAAAATCAGCACAGCCAGTATTAAGCCCGACATGATAAGCGCTGCAACTTTGCCTTTATTAAATGATGAGGCTAAATCTGATGCAGTGCTGTTTTTTGTGCTGAGTTTAATAAATTCTTGTCTGGTTAACCACGTGACATCTGCCGATAGCCGGTAACCTTTTTTAGGTACCGTTTGGATCACCTGACGAGTTTTACTATCGTTAAAAGTTAGCCGCAGCTGTGAAATGACACGGGTCAGGGCATCTTCTATCACCACACGTGCATGCCATACTTTGTCCATTAATTCTTGTCGACTAACGGTCTCGCCGGCACACAAAGCAAGCTGATAAAGCACATGTATAGCTTTGGGCTCTAAGTGTTGGCTTTGATCACCATGAAATACTCTATGGTCGCCCACATCAACGTAGTAGTTACCTAAACGAAAATAACCATTTTCAGGTAGCGCTTGTTCAGTCAATTATCCAGTCCCTTTCAATTATCATCGCAGTATTTTGGCGTATAAACGCCAATATCGGTTTTCCATCACAGTTTCATCAGCTTTTTATCAGTTGTTCCTCAGGCCTTTTTTATACCAAGTCAGCATACTAATCAGGTACATAGGGTGCAAGCAAGTCGTGTAAGTAAACATGGATCAATAAGGGTTCAGGTTGACCATTCATTCAAGCATAAAAGGTAAATCATTATGAAAGCAACAATCAAATCATTCTCTCCAGCGGTTTTAGCCATACTGATGATAATGCCAGTCAGCCAAGCATCAGCAACGGTTGCCACCCCAGGTTCACGACTGATAGTGAAAACCAGCGTGGTTGACGTTATCGGTGTACGTGAAATTGAAGCAGGCAAGTTTGAACAGGGTATCCGTAAAAGTAAGGCGGGTTTGGCCAAATCTTCAACTGCGTCTTTACGTAAACCGCTGCTTGATAACTTGTGCGTTGCCCATTTAGCCATTAAAGATATGGAACTGGCAAAACAATACTGCCAGGGCGCAATTGAAACCGGTAAAGCGTCAGCTATTTCTTATAATAACCGTGCAGTGATGCATTACGTGTTGGGTAATCTTAAAGCCAGCCTTGAAGATTTAGATGCAGCCATTACATTTGGTGGTTTTGATAAGATGATCGGTCGTAATCTGGAGATAGTTAATCAGCATAACTTACTGAGCAAGAGCTAAGGCTTGATGATTGCAAAAATTAACAAGCCCTAATACGGTGAGTTAAATCGGTACAAAACCGCAGCGTTCACCGCTGCGGATAAAGTCCTCTACTGGGTAAGAAAATAATCCAGTCAGCCATGTTAAAAACTGCCCTCACAAAGCTCATTCTATAAAGCGTTGCTCAAAATAATTCTGGTTCGAGCAGCTTTAAACCACTACGCCTTATGATGGCTGTCTCTTTAATTTTTTAATTTAGTTAAAGTGAATCATTCAAACAGGAAATTATTTTTCGGGGACTTTGGTAACTACCGATGGCGTCACACTTGAGTAGTAATTTAATTATCAACCAATAAAGAACCTTAAATGCTCTGATTTTTTGTGAAACTCGCAGACGATAGTAGGCCTTTAAAATACATGGGGAATGCTATTGGTGAGACTGGGATTTTAATCAATTATCATTTAAGAAGCCAGCTAGGTTAACAACACGCCCCCCCCACAAAGCGCGTGGTATGAGCCATAGTAATTAACATAAATGTCCCACTCCCCCCCGTTCAAGGGTATTAAAAAGATGTCAATATGGAAAATATGAGGCAAGGTGTATTTCTTGAATTGAAGATAAATGACGTTTTTATTTTATCGATACTCTTTTTACCAGATACAGGAATAGAACAACCATGAGTGAGCTAGTCAACCGTAATGTGTTTCTGGTTAAGGAACATGTGGGCCTATTCAAAGCCGCGAATAACTTTGATATTTATGACCCAGCTAGCGGCGAAATTATTATGGAATGCCGTGAGCCATCCCTGGGCCTAATAACTAAGCTGCTGCGCTTTACTGATTTTAAACGCATGACCCCCTTCGATGTGCAGGTAACCAGCCCCAGCGGTGAACGTGTTGTGCGCATACTGCGTGATATCTCGTTTTTTGTCTCCAAGGTGGTAGTGCGTGACCAAGATAATGATGTTATTGGTAGCTTCCAACAGAAATTTTTTTCTATTGGCGGAAAGTTTGATGTATTGGATAAGAACGACCAACTGATCTGCACGCTGCAGGGCAAATGGACCGGTTGGGACTTCCATTTCCGCCATGGTGACCAGGACTTTGCCCATGTCTCCAAAAAATGGAATGGCATAGGCCGAGAACTTTTCACTAGCGCCGATAATTACATATTGGAAATAGCCGATGGCGTAGCCAAAGATGACCCTGTGCGGAAACTGATCCTGGCCGCGGTGGTGTGTATTGATATGGTGTTGAAGGAGTAGGGTGATTAAAGATCGCGGGTATACCAGGATGTCTACGATAACTCATTGAATAAATTAGCTGTTTTGATAGCTGTTATTATGGATGTCCTGTTTTTTATTCTAATGGGTAAGGTAAGCTTACCGCTAAGATCTCGAGTTATGAGCTTTTGCACTCTAACGTGCGCAAGGGTTGACAGGGCGTGCCATAGGGGACTGTTGTGCTGCGAAATATTCGTTTAAGGGCGCTGATGTTGTTGAGTTAAGGGGGCAATATGGCCAACAGATGAAATGTCTTAAAAGGCAAGGCTATTAAAGGATTTGCCAGGGCAGGTATGATAACGAACAAAAAAACGAAAGGTTTTCCATTTATTAATAGCTGACGTTGATTGATTTATCAGGCTGTGGTCAAAGCAAAGTGAACGGTCCCATCGATCAGTCCCCGCAGGTTACTCAACCAGCAATGTCAAAATTCAGGCAATGT
>JBKEFM010000219.1:0-6284 GCA_046709505.1 Paraglaciecola sp. | reverse complement strand
TCCAATTAGGGCGAAGTAATAAGACGATTTCTAATGAATTGAGTCGCTTTGAAGGGCGTGACTATTGTGCTCATACCGCCCATCAACAATCGGTTCAGCGCAGTTCTACAGCCAAAAAGACAAGCAAATGTCATGATGAAGTGAAGGTGTTAACGCGCTCTTTGTTATTAATTAGCCTCAGCCCAGAGCAAATTAGCGGACGGATAGGAAATTAAATTATCCGCATAAAGTGTCACGTACGACGATATATAGCTTGGTGGCGCGATCAGGCTGGCAACACTTACTGGCTCGTAAGAGTAAAACGTGCCGCAAAGGCACAAAAGCCAGCGCGGGGGCCAAGCTAATGCCTAATCCCATGGATATGAGTGAGCGACCGAGTAGTGTAGATAACAAACAAGAAGTCGGCCACTGGGAAGCAGATACAGTTTATGGGCAAGATGGCTATTTGGTCACCCTGGTCGAGCGCGTGTCAAAGCTGCTCCTGACCTGCCGTGTGAAGAATAAGACCAAGCAAGCTGTTACAGAAGCTATCAATGGGCTGCTTAAGCCATTTATGTCACATTGCCTGAGTATCACGTTTGATAATGGGGGGAAGTTTGCCGGCCATGAGGCGATTAAAAAGGCGCTCAAATACGATACCTATTTTGCCAGGCCTTATCATTCTTGGGAGCGCCGTCTAAACGAAAATACCAATGGTTTACTGTGGTGTTTTTTCCCTAAAGGAATGGGAATTGCTGGTGTGCCCGAAATTGAAATCGAACAAGCCCAATTTATGATCAACATAAGGCTGAGAAAAATATTAATCTATCTCAGCCCATATGAATTTATAACGGGAAAGGGTGTGACACTTATTGCTGGGATCTAGCGTTCCAAACTGTTTGTTGTTGTCCGTTTCTTCAGCGCCTGAGTGTTTTTAACATGGCTGGCTATGTAAATGCTTTCTAATCGCTTATGCGACACACTCTTTAGGAACATTATTTTTAACATGGGTGGCTTTGTAATTACTGCCAGCTATTAGACCGGTAACACTTAATGGAAAAAAACGAAATAACGACCACCCGCCCCAACCGCGATGGTCACCAACCCTAATATCGTATTTATCCCTACCAGCATACGAATCTGCGCCAGTTTCCCACCACCGGTAGGCCAGTCCTGTGCGGCAACCGCTAGTTTCAATCGTTTATAGCCAGCAAAATAAACATGCATAAAAATTAGCATCATAACAATGCCGAGTATCAGCATCACATGCACGTAACTGCCGATAGACTTAAAACCACCTAAGAGGCCTATCATCCAGAAGCCTGTTACCAGTAATGCAATGACACACACCCACACCCAGGGAAAGAACTTACCGAACACGCCAACCCAGAGGCTAAGGCGTGCCGGCGGCTCCAGTTGAGTGGCAGCCACAGGCCGTAACGCCATATAGGCAAAAAACATCCCACCGACCCAAACTGTAGCAGCCAGCACATGCAATATAACGGCAATACCCATGTTGATTTCCTTTGTTTTTAAAAAAACAATATTACTACAGATGCATTGATAAACACGATAATCGTTTACACGGGATTTAACGAGACATCCATGTTAATTACTTAACGCTCCGAATAAGACTACTTTATTGAAGAGCAGCATTAGTGGAGGAGGCGAGCATAAGTCACGTCTCAATTGTGACTGTGAAGTAGTGAAAAGGTTAATTGAGTCAGATTATGGGCAACCTGATATGCCACAGGGCGCTATGGTGGGTGTGGTTTCTTTGATGTCTATAAAGGGACGATTAGGCGCGTTTAAGTAACATTTTGGCTTTACCCATTTCTGTTAGTCTTTGATGATGGGTATAGCGCTTAAAAGTATTCATTATCAACTCAACCCCAGCGGCATAACAAAAGTGCTTTTCAAATTCAGTGGTTAACGTTAACCACTGCTGTGAGTCTAAACCTAAGCGTTTAATACGGGGCTTTGGCTATTATCTATATAGCCGGCTTTGTCTTCTCGGACACACCGCGCTGCAGTCTCTACCAATTCACAATAGTATTTAAACTGATAGGCAATACCTTTGGGCATATTTTGCCTGAGATTACCGACAAAGGGCATGAGTGCCTTGGGTTGGCTGCGTTGCTTCTTCACTGCCACTACACGTTTTTTGATCCTGGTTTTGGCCGATTTTCGGGGATGTTTTCTATCTTGGTGCGAATAGAGTTTAAATCCACATAGGCCATACAAACCAGCACCGCACTTTCATCTAACAAAGCTTGGGATTTAAATCACCCCTCCCACTCATTTACAGGGAATAAATTAGAACAGCTTTAGCTGGCTTCGAAGAAATGAATAACAGGGATGTTATTCATAAAATACGCCGTATCGCTTAAACTGACTTGGCTTTTGCGAGGCTGGGGCATAACCCCCTGTCGACTAAATGTGACACACCAAACAAGTGAAGTTCAGTCCAGTTCAAAAACAATCAATTTATCATGGCTGTCTTGGTAATTCCCGCAAATTAACTTGGGCAGCATAAAGCGGCGCTTCTCGTTGCATCGTTTTATACTGCCGGTTATTTGCCTTGTTAGCTGTTTTAGTGCTCTATCCAGTAGTGGTTTACGTCACAACATTAATACTTGCTTGTGCCTGTAATGGGCAGGGCAAGCTTGGATCAAAGGTGAGATGAACTGCACTTGCAACCATAAAGCCACCAATATGAGTCGCAGCTACTTCTGGCAGCATGTCGGGTGTTGCGTCGTTCACATCCTGTGCAAATACATATACTTTCCAGATGCCTTCAAGTTTAAGGTTTTGTTTGAGTAAAATCTTGTACAGCGATTCCAGATGAATGGCGCCTGTATACGTACCATCATTAGGGTTTTCATCAAAATCAATACCATCGTCCAATAAATCCATTCTAAAGCAGAGTTTATCGGGTGATTGTAGAAGTGCAAATGCATAGAGATCCGAACCAACGAAATACTTTCCATCAGTTTTATGAAACTTCGCTTTGACTACCAATGGTTTTTCAAATGCATGATGAGTTGCTGGAGTGATCACCTCCACACCATCACTTATATGGATATTCACTTGCTGTTCTTCAACATTGTAGTTATACGTATTGGCATTTGTAACACGCTGATATGCCCACTTCACATCAACTGGATAAGCAACACCCGCATTAGGTGCACCACCGGGATAGTCAAAGATAGCATCAACCTTTTCTACCTGAGTTATTTCTCCTTTTCCAGGAGGTGTAGCTTTTTGGCCTCGCCACCATGGATCTTCTTTATCAGATAATGCCACAGCAATCGCTACCATAGCTATAACAGAGGCAACACCGGCAACAGTATAACCACCAATATCACCAGCACCTCCTGGATCAGGTTCACAACATGACACTGAAGGCTCGGTTTCATCAAAAGTACCAGAAACAGCGATTGCAGCCGTTCCGGCTCCCTTCGCTGCGGCTATTATTGCCACAATTGCAGCTATGATTGCTACAATTACTGCCAGAATTTTCCACCAGGGGTCACTAAAAGGAAGGTCACCATGTACACCTTCATAGCCAGGTTTCGGATAGAAAGCCATATTCATCGCTTTAGGTATCCAGGGACCCAAATTTTCGTTTGATGGACGTCCCCCCTGCTTGCAACAACAGCAACAACAATCGTGTCTATGACCATCACTCCAGTCATTTTTTGGACCAATAACACTCATGTAGGATACCTTCAGACTTCCTTCTTCAACCTCACATGTATATTCTTTTTCCGTTTCGTCATAAGTGGTTTTCGATACGAAAATCTGCTTGATTACTCTTTTTGAGTTCATTCCTTTCGCTTGTGCTAAAAAGCTAACAAGCTTTTTCCCTGGCGTACCATTTCGGAAATCTGCCAACCAAGAGACACGAACTGATGCGCCTGCCCTGATTAACGGAAAAAAGAACGTATGGGAAGTTGGTACAATTCCAAGGTCACCAATACTTTCAAGATAAATATTCACATCATTCAGGTCGACATCAGATGTATTGGTGTAATAACAAGTAATACGCTGTGAAAAAATGGCTGTATCAAAAATGCCATCCGGGATCATAATATTAGTAATCGGTTCAACAGCAAATGGGCGTTTTTTTATATCCATTGGTGTATTCGTTGCCATGACTTACTCCTCCTCTGAGCGAATAACAATAAAAGTGATACCGCCAACTATTTTGTCCCCTTCACGCGCTATAACATTGATAGGTATGTATACACCTGGTTTAAGATTGCATGGGTCTACTTTAAGATAAACGGCCTGACTTGTGCCGGGGGCCAGATCAACTCTTAGATGACAACAACAATGCTTAGTATTAATTTTTCCACAACCTCGGTCCATCGTCAGCTCAGCTTTGACTATCGGTTTCTTGGTATATTCAATTTTACCCATCCCCAGTTGACGGATCGATTTACGATCTATTTCTTCGCCAAATTCAAGCATAACTTCAAGTGACTTTTTTTCACGAGGAGACGCCGCAAGCTCAATTGGCAGTATCATCATTGAAGTCTTCATTGACAAAACAGATAAATTTCGCTGTGCTATTTGCAGGTAAGCAGGCGGATCAAAAGCATCCGGCAAAGGTGATGGCAGAGGATCTGCAACATGAATAACTTCAGCCACAATACACTCATGTCCATCATTAACTATGGTGGGCATCCAGGGTGTAAGACATAAAACCTCTTGAGTTTCACCAGGATCAAGATCAACAAAAGATGCTCCAATAAATGTCGAGTTGCTGCGTAAAACTCCGGTCGCAGGGTTGGACCAATAAAAGTTAACTTGAGCACTATTTGCAAAGGTACTGCCGTTATTGTGAACACGGCCCCAAAGATAAGCAGTTTGCCCTGCTATGGGTTGTCCCGGTGAGCCACTAGGATCATTTCCAGGCACAACCCAGACATCAGAGCTATTCCACCAGTGGGGTGAACCATCTTGTATTTCGAGTTCTATTGACATAACAATCTCCCTATTATTTTATATGTGAGATATAAAATTTCTAACGCCATGAATGCCATTCGATCAAATTTTCCGTATCTCTTTAACAGTTATTCTCGGCGTGTTATTTACCAGTATTGGGCTTAGAGTATAGGTAAAAAAAACGTTTTTTCATAAAATGTAAATATATTTTGCCTCATATTGCCATCTCTTTTATATCTTTGAGGGCAAGCGTAAATCACACCTCAATTTGGTCTTTGAAGTCGTAAAGATGGTTATTGCGTAAAATTTCTGGCAGCCTCTTACATCAAAAGGTATCTAAGGTGGTACGTGCTTTCTTTGATTTATGTAACAAGGAATATTAGGCGCGTTTAAGTAACACTTTGGCCTTACCCATCCCTCTTAGCCTTTGATGATGGTTATGGCGCTTAACAGCATTCATCATCCGCTCAGCCCCAGCGGCATAACTAAAGTGCTTTTCAAATTCAGTAGTTAACGTTAACCACTGCTGTGAGTCTGAGCCTAAGCGTTCTAAAATGGTGATTTGGTAAGCATCGATATACTCGGCATTGTCTTCTCGAGCACACCGCCCTGTAGTATCTATCCATTCGCAATAGTCTTTTAACTGATAGGCAATACCTTTGGGCATATTTTGCCTTAGGTTGCCTACAAAGGGCATCAAGGATTTCGGTTGTCGCTGTTTGCTTTTTACTGCCTAGGTACGTTTTTTTATGCTGCTATGTTTTGAGGTTTCAGGCGTGGTTTACATTTTGGCGCGAATAGGATTTAAAGCCACATAGGCCAGCATGGCAATTGCATCTAACAAAGCTTGGGATGTAAACCGCCCTTGCCACTCATTTATATGAAATCAATTAGAACAGCTTCAGCTGGCTTCAAAGAAGTGAATAACAGGGATGTTATGCATATAAAAAGGCCTATCAGTCAAGCTGACCTAGCTTTTTCGAGGCTGAGGCATAACACACCTATCTGACTAAAAATTAAACATATAATAAGCGCAGTTCAGATCAAAACGTAAGCAATATTATAATGGGTGTCACGGTAAGTTGAAAATAAGAAATAAGTGGGGATATATCCGACTTAATGATTTAATAGTGAGTCATAAAGCCTTATTAAACTTGCGCACTCACCGTCATGAATGAAGATATTATCATTGCGCTTCCTTCTCTCATTCACCGGATCGGAGGCAAGACCGCTAAACAAGCTAAAGCAATTGCATTACAGTATGAATGCGAATTAAAACGAGTACGTCGCTCAAGAAATTGGAGTGTAACGGGTGATGCGATAAAGGTTCAAACTTACGCGTTACAGCTAAA
>JBKEFM010000218.1:0-6303 GCA_046709505.1 Paraglaciecola sp. | reverse complement strand
TACTGAACTGCCAAGTACTGAACTGATCTAGGGCTGCACATTAACAATAGCCTGAGATTAAGCTAATACCCAAAAAGACTTAGGCAGTAGCTGCGACGCTTGGCACCATTGTAGTGTCCCTTGGTATATAACCACATTGGCCTTGCGGCCAGACAGCAAGAACGATTTTTCACTACAGAAAAACGGATTAACTGAAAAACTAAAATAGTGACATGTCTTGTTTAGGCTGCTTAATGTCTTTATTAGCAAAGCGTCTGGCGGGCACAAAACGTTAAATAATGACTTGTTATTCCCCTTTATCGTTAACCTAATAGAGAAGACCATGATCAGTGTATTTGATATGTTCAGCATAGGTATCGGCCCTTCCAGTTCACATACTGTGGGGCCCATGCGTGCCGGCAGAGAGTTTTGCCTGCAACTGAAAGAACAACAATTATTTGCGCAAACAGATGCCATAAAAGTTGAACTATTTGGCTCTTTGGGCCAAACCGGTAAAGGTCATGGCACCGGAAAAGCGGTAATTTTAGGCCTCCTGGGACATGCGCCAGAATCCATAGACGTAAGCCTGGTGGATGCCCTATTACAAGAGGTTGATAAGGAGCAGACATTATCCCTAAACGGCGAAAAGCCGGTGAGCTTTAGTCGCGAGGGTGCCATAGTATTTCATCGCCGCAAAACCCTGCCCTTGCATGCCAATGGCCTGACATTTCATGCTATCAGCCAAAAGCAGATCATTGCCAGTCAAAGTTTTTACTCTATTGGTGGAGGCTTTATTCTGCGTGCAGAAGATTTTCACCAGGAAAAAATCAGTGCACTGTTGCACGATGAAAAGCCGGTACCCTATTCATTTTCATCCGCCACACAATTGCTCAGCTTATGCAAAGAGCACGATCTGCGTATTAGTTCATTAATGTTAATGAATGAGCAGGTGTTTCAGACACAAAGCGAAATCAAACAAAAACTTTGGCATATTTGGCAAGTGATGCAGGAGTGTGTGCAAAATGGCATTCGTAACGAAGGCATATTGCCCGGTGGTCTAAAAGTCACCCGCCGTGCGCCTAAACTCTTCCGGCGTTTACAAAACGAGCGCAGCACAGATCCCATGCAAGCCATGGACTGGGTTAACTTATTTGCACTGGCCGTGAATGAAGAAAACGCCGCAGGGGGCAGAGTGGTTACCGCTCCTACCAATGGCGCAGCGGGTATTATCCCGGCCGTACTGCACTATTTTGACAAATTTGTCAGGCCAGTAGATGAAGATATTGCTGCACGTTATTTATTAACGGCTGCGGCCATTGGTATTTTATACAAAAAAAATGCCTCTATTTCAGGTGCTGAAGTCGGTTGTCAGGGGGAAGTCGGCGTAGCGTGCTCTATGGCAGCAGGGGCACTCACTGAAATACTGGGGGGCACCGTCTGCGAAGTAGAAAATGCGGCTGAAATAGGCATGGAGCATAATTTGGGCCTCACCTGCGATCCGGTCGGTGGTCTGGTACAAGTGCCCTGCATAGAGCGTAACGCCATGGGCTCGATTAAGGCTATCAACGCCTCACGACTGGCCCTGCGTGGCAGCGGTGATCACAAGGTGTCATTGGATAAAGTCATCAAAACCATGTGGGAAACCGGTAATGATATGAAATCCAAGTACAAAGAAACGGCCCGGGGTGGACTGGCCGTGAATATTATTGAATGTTGATAAGTATTTTATCAGCTAAGCCTTAGCCAGCAATTGCGCCAAATAGAAGGTAAAAAGTGATCTCAAACGCTTTTTAGCTTCTCTGCGCTAAGCGGCGATAAAATACACTTAACTTGCTTTTTTGTTGGTCCACGTACTAATACCCACACGGCTATATCGCCTCCCCCTCTGGAGTAACCATATTGAACAATCCAAAAATGACAGAGCAAGATACAAACTTTCCAGCAGATCTGCTAAAAACCATTCAACAGGCCATTGAACAGGCAAAATTTGGCGACGCAATCAGCCGCTGTCAGCACTATCTCGCTGTGCAACAAGATGCTAAAAACCAAGCCGACCTGTTGTATTTGTATTGCGTTGCCCTGCGCCTTGATGGGCAACGGGAGCCAGCCTTAGTCGCAGTTAATGAATTACTCGCCCTTAATCCTAAACACGCCAGGGCATTGCAGGAAAAAGGCCATATTTATCTCGCCCTGGGTGATGTTCAACAGGCCTCGTCGGCGTTTTATCAGGCCACCCGACTCAACCCCACCCTGTTGGCCAGTTGGCGTTTGCTGCGCAATGAATATAGCAGGTTGCAGCAGCAACAGTCAGTGGATGGGGCGACCGCACAAATTGATTTTTTAAGCCAATTACCCCCTGAATTACTCGGTGCCAGAGATTTGCTCTATGAAGGCAAGTTATACCTGGCAGAGCAAGTCTGCAGACGCTACTTAACCGCCCACAAACATAATGTTGAAGGCATGTTATTGCTGGCAGAAATTGGCATTGCCTTAAAAGTATTAGATGACGCCGAATTTTTATTGGAAAGTTGTGTTGAACTAGCGCCTGAGAATATTCGGGCCCGCCATGAATATGTCAATTTGCTAAGCAAATTAGGCAAATTTAAACAGGCCCAACAGCACGCTGACAGACTGCTGGCACAGCAACCAGACAATCATCAATTTAAACTGGCTAAGGCTTCAGCCATGATGGGCTTGGGCCAGTTGCCAGAGGCTATTTTGTTATACCGCCAGTTACTACAACAAGATCCCCAGCGACCTGGCGTACATTTGGCCCTGGGTCATGCACAAAAAGCCCAGGGTGAATTTGCCGCGGCTATCGCTTCTTATCAGCAAAGTTATACCATCAACCCGGCCTTTGGTGATGCGTACTGGAGCCTGGCAAACAGCAAAACGTACCGCTTTAGTGCCGCTGAAATTACCCAGATGAAACAGCAGGAGGCGACACCCGATATACCGGTGGATGACAGAATTCATATGTGTTTTGCCCTGGGTAAGGCGTTGGAAGATGAAGGCGACTATGAACAATCGTTTGAATATTATCAAACAGGCAATCGCCTGAAAAGCGCCACGACAACCTACGATGCCGATAAACAGGAACAACTTATTCAGGCTCAAATCAAACATTGTACCCGCCAGTTAATGACCCAGCGCAGTGACCTTGGATGTGATGCCCCGGATCCCATTTTCATAGTCGGTTTACCCCGTGCGGGCTCGACTTTACTGGAACAAATATTAGCTTCTCATTCGATGGTAGATGGCACCATGGAGCTGCATAATATACTGGGGCTGGCGTCTAAATTACGGGGGCAAAATAGCCAATACCCGGCTAATTTACATAATATAGACAGTAGCTTTTTCCGCCGTTTTGGTGAACAATTTATTCAGGAGACTCGGGTTTACCGGGCCAATGCCCCTTATTTCATTGATAAAATGCCCAACAATTTTATGCATATCGGGTTAATTAAGTTGATCCTGCCCAATGCCAAAGTCATTGATGCCAGGCGTCACCCTATGGCCTGTTGTTTCAGTGGCTTTAAGCAATTATTTGGTGAAGGACAAGAATTCAGCTACGGTCTTGAGTCGATGGGCCGTTATTATAAGACCTATGTTGAGCTGATGGCCCATTGGGACACGGTGCTACCTGGTTTTGTTTTACGGGTGCAACATGAAGAGGTTATTGACGATCTGGAAGGTCAGGTCAGGCGAATATTAGACTTTTGTGGTCTACCGTTTGAAGCAAACTGTCTGGACTTTCACCGTACCGAGCGCAGTATTAAAACCCCCAGTTCAGAGCAGGTCAGGCAACCCATCTACCGCAGCGGCATGACCCAATGGCAAAATTTTGAATCACAATTGCAGCCACTCGCCGCCCTTTTAAAACCCGGCTAAGAGCAGCTAAGGCAGTAAAAAATGATTAGCCGCCCTTATCACGGTTAAAAGCACTACCCGAGCAAGTAAATTGACGTTTATGGGTTGCAACTCGCCCTTCGATATTGGCCACTGATGGCGTTAGTTCATAGCATTTGAAATCGTTAACCACTCCTGCTATGCACATGGTTGCAGGATTAGATATTGGATCTTAGGCTGAGGGCTTAATTAATGAGTTCTCTTTAAGCCCTCAGCCTTTACTCGAATTGCCATAGGTCAGGCTCAACAATCGCTAAGGGTTATACTCTAAACAACAGCCCCCCTTAATTTAAGCAATTACCCAGGCACTCGGGTCTCATACCAGCCTAGGGTGTTTGGTGCGTTGCTGGTGCCATACCGTTTATCACCTCATAACGTGACCTGATACAGCCCATTAATAAACGCCAGGCGCAGAGGGCTTAATTGAGCATAATCAGAATATTGGTCAATTATGCATATCACCAGTGTTACATCCTATTATTGCCAGGCTCTATCCCATAAATTACGCCTAATTTTCCGGGATAAAAAATCGCTTTTTTTCCGCCACCGTCAGTGCCTGGCGAGGCAAGCGTTTTTTGGCCCGTTCAATTAATTCTTTAATGGAAGGGTTGTCCCATATCCGCGCGGTCTGGTCATAAGAGGCGGTCACTACCTGCTGGCCATCGGGGCTGAAATGGGCGCTAGAGACTGGGGCTTCATGGCCTGCAAACACGGCCCGTTCTTCACCGCTGGCCACATCCCATATTCGCGCGGTCTGGTCAAAAGAGGCGGTCACTATCTGCTGGCCATCAGGGCTGAAATGGGCGCTAAAGTCTTTATCTTCATGGCCTATCAGCACGGCCTGTAATGGTTCTTTAATCCAGAATTGATATCCTTTGCCGCAATTGGCACCATTGGTGTTGCGTTAACGGCGCTGGCCAGCAGGCGTGAATCGATTAACCAGGACGAGCGTAACTCAATACGCTATAAAATCACTGCTAATGTGCTGGCCAAGGTTGCAGAAAAGTATTCGACCGAACAAAAGCGCTCTAATAACGCGGGAAAACCTGAAGCTAAGGCAAAATAAAACCCAACAAATCATATTGATAGTTAAATTATTGGCCCATACATCACGTTTGGTAAGCACCTTATTTCCATGGCATCACAATTACTGAGTGTTTTGGCCACTAAATACCTGAGTATTTTACTCAAGTATATACTTGAGCGTTTTACTCAGGTATTGTAGTCCCACTGACAGCCAAAAACTGTTGTCCACATTCTTCCCATGGTCTGGATTAATCAAGACCATGGGAAGAATTTAGCATGTCGTTATTGGCATCAGGACAGCAGCACTAGTGAGGAACCACAGTATGAGTGAACAACTCGATCAGGCGTTATCCCGCAAATACGATGCAGGGTTTGTTTCTGACATCGAATCTGAAACCTTTCCAGCTGGCTTGGACGAAGATGTTATACGCCGCATCTCCGCCATGAAAGAAGAACCAGAATGGATGTTAGAGTGGCGTCTGCGCGCCTATAACAACTGGCTTGATATGGAAGAGCCAGATTGGGCTCACGTACATTACCCTAAAATCGATTTTAAGGCTATCTCATATTACTCGGCACCAAAGAGTATGGCGGACAAACCCCAGTCCCTAGATGAAGTAGACCCTGAACTGCTGCGCACCTATGAAAAGCTGGGCATTCCCCTTTATGAGCAAGAAATGCTAGCTGGAGTGGCAGTAGACGCCGTTTTCGATTCTGTGTCTGTGGTGACCACCTACCGTGCAAAGCTGGAAGAAGCAGGCGTTATTTTCTGCCCCATTTCCGAGGCTGTACATAAATATCCTGAACTGGTAAAAAAATATCTCGGATCGGTAGTTCCCCGTTCAGATAATTACTTCGCCGCCCTTAACAGTGCAGTATTCACCGATGGTTCATTTGTCTATATCCCCAAGGGTGTGCGTTGCCCTATGGAGCTGTCCACCTACTTCCGCATCAATGAGGAGAATACTGGCCAGTTCGAACGGACACTGATTATTGCCGAAGAGGGTAGCCATGTAAGTTACCTGGAAGGTTGCACTGCGCCTCAACGGGATGAAAACCAGCTGCATGCTGCCGTGGTTGAACTGGTTGTCATGGATGATGCTCAAATCAAGTACTCCACCGTACAAAACTGGTATCCCGGGGATGAGAACGGTAAAGGGGGGATATATAACTTTGTGACCAAACGCGCTATATGTCACACCAATGCCAAGGTTTCCTGGACTCAGGTGGAAACCGGCTCTGCCATTACCTGGAAATACCCTAGCTGTATACTCAAAGGCGATAACAGTGTGGGTGAATTCTATTCTGTTGCCCTGACCCGGGGCAGACAGCAGGCCGATACGGGCACCAAGATGATCCATTTGGGAAAGAATACCAAATCCACTATTA
>JBKEFM010000217.1:0-6490 GCA_046709505.1 Paraglaciecola sp. | reverse complement strand
TGGTGGGCCATGGCAGCCTGCGCAGACAAGTAATGGGCACGGCTAAACGCCATGCAACGGCCGCAGAACTGTCAGAGATGAAGGTACTCATGGAAATAGCCATGGGGCAAGGTGCGCTCGGCTTGTCCTCTGGTTTGTACTACGTACCTGGTAGCTTTGCTACTACAGAAGAAGTAATCGAGCTGGCCAAAGTCGCAGCCAAGTATAACGGCATATATGACACTCACCTTAGGGATGAGAGTACCTTCAACATCGGTTTTCTCGCCGCCTTAGACGAAGCGATACATATTGCCCGCAGCGCAAATATACACCTGCATGTCGCTCATATAAAAGCACTAGGAGTGGATGTTTGGGGGCAGAGTAAACAGGCCATAGAGAAGATTAACCAAGCGAGAAGTGAAGGCATTGACATCTCAGCCGATCAGTATCCCTGGCGGGCATCTGGCACCAATATACGAAGCGCAGTTGTGCCCAAGTGGGCGATGGCTGATTCTGAAGATGCCTTTATGCAGCGACTTGAAAACCCCGACTTTTCCCAGCAAATAAAAAGTGAAATTAAAGAAAACATTCGTCGCCGGGGCGGCCCAACTGCTCTGCTCATCACTGCCTCCAAAAATAAAAGCATTGTCGGTAGCACGCTTAAACAAATTGCAGAACGCCTGAAAAAATCAGACACAGATACCGTTATCCACTTGGTAAGACAAGGCAAGACACGGGTAGCATCTTTTAATATGAACCAGGATGATATTGACGCCTTTATGCAGCAGCCTTGGGTAGTCACTTCTTCAGATGGAACCAATGGTCATCCCAGAAAGTACGCAAGTTTTCCGCAAAAATATCAAGAGTACGTGCTTAATTCAGACAATCTTGATTTACAACGTTTTATACATAGTAGTACTGGCCAAACAGCTGACATATTAGGCTTGGGAGACAGAGGATATCTTCAGGTGGGGTTTAAGGCAGATATAGTGCTTTTTGACCCGGAAAAATATCGTGCTGAAGCAGATTTTAAGGCTTGGGATCGACTATCTAAGGGAGTTACCGATTTGTTCATCAATGGCCAACACGTCATTATCAATGGCAAATATTCAGGCTCGTTAGCAGGACAATTTGTCAAAAGAAAACGGGATTAAACGGCTTATTGTAAGCTAGTGTGCTGTTATTATGCGCGGTTTGCTTTTAAACGTGCAATATCTGCTGTTTTATTTGACGGATTCAATATTTGCGAGCACATAGTGTTATTACAGATATTATCTTGTATTAAACAGTTCAGTTTTTTTAAGAATGGTCACTTGTGATCGAGTGATCAGTTGACTTTAGTGATGCTAACTGAACATAAAAGCTGCCCTCAAGTATATCGACGGCAGTGGTAAATATTATTTTTTCAGGTGGGTGGCATGGAAGCGCAGGTGCTTTTCTATAAAACTCGAGATAAAGTAATAGCTGTGATCATAGCCCTCGTGAAGGTGGTATTCCACAGGGTAGCCACTGATTTTCGCCGCTGCAGTTAAAGTCTCTGGCTTTAACTGCTCAACCAGAAAATTATCAGCTTCGCCTTGATCCACTTTCGCTGGGACAAACTGTGTCGCTTGTCGCATCAATTCACTGGCATCATGGTTTTTCCAAGTGGATTTATCCTTACCCAAATAAGCACTAAACGCTTTTTGCCCCCAAGGCGCTGTCATTGGATTACAAATAGGACTAAGTGCCGACATTGAGCTAT
Organism: Paraglaciecola sp.; assembly: GCA_046709505.1. Classification (GTDB taxonomy): domain Bacteria; phylum Pseudomonadota; class Gammaproteobacteria; order Enterobacterales; family Alteromonadaceae; genus Paraglaciecola. The sequence continues at coordinate 4,767 of JBKEFM010000217.1, read as the reverse complement.
AGCGTGTAGGGTTTAACATGGCTATAGTCAGTGCGCCATGGCCACCCATTGAATGGCCACTAATTGCCCGTTTATCTGACACCGGAAACGCCTCTTCAATCAGCTTAGGCAGCTCATTAACCACATAATCATACATCTGATAATGCCGATCCCAAGGTGCTTGTGTAGCATTGACATAAAAACCTGCGCCTTGTCCCAAATCGTAACGTTCATCATCAGCCACCCCTTCTCCACGAGGGCTGGTATCAGGTGCAACAATCGCGATACCTAATTCGGCAGCGATGTGCTGAGCACCGGCTTTTTGCATAAAGTTTTCATCGGAGCAGGTTAAGCCACAAAGCCAGTACAACACCGGTACTTTTTCTCCACTTGATACTTGCGGCGGTAAGTAAATAGCAAATCGCATACTGCAATTTAACGTAATCGATTGGTGGCTATATTGTTTGTGCCAACCACCAAAACTTTTATTTGCACTTAAATTTTCAATTATCATTGAAATACCTCAATGGGCTGTCCAAAATCAGTGTGATCTTGGCGGCGAAGTAACTATTACTTGTCAAAATGAATGACAGTACGGATGCTTTCGCCTCTGTGCATCAAATCAAATGATTGATTAATGTCTTCCAGGGGCATCGTATGGGTAATAAAATCACTTAGTTTGAATTCACCTGCTAAGTAACGCTCAACATAATCAGGCAACTCAGAGCGACCTTTAACCCCACCAAAGGCTGATCCACGCCATACACGCCCTGTCACTAGTTGGAATGGTCTGGTAGAGATTTCTTGTCCTGCCCCAGCGACACCAATTATCACTGATTCACCCCAGCCTTTGTGACAACACTCTAATGCTGAACGCATAAGATTTACGTTACCAATACACTCAAAGGAATAATCAACACCACCATCGGTTAGTTCAACGATGACATCCTGAATTGGCCGGTCGTAATTTTTTGGGTTAATAAAGTCTGTTGCGCCAAGCTTTTTCGCCAACTCAAACTTACTTTCATTGATATCAATAGCAATAATGCGACTGGCTTTTGCCATGGTCGCGCCAATAACCGCTGACAAACCAATACCGCCCAGGCCAAAAATGGCAACGGTTGCCCCTTCTTCAACTTTTGCGGTATTCATGACTGCGCCTATACCCGTTGTCACTCCGCAACCGAGTAAACATACTTCTTCTAGCGGCGCGTCTTTATTGACTTTTGCCAACGATATCTCGGGTAATACGGTGTATTCGGAAAACGTTGAACAGCCCATGTAATGGAAAATTGGCTGACCATCTTTATAAAAACGGGTGGTGCCATCGGGCATTAGGCCCTTGCCTTGGGTTTCACGAATTTTTTGACACAGATTCGTTTTGCCCGATAAACAGAATTTACATTCACCGCATTCTGGTGTGTACAGGGGGATAACATGGTCGCCTACTTGCACACTGGTTACGCCTGCGCCAATTTGCTCAACGATGCCACCACCTTCGTGTCCCAAAATAACCGGGAAAATGCCTTCAGGATCGTCGCCAGATAAGGTGAACGAATCGGTATGACACACGCCAGAAGCAATAACTTTGATGAGTACTTCACCTTTACGAGGTAACATGACATCTACTTCCTCTATGGATAGTGGCTGTTTAGGTCCCCAGGCAATAGCGGCTTTTGATTTGATAAATTTATCTGACATATTTATTCTCACTTTGTCGTTGATGCTAATTTAAATGAACCGCCTTGTGTGCTAAAAGGCATTACTCAGCACTTGTTAGTTCATGACGCATTTGTTTTATGGCCGGCATTATAGTTATTCCTATAAAAATGATAATATGCTGTTTTGTTAAATTACTTTTACATATAGGTAATAATCATGCAGTGGGAAGGTATTAGCGAATTTGTCTACGTTGCCGAAAACGAGAGTTTTACCCAAGCTGCAAAAAAAATGGGTATTTCCACTGCTCAAGTAAGCCGACAGATCACTGCGCTGGAAAAGCGACTCAACATAAAATTGTTTTATCGCACCACACGAAAAGTATCCTTGACTGAAGAAGGGCGGGTTTTTTATCAGCACTGCCGCGGCGTGCTTGATGGATTAGATGCCGCTGAACGCGCCATTACAAACTTGCAATCGAAACCGCAAGGAAAAGTTAAACTAACAGCACCCGTTACCTATGGCGAACAGCAAATATTGCCCTTGATGAATAATTTCATGCAGCAATACAGTGACATCGAAGTCAGCGCATTTCTTAGTAATCAACAAATGGATTTGATTGAAGGTGGCTATGATTTAGCTATTCGTGTTGGCACGTTAAGTGATTCATCGATGATGGCGAAAAAACTAGGCACGAGGACAAACTATGTCTGTGCATCGCCAACCTACCTGAACAAATATGGTTTCCCACACTCGCTGTCAGAGCTTAGTGCACACCAGTGTCTGTTAGGCACCTTAGATTACTGGCATTTTAGGGAATCTGGCAAACAAAAAAACATTCGGGTTACCGGCAAACTTCACTATAACAGTGGATTCGGACTTGTTGACGCGGCATTAAAAGGCTTAGGCATAGTGCAATTACCTGATTATTATGTGCAAGAGCATCTGCAAAGTGGAGAGTTGATCACCTTACTGGATAATTATCGAGAGCCTGATGAAGGTATTTGGGCTATATATCCGCAAAACCGCCATTTATCACCAAAAATAAGATTGTTAGTGGATTATTTGGCAGAGCAATTAGCTTAGCCTTTTGACCTACTAAAAATCAGATTCGACACTCCTGATCTAACATCAGATATATCAGCTTGTTAAACATTAACGAACCTACATTCGCATAGTAAGGGTGATTTCTCAGATTAGTTATTCGCTGTAGTAGTTCGGCTTTTTTAATCCTGTTAGCTTTTAGACATATCAATTTACTCATTATTATTGTTACTGGGCAGAAAAAGTAATTTAACATTCCACTCAACTTATCCGACCTTATTTCCTGTCCCCCACAGAAAATTTGCTCCTGAGCGCATTTTTCCATGAGTAAAGTCAAATCCATACGGTCGATCGTTTGCTACCCATAAAGGTCCATCAAGATCCACATAATTGGCAAGGTGAGCTAATAAATATGCAGGCGCCATTCCCAGAGATGTGCCCACCATGCAACCGAGCATGGTCATTAATTTAAATTTACGTGCCTCATGAAACATAGCCAGGGCTTCGCTTAATCCTCCCGCTTTATCCAATTTAATATTGACCGCCTGATAGCGCTGTGCCAGAAGGCTTAAGTCCTTAGTTGTATGGCAAGATTCATCGGCACATAAGGCAATGGCGCAGGAAAAGCCCCTCAATTCCTCGTCAGCGTCTTTAGGTAGTGGTTGTTCAATCATTACCACATTAAGTTCAGACAAAGGCTGTGCAACCTGAGTTAATATAGGCATGTCCCATGCTTCATTTGCATCTATGATTATTTTTGCCTGTGGACAGGCATCATGTATCCCGCGGATTTTTTCTAGGATATCGTTAGCGTCTAGTTTAACTTTGATCAATGGGGATGAGCGCAAAACCCAGGCTGCCTGACGCATATTATCCACACTATCAATACTCAATGTTTGAGCGCTGGTGCAAGTAGTTGGCTCAGGCAGACCCAGTAGCGTGGCTACGCTACAGCCCTGTTGTTGAGACTTTAAGTCCCATAGCGCGCAATCCAATGCATTTCTGGCCGCTCCTGCTGGCATTAACGATTTGAGTGAGGATAAGGGATCAACTAATGAAGTCAGTTTAGGCACTATATTCATTATTTGCTGTTGTGCTGATAGGCTAGTTTCACCATATCTAGGATAGGGCACCGCTTCAGCCCATCCTTGGTATTCACCATCAGTCACCTTTACTACAATAACATCAGCATTGGTTTTTGCACCCCGTGAAATTCTAAACACTTGATTTAGCCCAATAGATTGCTGCTCGCAGGTAATGTTCAGATTCATATAAATACACCCAACAACGAACCTACGCCATGTCGTAACGGGTCGAAGCAAGGCAAACCAAGCTCATTCGTCATTTCTGCACACAAAATATTTGCCTGTTCAACTGAAACAGATGATGTATTGATTGATACGCCAACTACTTTTGCGGCTGGATTGGTCAATCTTGCAGCCTGCTCGTTTAATCTAATTGTTTCTGCTATGGACGGTAGCGCCTGATGTGGCAAGCCCCGCATATGTTGGCGCCCCAGAGCATGACATACTACGATTGCATCCGCCTGGGCACCATGTAATAAGCCCAAACTGACACCAGAAAACGCTGGATGTGATAATGACCCTTGTCCCTCGATGATGTCCCAATGATCAACATCATTTTCTGGCGCTAACTGCTCAACCGCACCAGAGATAAAATCGGCTACAACACAATCAATTGCTATGCCATTACCCGACACCAAAATCCCACATTGGCCAGTCGCTCTGAACGTCGATTTTATGCCGTTCAATTCCATTGCTTTGTGTAGGCTTAAAGAAGTATACATTTTGCCTGAAGAACAATCAGTTCCTACGGTTAATAAGCGCTTACCTGCACGTTTTAAGCCCGTGCCCGTTTTGTACTTTTGTGGTGAATGTCGAATATCAACCAGTTTACGACCTAACCTTAATGCCGCCTCACCAATAGCAGGTATATCTGCCAGGCGATCATGCAAGCCACTAACAATATCCATCCCCGCTTCTAGCGCTTGCAAAATCTGCGGCAGATATTTGATTTCCAGTGTACCTCCGCTGTTGGCAAAGCCCAATACAAGGGTTTTGGCAC
>JBKEFM010000216.1:0-6540 GCA_046709505.1 Paraglaciecola sp. | reverse complement strand
GAAGAACTTAGGGTGTCATTTTATGCTCAACAACTGGGAACAGCCATGCCCATATCTTCTAAACGTATTATAAATCAGCTGCAATAGAGTCAGGAGAAAATCATGCCCGTTGACTTTAGTTTCCCCGCATCCTATAAACAAGATGCAGACAGCAATTAATGAAGAGGTTTTTTGATGTTAGGCTATAACGACAAACGGAATTTTTTTCGCATGATGATCAATTCAGGTTGCCAGATAGTGGTGCATGATCAGGAATCGAGTCGAACCTTAGCGGCGATTTGTAAGGACATAAGTGCAGTGGGTATGTCGTTTGAAGTCGAGGATGAATCGGTGGAAACCGGGACCATGGTGGATGTATTTATCGAGTCTACCAATGGCCAAATTCCGTCATTATCCGCCAAAGCCAGGGTTGTACGCTCTCAACGGGGGGCGGATAAGAGCTGTACTATAGGGGTTGAAATGACAGAAATGAATTAATGCTATTGCGAACTACCCCGAGACTTCGCTCTGCTCACGGGGTTTGCTCGATATAGTTGATAAAACTTATATCTCTTAAATTACAGTACCTTACAGACCAGACCCTTTAAATAAAATCCTTCGGGATAATTAGTGGCTACGGGGTGATCGGGTGCTTGACTCAGGCGGTGAATTATCTGCACTTCTCGTCCGGCATCTAAAGCGGCATCAGCCACAACTTTTTGAAATAGATCAAAAGGCATCAGGCCTGAGCAACTAAAGGTGATTAAAATACCACCGGGTTCCATTATTTGCATCGCCACCATATTAATGTCTTTATATCCGCGACAAGCTCGGTTGAGGGATGCCTTGGAGTCTACAAATTTTGGTGGATCGAGAATTATCTGCGAAAAATATCTGCCCTGAGCTTTATAATCACGCAACGCCTGAAACACATCTTGATTCACAAAGTCACATTTACTGACATCCAGACCATTAATTTCCACATTACGTCTGGCTGTTTGTAGAGCCAGATCAGATACATCAATATTAGTTACGCTTTTTGCGCCAGCCGCTAGTGCATAGCTACCAAAGGTTCCGGTGTAACAAAAGCAATTCAGTATATCCCGATCTTTGGCATAAAGGGCCGCGATGGCTCGATTATCCCGTTGGTCCAGATAAAAGCCCGTTTTGTGTCCTTTTTTGACATTAACAATGATTTTAATGCCATTTTCTTCAATCACTATTTCGTCGGGCACCTCACCTGCTAGTACCTGGGTGATTTCCTCCAGGCCTTCTTTTTTACGTACAGCAACATCACTGCGTTCGTAAATAGCGTAATCTGTAAACTGTTTTTGCAGCGCCCAGACTATTTTATCCCGGTGTCTTTCACCGCCCGCTGACAGCAACTGGCAAACCAGAACCTTGTCGTAAACATCTATGGTTATGCCGGGCAGACCATCTGATTCTGCGGCAATTAAACGATAACCGGACAAGCCATGACGGTCGATCACCTCTTCTCGTGACGTGTAAGCTGTGGCGATACGTCGTTGGAAAAAGCCGTTGTCTATGCTTTCTTTTTGATCGAACGTCCATACTCTAAGCTGAATTTGCGAGTGGGGAGACCATGCAGCTCGCGCTAGCCAGGTATTTTCATGACTGTAAATATCGACGGTGTCGCCTAAATTCATTCTTCCCTTTGTTTCAGCTATGGCGCTGGCAAAAATCCAGGGGTGACGGCGAAGTAAGGACTTTTCTCGCCCGGGGTGTAGTATGACGCTCGATGACATAATGTAGTGTTTTCCAAAATACTAATAAATAAGCAAAATATCTGTTACTGGCGAGACTTCAATGGTAACAATATTACTTACCCATTCATCCTTAACAGGGGAGAAACGATGCAATTTATTGATTACCAGGAAGGTGGCGCTGCCGACAAACTTTTTATCAATACTACAGCAAAACCTACCTTAGAGCATGGCCAAGTACTGATAAAAGTTGAAGCGTTTGGGATTAACCGGGCAGACACGTTGCAACGCCTGGGTAAATATCCACCGCCTAAAGGAGAAAGTCTTATTTTGGGCCTGGAGGTGGCCGGAAAAGTGGTGGCTATCAGACCTGATAACGACAGTCATAATCCCACGGTTTGCCGTTGGAAACTTGACGATAAGGTATTTGGTTTAGTCGCTGGAGGCGGGTACGGCGAATATGTAGCCGTCGATGCCGAGCATTTGCTGCCGGTACCGAAAAATATGTCCATGGTTGAAGCCGCAGGTATCGCTGAGGTTTACTTAACGGCTTATCAGAGCCTGTTTAAAGTGGGGGAAATGCAACCCCATCAAAGGGTGTTGATACATGCCGGTGCCAGTGCAGTAGGCCTGGCGGCAATTCAATTAGCCAAGGCTGTTGATTGTCATGTGGCCGTGACTGCCTCCAGTGCGGTTAAATTGCGTAAATGCCATCAGTCAGGGGCCGACTTGCTGATTAATTATAAACAGCAAGATTTCGCGACATGTATCGCTCAACAGGGCGCTGGCTATGATGTGATAATTGACTTTGTTGCCGGCGATTATCTGAATCGTAATTTAAAAGTACTCAATATGGATGGACATATAGTCTATCTGGCTATGCTTGCGGGACGTTTTGCCGATAAGTTGGACATGGGCTTGCTGTTGGCTAAAAGGGCCACCATTAAAGGCTCAACGTTGCGAAACAGATCAAAGCAATACAAACAGGCATTAATTAAGCAATTTGCTACCCGCTTTTACAGTGGTTTTGAACTGACCCAACTTGTGCCTACTATAGATACCGTTTATCCCCCTGAGGATATTTCCTTGGCTCATCAGCGTCTTGAGGATAATGATACTATGGGAAAACTGATTGGCCGCTGGTAACTCGTTAAGTGTTACTCACAGTGACGACACTATTTTCACCCTAACGGTGCCTCCTTTACTGTACGGTGCTGATCAATCAAAGCATTAATGTAATGCAAATTTTGGATGATAGGCTGTTTGATCAAAAAATAGGTCGACGTCCATGTCCAAGGGATGTGGTTGAGTGTGTTATTGACGAATATTACTGATCCACATTGTTTGATAAGGATAAATATCGATGGTTAAATCGTCTGCATTTATTTCTTTTTGGCTGAGTAAATCTAGCCATTTATCAGAACCAATTAAATTAATATCGGTGAGCCGAATATTCTGCGGTTGATCACTAACATTACTAATACAAAATATACTCTGGCGGCGATCGATACTTTGCCGCCAAAACCCAAAAATCTGTTCACCCAATTGCAAAGTGAACTGGGTAGCGCTGGGGTGAAAGGCTTTTTGTTGTTTACGTATCGCTATTAATTCATTGATTTTTTGTAAGGCTTTAGCGTGTTGGGAAGAGGGGGAGGCTAATTGATCGTCTAACTGGGCATAGTCCCATTTGTGGCGATTAATAGAGCGGTTTTGGCTGGTATTTTTTACCCGTTCATAATCATTACCTGTACCCAATAAGCTATGTATATAAATCCCCGGGATCCCTTCTAATCCCAACATAATGGCGTGGGCACAGATAAATCGTTGCAGACCCCACTTGTCTGGGCCTTTAACCGTCCCTTGCAAGGCGTCAATAAGCGCTATATTTATTTCATAAGCTTTTTGTTGGCCTTTGTCTGATGCACGCCAAGAAACCCGGCCACCAAAATTTTGCATCGTGTTAACCAGCACAGTCAGTTCGTCGTCGTCTAGCAGACCTTCAGCGGGACGCAGGCCAATGCCATCATGGGAGGCGATAAAATTAAAATAAGTGGTACCATTTTGGGCTGGTGGCATACTCATCAACCAAGATTTCAGGTAATGGCAGTTGCCGGTGATTAAACTGTTGACCAACAGCGGAGGCAATGAAAAATTATAGATTGCATGGGCTTCATTGGCGTTTCCAAGGTACGCAAGATTTTCCCGGTTAGGAATATTGGTTTCAGTTATGATGATGACATCCGCCTGGGCATGTTCAATCAAGGTGCGCAATAAGCGCACAACCTCGTGGGTTTGTTCGAGATTAATACAGCTGGTACCGATTTTCTTCCATAAAAAAGCCACCGCATCAAGACGAAGTAGCCTGATGCCGCTATCCAAATACTGGCGAATAATAGACACAAAGGTGTCCAGAACGTCAGGATTTCTAAAGTCAAAATCTACTTGGTCATGACTGAATGTGCACCACACATGTTGCATACCTTTGGCCGTTTCGGTCTCCCGTAACAAGGGTGAGGTCCGTGGGCGGACCACTTGGGATAAATCATCACCTGGACTGGTAGTGAAGAAAAAGTCGCTGCCGGGACCTTCACCTTTTACAAAGTTGGCAAACCAGGCACTGCGCGCCGAACAATGATTAATCACCAGATCAGACATCACGCGAAAATCCGTAGCAATACGACCAATATCTTGCCAATCACCCAATGATTCATTAACGCTGGAATAATCGATAACCGAAAATCCATCGTCAGAACTATAGGGGAAAAAAGGCAAAATATGGACGCTATTGAAAGTCGATTCACAGTGTTGTGTTAAAAAGCGATACAAGGTTTGCAGGGGCTTTACCCCTTCCTCCTCAATAGAATCGCCATAGGTTATCAACACTATATCTTCTTGTGTCCAGTTATTATGATGAGGCACAGGGGGGTGCAGATGTTCCTCATTGAGCAAGCGCATAGTGGCGAGTAACCTGTTGCTGACTTGCTGGTAACTTTGGGATAACTCAACGTCGCTGTATATCACACTAAGGTGATGTTCAACCCGCTCGGTCAGTTTTTCGTATACACTTAACATATTCCCACCATTGGCATAAGTTTTAAGACTTGTTCTATCAATTTAGATCTTGTTTTCGTTATAGTCTTCTTCGACTGCCGTTTTCAGTCTATCCAGTACATTGGGCATAGCACTAACAACTCGATTCCAACTAGGTATAAAGGGCGTTTCCATGGGGTTATCCAGAAAGCTTTCTCCTGCTTTCATAATATTGTGCGCAAATAACTCAACCGCTTTTTCCTCACTGTGTATATCCAGCTCTAATCCATTCATAATGGCATCATTGTGATAGGTTTCGACAAAATCCAGCGCGATACGATAATAGGTGGCCTTTATCGAACGGAATCGCTCGGTATTAAAGGTTTCTCCCTGGGTTGCCAGCTTTCTAAAAAGGGCTTTGGTAATATCGATAGACATTTTTGATAAGCCCCCTTGATCATTGTCAGCAGATAAGTCCTGATGTTTATGATCATAGGTCTTAGCAATGTCAGCCTGGCATAGGCGGTTGCTGGAATAATTACGATGCATTTCTGATAATACGCCTATCTCCAGCCCCCAATCACTGGGAATGCGAATATCGTTTAATACATCTCGTCTGAATGAAAACTCTCCTGCTAAGGGATAGCGAAAGCTGTCCATAAATTCCAGATAAGAAGTATTGCCTATAACCCGTTTCAATGCTCTAAGCATAGGCGTTACCAGTAAACGTGATACCCGGCCATTAATTTTTCCATCCGCGACTCGGGCATAATAGCCCTTACAAAATTCGTAATTAAATTGAGGGTTTGCCACAGGATAAATCAGCCGAGCCAGTAGACTACGATCGTAAGTGAGGATATCGCAATCATGCAATGCAACGGATTCAGCTTTTCCTGTGGCCAAAATGTATCCCATGCAATACCAGACATTCCGCCCTTTACCTAACTCTTTGGGTGCCAGGCCCAGCGCTGACAATTCTGCATCCAGAGCCTGTAAACGAGGGCCGTCGTTCCATAAGATGCGATGATCCTGGGGTAATTCCCCAAAAAAAGATAAGGCATGTTTGTATTGCTCTTTGTCCGCTCTATCGAGCCCAATGACGATTTGTGATAGGTAGGGTACCTTGGTAATTTCATCGATTATATGGGGCAGGGCGGTGCCTTCAAGTTCTGAATACAACGACGGTAAAATTAGCGCCATGGGTCTCCTTTTCGAGAACCCGACTAGTTCCGTTTCTAGATCTTCGACAGAACGTTCAGATAAGTTATGTAATGTCGTTACTATACCGTTTTGATAAAAGTCAGCCATGATCATTCCTTAATAGAGGTAGCGAGTATTTGAGTCAAACATTCATGCCAACCCGTAGGCCCGGCATGCGTGCTGGTATAAAGGTTGTGTGTACGATTAACCTGAGGTAAAGGGTTACTGGGAGATAAAATACGTACGGCAATAGTGGCCGCTTCGAGCATAGCAATATCATTTTTACTGTCACCCAAAGCGATGGATACACAGGTACTATCCGGATGTTGGCGACTAAACTCATCGACTAACCAGTTTAAAGCGGTGCCTTTGTCACAGTTTCCGCAAACATGAATAAAACGTCCTCCCTCAACGGGACTCGCACCGAGTTTAGTCAGTGTTTGGATAAATTGCGTACGCTCTTTCTCTCCCCCCAGCCACAGAACCGGCTCCCCATATTGGCGTTGCGCAGCACGCTTGGCCGCAGGGCTGTCCAAACCTGTCGCCAGGCAAATTTGAGCCGTTGTCATCTGAGAAAATTGTTGAAATAAATCAGCGAATTGCGCGC
>JBKEFM010000215.1:0-6553 GCA_046709505.1 Paraglaciecola sp. | reverse complement strand
TTATGACTGTCCTGACTACTGTCCGTAAAAAATACCGAATCTAATGGGATAAAAAAACGTTTACCGGCATATTGGCTGTATAAATAGGCGCCCAGATACCAGGTTGGTAAAGCTATAAACAAGCCCACCAGCAGCAACAAACCAATATCGGCCCCTAAAAAATCCGCCGCGGCTACGGGTCCAGGATGAGGAGGGACAAAAGCATGCATCACCGCAAACGCACCTGCAGCGGGTAAGGCATAGGTTAATACCGAACCGCTAAAACGTCTTGCCACACTAAAGATAATTGGCATCATCACAATCAAACCGGCATCAAAAAATATCGGAAAACCAAAACATAAAGAAGCTACACCCAGTGCCAGGGGCGCTTTATCCGCGCCAAAACGATTGACCAGATTGTCAGCCAGTACCTGTGCCCCGCCCGTCACCTCCAGCAGTTTACCTATCATGGCCCCTAACCCCACTAGCAGGGCTACAGAAGCCAGCGTGCCACCAAAGCTGGCCATCAGGGTAGGTACGACCTTCGCCACAGGGATCCCGGCGAACAAGGCTGTTAATAAACTGACCACACACAAGGCAATAAAAGCATGCAGGCGCAATTTGACAATTAACCCTAACAGCGCCAATACGGCCCCCAGGGCCAGTAGCAATAAATACCAGGGTTGAGCGGTTATATGCAGTATTTCCATTATTATTTTTATGCTCTTAGGTGTTTTTTTTTAATTTAACAGAATACCCGGCATAAGGATAATCACAAACACGGTGCTTATGCACCTCGTCCAGGAGGCAAGACAAAGATAAGTTTACCGTTGTCCCTACCTGACTTACTCCGTATGATTAGCCGCAAATTCAGACAGGATTAACATTCAATATGACAGATACCATCATACCTCCAGCCGATTTTATGGCCCAAATAAAAAGCACCCAAACACTATGGGCCCTACAAGACCAAGCCAGTGAAGGTTGGGTGATCCTCGATTCAATTAATTTTGAAAACGCCGACGTGATGCCTGTTTGGTCAAGCATCGAATTGGCAAAAAGCCATTGTGTAGACGAATGGCAAGATTATGTGCCTATGGCAATTAGCCTGGCTGACTGGTTAGAATTCTGGGTAGAAGACTTGGCCCAAGACAATGTGCTGATAGGCGTTGAATGGCGTGACGGCGGAGAGTACCTGGAAGTGGAGCTGGCCGAGTTCAGTCAGATGTTAGCCAAAATAGAAACGTTATAGTCACTCTGAACCTGCCTTTAAGGCTTATCAATCCATAGGGTCACAAATGCAAAAAAATTACGCTACACAAATAAACTGGGGCATTATTGGGGTGGGTAATGTTTGCGAGATTAAAAGTGCCCCGGCGATGCAGCTGATACCAAACAGTTCACTGGTGGCTGTTATGCGCCGTAATGGCGAACTGGCCAGAGATTATGCCAAGCGACATAACGTGCCTAAATGGTATGACGATGCCGATGCCCTCATTGCTGACCCAGATATAAACGCTATCTATATCGCCACTCCTCCTCACGCACACCTGCCAATGACCCTCAAAGCCGCTGCAGCAGGTAAAGCGGTATACGTCGAAAAACCCATGGCTCGCAACCACGGTGAATGTTTGGCCATGATAGCGGCCTGCGAACAAGCAGGCGTGCCTTTATATGTCGCCTACTACCGGCGCACCCTACCCCATTTTATAAAAATAAAAACGCTCATAGAAAATGGCATCATAGGCGAAGTACGCCACCTTAGTATCCACATGAACCAATCAGCCAAACCACCTCTGGTGGCGAACATGGATAACAACTGGCGGGTCGATCCGCAGATATCCGGAGGCGGCTATTTTCATGATTTGGCGTCCCACCAGCTGGATTTTCTCGATCATGTCTTTGGCCCCATCAAACAAGCCAAAGGGATCACCCGTAACCAGGGGGAGCTATATGCCGCCCCGGACATGGTAACGGCCAGCTTTGAATTTGCATCGGGAGTGATGGGAACAGGCAGTTGGTGTTTTAACAGTGCCCCTTGTGCCCAATGCGATATTACCGAGATCATCGGTAGTAAGGGGCGCATTCAGTACGCCACCTTTGGCTCAGGAGATGTTGTGCTACAAACCGAGGACAAGGGCCTACAGCGTTTTAACGTTGTCTTACCTCAACATATTCAGCAACCCCTGATCCACGCCATAGTGGATGAACTGCTTGGCACAGGACATTGTCCTTCTAACGGCCACACCGCTGCGCGCACCAACTGGGTGATGGATCAAATTTGCAACCAGTGACAGCAAATTAGCCCATTTAGCCCGGTTTATGCTACCGGTAATTGCGCCAAACCATCTAAAATCGCACAGGCCGGATTATCATTACCATCGCATTGGTCAGCAAGTTGTTGTAGTACCCCCCGCATCTTCTCAAGCTCAGCAATTTTGCTATCAATATCGGATAAATGTACCAAGGCCAGTTGTTTTACGTTACGACTTTCACGGTCAGTATCCAACCAAAATTTAAGCAAAGACTGAATTTCCACCATGGAAAACCCGAGCGTTCTGGCCTGACGAATAAACCCCAGTTGTTGTATTTGCCCTTGATTATAAAGTCGATACCCCGAATCGGTACGACTGGCTTTTTTCAACACCTCTATTTTTTCATAGTGCCTGATCATTTTGGCTGTCACCCCCGTTAATCTAGCGGCCTCACCAATTGTCACAAGTTCATCCATATTATTTATCCTCAAATTTCCAGCGCTGCAATAATAATGCGTTACTGATCACCAATAAACTACTGCACGCCATAGCGCCACCCGCAATAATCGGGTCAAGATACCCCAAAGCTGCCAGCGGAATACCCACTACATTAAAGATAAATGCCCAGAACAAGTTTTGCTTTATTTTACGGTAAGTTAACCGGGCAATAACCAATGCAGTTGGCACCAGACTTGGCTCACTACGCATAAGGGTAATAGAAGCTGCGCTAACCGCCACATCGGTACCCGATGCCATCGCCATACCCAAATCTGCTTGTGCCAACGCAGGTGCATCATTAATACCATCGCCAACCATAGCGACTTGATGGCCCAGGCGCTGATATTCCAAAATATATTTAGCCTTATCCTGGGGTAGCACCTGGGCTTTAAAATCATCCAGATGCAGTTGCCTAGCCACTGCTGTAGCACTGGCAGTATTATCACCGGTCAGCATAGCAACCTTAATGCCTTGTTGCTGCAATACCTTCACCGCACTTATGGCATCAGGCTTTAACGCATCATTAAAACAAAACAGGCCCATTAATTCAGTTTTGTCTTCGTGCTGGCTTGCCAGCCAGGAGACAGAAGCCCCTGGTATGGCAATTTGATCTGTTGGCAGGCTTATACCTAATTGTTGCATCCAATAACTGCTGCCCATTACTAATCGTTTTTCACCTACCACCCCTTTAACACCCTGACCAGCGACCACTTGATATTCCTCTACGGTCAAAGGTTGGGTATCTTGTGCCAGTGCTTTTGCTACCACAGCCTTAGCTAAAGGGTGTTCACTGTTTTTTTGTAAGCAATAGGCTAACTGCAATATTTCTTCTTCATTGGCGTTAATGGCCGTCATTTTACTTAAAACAGGTTTACCCTCAGTGAGCGTACCCGTTTTATCAAATACCACTAAATCAATGTTTTTTGCCTGCTCCAACGCCACCGCATCTTTAACCAGCACACCCAGGCGAGCAGCTGTGCCCGTTCCTGCCATAATGGCAGCCGGTGTGGCCAGACCAAGTGCGCACGGACAGGCAATCACCAGCACCGCCACAGCATTGAGGATCCCCGTGGTCCAGTCTCCCATAACCAACCCCATCACCAACAAGGTCCCCAGTGCGACCAGTAATACCACCGGAATAAAAATACTACTGACTTTATCCACTATGGCCTGCACGGGAGCTTTTGCTCCTTGGGCTTGTTCAACCATTTCAATAATTTTAGACAAGGTCGACTCTTTACCCACACTGGTGGCACTAATTTCCAGCATGCCGTCCAGGTTAAGCGAGCCACCCGTGACCTTATCCCCCACTTTTTTACTAACCGGTAACGATTCACCACTAATAAGCGCTTCATCGAGGTGACTCTGTCCCAGCAGTATTTCACCATCAACAGGCACCCGTTCACCGGGGATCACCCTGACAGTTTCGCCAGATAACACAGAGGATGCAGGCACTTTTTGCCATTCGCCAAGGCCCTTCACGGTTGCCTCAACAGGTTTTAGGCTTTCAAGCGCTCGCAACGCATCCGTTGTGCGCCGTTTTGCCTTTTGTTCCAGATACTTACCCAGCAGTACCAGAGTCACTACTGCGCTAGCGCTTTCAAAATACAAGTGTGGCATGCCATCAGGGCCGGTAAAACTGAACCATAAATACAAAGACAGCCCGTAGGCTGCACTGGTACCAATTGACACCAGTAAGTCCATATTGCCCGTACCAGCTTTTAACGCTCCCCATCCCGCACGATAAAAACGTGCACCAAAATAAAATTGCACCGGCGTAGCCAGCAGCCATTGCCACAACGGCGGTAACATCCACTGCTGTGCAAATAACAAGCTCACCATGGGCAAAATCAATGGCAAGGTCAGCAGGCTTGCGCCCAAAACGGGCCACCAGGGTTGATGGTAAAAAGCAAGCTTTTCAGCCTCGGTGTCTGCAGTATTACCCGCTCCCTTAGCTACTAAGGTATAACCTGCTTGTGTTACAGCTTGCTCAAGTTCCTGTGGTGTGACAGAGGGTAAGGTCTTTACCTGCACCAATTCGCTGGCTAAATTAACTGATGCACTGACCACACCTGCCACCTTATAAAGTGCCTTTTCGATACGGCTTACACAAGATGCGCAGCTCATGCCATCAACACCAAATTGCATCGCCTTTACTGGCACCTGATAACCCGCCTCGATGACAGCATTAATCAGTTCACTATTACTGGCAGTACTTTCAATCGTTGCCGTTTCGGTAGCCAGATTAACGCTGGCCGTTGCCACCCCTGCAACTTTGTTTAAGGCCTTTTCAACACGACCTACACATGACGCACAGGACAAGCCATCAATTTTAAGTTGTATAGTGGTATTCATAAACCTCTTTGCTGCTGTGATCTGTAAACTTTCGCATCAAGGTAAAGCTTCCCATCATGGTAAGGTCAATCTGTTTCGTAGAAAAATTTAAAATATTAATTTCCCAGAGAAATTTCCAGTTCAAGTGACTGCGGTAAAGCTAACATAAGACAGCAAATCCAGGCTTACTTTAGGGTTGATTTAACAACCAAAAAATACACAGCTATAGTGGCGTAAGACCATGAATGCCCATACTGCCAATAGTGTCCTTATCGTTAGGTAAACATAAGAAAATTGTGCTGTGATGTTAAACACCAAGTTGTAATATTACCTAATGGGATTGCAGGTAATGCTTATATTAAAGGGCAAGAATATGAAACTCATATTGGTTTTATCCGTATCAGGGTTACTACCATCGACATCATTTGCTAACCAGACTGAGCCTTATTATTTTATTGGTCTGTGAATGGGTGGTTCTAACATGCTAGCAAAGCCTGGTGATATGGAATTTCAAAGTTCTATTTCATGTGAATTGAGCCCAGGTACGGATGTTAGCTATGTTGTAGAGCAAGACTGGTCATATGCTCAACAATTTTTAGGTAGACATGCCTTCGCCGACATGCGATTGGATGATCCTAACCAAGTTTAGCAATAGGTTACCCTCGGTATTTACACGTTTAAATTACCGATAAAAAAGCAGCAAAATTAAAATACACATTAAATTTCCTAATAAAGGTAATATTACCTTTATTAGGAAATTCAAGTAAATAGAACATGAAACGTCCGACTAAAGAACAGATAACAAAATTACCTTTGTATCAGGGCCTAACTCTTGTACATATCAATATCGTTCAAAATGAACGAGATGCAGCAAATGCATTAGATGAGTTAAAGCATGAGCTTTGTCTTGGTTTCGATACTGAAAGCAAGCCTATTTTTCGTAAAGGCGAGTTTAGCCCTGGCCCGACACTCATCCAGCTGGCAACAAAATCGAAGGCCTTTCTATTTCCAACTCGATTTCCTGCCGCTGTCTGTGCAGCTAGGTCGATATTGAGTAACCAAAATATTATAAAATTTGGATTTGGTATCAGTGGGGATAAAAAAGAACTGCGTACTAAGCTGGATATAGATATGGTTAATACCCAGGATTTAGCGGTTAAATTAAAGCTTTTTTATAAAGAAAAAAACACCCTTGGCGCCCGGGCTGCTGTCGCTATGGTGCTTAAATTACGTCTGGGAAAGGGAGCTCAAAAATCTAACTGGGCCGCTTATCCACTGACCAATCAGCAGATTCAATATGCTGCCAATGACGCGCATTGTGCGATCTGTGTGCACCATGTATTTAGCCAATTAAGTACTCAAAGCCTTCCGCATAAACAACTTGTAGCATGGTAGTCAAAGACGATCTTTTCCAATAGGCAGGGATAATTTGAGTATTATCAAGACACCCATGCTAATTATTTACGGTGATTTTAATAACCGTAAAT
>JBKEFM010000214.1:0-6659 GCA_046709505.1 Paraglaciecola sp. | reverse complement strand
GCAGAAATGGTCCACAAACGATTAATTGGCCTGGGTGCGGTATCGCGACCAGAAGCAAAGAGTACTCTTTGTCCATCAGGGCTCCATCCACGTGCACTGCCACCAGCGGCATGCCATGACAATCTATCGGCCTGTCCGCCACGACTGGGCATAACATATACAGATTCAGTACCAGAACGATTAGATGAAAAAGCGATACGTTTTCCATCTGGAGAAAAGTGAGGATGACTTTCTACTGCTGGCGTACTGGTCAGCCTTTGACTATTTTGCCCCATCAAATCTGTTATCCATATATCCCCCGCATACACAAATGCTACTTGTTTATCGCTGATACTAGGCTGCCTCAATAAACGGGTCTCTTGAGCAAAAGACTCAGGCAATATAAACATACTGGCCACAGCCATTAACCAAGCTACAAACTTAATCATTCGGGGTTCCTTTTTATGATGCGCGCAATGCAGTAAATTAACGTTAACACTTATACTCTAACTGTACATTCTTCCATCACAAAGGTCATTTTGAAATTGTAAATGTATTCGGACCTTCATGTACCTACGTGCTTAATCACTGTGCAAAGCGTCAATAGGATTTAGTTGTGATGCTTTGATTGCCGGATACACCCCGAAACCAATGCCGACTGCCATACAGATACTCAAGGACAGCACAATGGCGGTGATTGACCAACTCACCGCCCAACCAGAATAAAACCCGATCACTTCTGATAAAATAAGCCCAAATGCAATGCCTAACAGCCCACCTAGTATGGAGATAGTGAAACTTTCAGCGATAAACTGCATTTTTATATTTTTTTGGGTAGCACCAACAGCACGCAGTAAACCAATCTCTTTGGTTCGCTCTAAAACGTTGGCTAACATAATGTTCATGATGCCGATGCCACCCACCAACAATGAAATACCTGCCACACAAGCCATGACGATGTTAAATATTTGCTGAGTTTGTTTTTGTTGCGCCAACAAAGCCGCTGGGATAACCAACTGATAATCATCAGTTTCTCCATGGCGCAACTTGAACAAATGAGACACCGCTTTTGCCGCCACAATAGGATCGGTTTGATCTAAAATCTTTAACTTCACTAAATCCAACTCACTGGCCAATGCCGGACTACTGAGTTTTTTCATACTGGTATTAAGCGGCACAAAAATACGCGCACTGTCACCACCAATCTTCACACCTTGAAACTCATCTGTATCAAAAAACGGATTGTTCAATACACCTACCACCTCAAGCCACAAGTGGTTCACTTTCAAGTACTGCCCTACAGCATCCTCTTTTTGAAATAATTGCTCTGCTGCATTGGCACCTATGACCGCCACTTGAGCCACATTTTTATTATCTTGCTCAGTTAACAGTCGACCAGTTTGAACCTGCATATTAGATAATCTGAAATGGCTATCACTGACGCCCACGACTTTTAAATCCGCGCTGCCTAGGTCGCTATATACCGACTGGGTTTTGATGTGCCTTTCGGCGCTGTAATCTTCAACAAATGGTAAGGTTTGCATAGCTGACTCAACATCTGCCATGGTCAATCCCAAGGATTGCTGACGTATTTCGTTAAGCTCATCATCAGCAAATTGTTTAGCCTCAACAATCAAGTTTCGAAGACCCATCGAATCAATCATTTTTAGCGCTTGGCGTTCAGCGCCCTCACCAATATTAAGCATCGCAATAACGGCACCAACACCAAAAATCATACCTAACAGGGTTAACAAGGTGCGTAACTTGTGTGAGGCCATTTCAGCCAGGGCGTCCATCACCAAAGGCATAAAGCTATTATTCATACTATTCATACATCCCTTGCAATGCCTTATCCGGGACACTTAACGCGATGCTGTCTCCAGCCGTTAAACCTTCAATAATCTCAACAAAAAATAGGTTTTTGGTAGCAGTTTTAACTGCTCGTTTTGAGAAGTTTTGTCCATTTTTTATGTATACATAACTTTCACTTTTTTCGTTAAATATAGCTTGTAATGGAATAACGATTTTATCTTCTGAATTAGCAACACTGACGGTAGCAGACACCTTAGCGCCAGGCTGCAAAGTAGAAGATTGGTCATCAAGTGAAACCATCAATTCAAAGTATTTAGTAGGATTACCACGTTTGATGGTGCGTGAGAATCCTGAGACTGAAAGCACTTCACCGCTTAGATTTGTATCTGGGTAGGCGTCTAGCGTTAGGTTGACTTTTTGAGCTACTTTCAAATTAATCGCGTTTTTATCTAATACGTATAACTTGGCCTGCATCTTTTCTAAATTAGGAATTTTGGCAATAGTGCTACCCGGAAAAACAGTTTGCCCAACACTGGCCTTTTCGCCCCGCCAGTTTCTCTCGTATACCAACATTCCGGCGTAAGGGGCGAGTACCTCCAGCTGCGCAAGTGCTGACTGATGCTGCTGAAATTTAGCTTGATGACCATCTTTACGAATATCTAACACCGCTAAAGCGCTTTGATTTCGATCATCAATACTGCTTTCTTTCCATTCAATAAACTCCTCCTTAGCCCCAAGATAATCTCGGTTTGACAAGGTGTCGATAATTTCTATCTTGGAGTAAAGCCTTAAGTCATCTATGGCAAAGGTATCTACAAACTTAAATTCTTTGCCAACTAATATTTTTTCAGAATTCAACTCGTTTTGTTGCTGACTCTGGTTGGCGTTTTGCTGGCGCATATCCATATCTAACAACATCATTTGTAATTCTTCTTCACGGCTGTCTAATAGAAGTTGCTCTGAATCAAAACGGGCTACTACTTGGCCTTTTGTGACCCAACTATTCTCTTGAGCTAACCATCCAATGATCATGGGCCGGCGTCCAGGTGTGTTAATTCTTTCAGCTTGTGCCGCCTCTAGCTCACCCACGGCCGGAATATGCACTGCGAAACCTTTTAGTTCCACTTTGTATAAGGGTACAGTTGATAGTGAAGGCTCACTACATGCGACTAAAAACAACACGTAGCAACACAGTGTAATGGCTTTTTTCATGAGCCTATTACCTCAATCTTAGCTTTCATCCCTGGTCGCATTACATCGGGCCTAGCTTCACCTAGTTCTATTTGAGCATCAAATATCACCTTCGGGTTATTCGCTGACTTAGGGTAAAATGCCTGCCCTAACGAGGTAATCGACCCCAAGTAAGACATTTCAGGGTACGCTTCAAAAATAACCCTTACCGCTTGCCCTTGTTTGAGTTTGGCTTTGTCTGGTTCAGCAAATTCAGCTTTTAAAGCCACGGCATCCAGTGATGGTAATTGCATAAGGCTTCGCCCCATGTAGACAGTTTCGCCTACTGCTACTTTTTCGCCGTTTCCATTTTCTTGATACATCACTAAACCGTCTTTAGGTGCTTTTACACTGAGTTTTGCAATTTCTTGTTGGATCCTAGTGACCCTGCTTTGAATGATTTTTATTTTGCCTGCAGATACTTTTACATTGATCAGCATTGCTTTTTCGTGATGAGCTAATTTTTGTTTAGCTTGGGCTAGGTTTTCAGTCTGATAACGAAAATCAGCCTGCTGCTTAAGGCGTTGAATATTTGAGCTGGACTCATCGACTATTTCGGCTTTACGTTTGGCCTTTTCGTATTCCATATCAGCTTCGGCTAGCTTTAAAATCAAATCTTGTGTGGTTGCATCGTCTTTTAACTTGTCGCTTTCTGCTTTTTTTATTGCCGCTTTGAGTTTACTTTGTCTGTCAATCAAGTCATTTTTTATTCTTTGCCCATCAAACACTAAGATGACTTCGCCTTTTTTTACTTGTTTATTTTCAGCAGCCATTTTTTGAATTTTATATTGCCACATGCGCGATATATTCGGCGGGCCAATTGTCGCATTGGAGAGAGAGATGAGCTCTGCAGAAGCGGTAACTTTTGGGGATACCACCGTCTGTGTCACAGACTCTTGCTCGGCCTGACATGCCACTAATAAGACACAACAGCTAGCAAGAAAAACGTGGTAAGCGTGAGCAAATAATCTCATATAGGAAGCACCTTATATAGATTATTTTGCAACGCTATATTTTCATGTTTTAACTGCACACGTACACTCATACCGGGGAAAATAGCCTGCTTAAGTGGTTCAATAAACCCTAGCTCTACTCGGTAATAAGCACTGTCGCTCCATTGACTTTTTTGTTCTGCCTGACTAGATACCGCAAGCACCTCGCCTGAGTAAGACTGATTAGGATACGCATCTAAGGTCAAGGCAAAAGTACTTTTCTGTAAATCGATACGGGCGGCATCTATTTCATGTATCCATGCAGTAACTTGATAGGTTGAGGCCGCTTGCACCGTGAGTACGTCCCAACTGGCTTGAATATTCATACCAGTCGCCACTTTTTGAGCCATCCAGCGGTGCATGGCATGGGTAACTGGCCCGGTGACGTTAGCCTTAACACTTAATTTTTCTAGTTGACTGCGCTGATAGGCAATCAATTCTTGTAACTTTAGAATTTCGATGTTTTTCTTATTTATCTCTACCTGTTGTTGTTCCAACATAAGCTTGTAGTTTTCTTGGGCTTTTATTTTAGCGGTTAATGCTTTCTCGTACTCGATAACACTTTTGCCTTTTTCGTAAGCGCTAATTTCACCGTCTGGCACCGACGCTTCGATACGTGTTTTTTCAACCATAATGTCAGCTAAGGTTAATGCTCCATTTGCTTCTGTTACGGCTTGCCCCTTATCCATTTCCAGTTTTAATAACTCTAAGGCATCCGTCTCGCGTTTTTCCTCATTCACTTCTAGCTGCGACTCAATGCCTCCAGAATCAAAGACAACCACCAAGTCCCCTTCTTTAACAATACTGCCTTCGTCAGCCATCCACTGTATCTGTACTTGCCAGCGATTCGTTTTAGGTGCGGTGACTAAATGATACTTTGAAGAGGTAATAATACCGGTAAGCAATGTGACTTGATCATTGGCACTCGCATAACTAGCAACCAATAACAGCGTTGAAGTCAGTAGGTTTTTAAATAACATAATTTCTCTTAAGCTTTTGCCATTAAAGGCGCTTGAAGGCGTGTGCCTGTATCTTGCAAAACTTGCCCGTCACACATGGTGACCACTCTTTGGGCGTAAGCAGCGATATCGTCTTCATGGGTGACCATCACAATGGTTTGACCTTGCTGGTGTAAACCGGTCAATAGATCCATGATTTCTGCTGAGGTTTTACTGTCTAAATTTCCTGTGGGTTCATCAGCCAATACAACTGTGGGTCGGTTGATAAGTGCGCGCGCAATGGCGACACGTTGCCGCTGGCCACCGGACATTTCGAAAGGTTTGTGCGTTTTACGATTGCCTAAGCCCACTTTATCTAACAAATTATGGGCCCGTTCGTTGGCTTCTTCTTCTGACACGTTGCTATAACGCATCGGCAATTTCACATTCCCTATGGCGTCCAGCTTTGGTAATAAATGGAAGGTCTGAAATATGAAACCAATATGTTTATTACGGATAGCTGACAGAGTGTCATCGTTCATGGCAGCTACGTCTTTATTATCCAAAAAATACTGGCCGCTATTAGGCGTGTCTAAACAACCCAGAATATTCATTAAGGTTGATTTACCTGAGCCTGAGCTACCCATAAAGGCAACAAATTCATTTTTTTGAATAGTCAGAGAAATGTCTGTTAAGGCATGGACTATTTCAGATCCATTGGCAAAAGATTTGGCAATATTACGAAGTTCGAGCATGATAACCTGACTAGAATAGCGTTACTCTTACCTTATACAGATGCCAATAAACTAGCAATGCAGCCAAGTCTAAACTGGAGGATTCCAGCTTAGATTAACTGTTTCAAAATATTTCTTAGGCGGCAAACTAAGAAGGGTTATTTTTTCGCCGCTTGTCGCGCTTCAAACGCAGCCATTTGTTCTGGTGTAGCGGCTAACTGGTGGTTGTCCTTCCATTCGCTGTAGGGCATGCCATATACAGCTTCACGTGCTTGATCGTAATCTATCTCAACACCTTGATCTTTAGCACCAGCCATATACCACTTTGATAAACAATTACGGCAAAAGTCTGCAAGGATCATCAAGTCAATATTTTGCACATCTTTGTTTGCATCTAAATGCTTTAGTAATTCTCTAAAAGCGGAAGCTTCGGTGGCGAGTTGTTGTTGTTGGTTCATGTAAGGCCCGTTTCTGTTGGTTTGTGATTAGTATGTTTTTGATTAAATCACTTTCGTGGATTGGTCGCTGTCACTTCAATACGTTGAGCATTGTCATCATGGAAAGCCAATAAATCAGTTAAACCCTGCATATTATGTAAATTTCTAAACTCTATCCAATCAATTAAGCAGTAAAGGCAAATTGCAGGGTAGTTCCAACTGGAAAACTGTTGGTTCGCCACCATATCGTTTAAGTGCACTAATACCGCATTCACTCGCTCTTTTTGCAGCTTAAAATATAGTTTGTCTTCGTCAGGCTGAATATCAGAGTTAGATAAGATAAACATTTGCACCAAAGAGTCGTTGGCTGAGTCGATGAGAGTCAGTTGGTTCTCTTGCTCCCAACTCAGTAATGGATCATCAAATTTATCGGTTAAATAACGATAAATAATCCTCGAATCAAAAATGATCTGCGCAGATCCATCAGTACCATCTTCTAACATGGGTATTTTCATAGTAGGATTTTTGGCCGCAAGC
>JBKEFM010000213.1:0-6661 GCA_046709505.1 Paraglaciecola sp. | reverse complement strand
AGAAACGTTATCGTTTACATTAATAAAAAATTGCCGGTTGGCTGTATGGGGGTCGTCTTGGCGCGCCATGGCGACAGTATACCTCTCGTTTTTCAAACCGTTACCCGATTCATTGATAATTTGTGGAAAAGACGGTTTTTCCACAAAATTGCGATCATAGCCTCCACCTTGTACTACAAAATCTACCACCACTCGATGGAAAATTGTGCCTTCGTAACTGCGTTTATCCACATAGCGTAAAAAGTTGTTGGTGGAAATAGGTGCCCGTGAACGATCCAGTTCTATGACAAAATCTCCCATTGAGGTTTCAATTTTAACCCGTGGGAAATAATTGCCTGCCTGAATTTGCGAGCCATCATCTTTGGCTTTACCTATGCTGGCAACACTAAACAACACCATGGTAAGGAGAAAAAATCGTAACATAAAAGCCCCGTTTAAGATTTAATTGCAGATAAAATACTAAATTTTCGGTCACTTGCCAGCACAGTATAGCTACCAAATAACTGTTTGATACGTTGCGGGTAATCTAGGTGCCGATTACCCACCACCCTAAGTTCTCCACCCCGTTTCAGGTATTTTTTGCTGTCGCTAAACATCTGCAGGGCAATGTGATCGGTGATGGCATTTTGCTGATGAAATGGCGGATTACACAATACTATATCCAGCTCACTGGCATCGCTAAGTTGGGCAAAGTCATCCAGACAATTACTGACTAAAAATTCACACTGGGCCAGTTTTTCCGGCATATTGTGTTGAATATTACGCCGGGCAGATTCTACCGCCATGTAGGATTCGTCGACAAATATTACCCTGGCGTGGGGAAATTTATGCAGTAGATGCAAACCCAGAACGCCGTTACCACAGCCTAAATCAACCACCCGTTTATGATTGGCATCAGGCAAGTGTTGCAGTAATAAGCGGGCACCAATGTCCAGTTGTTGTCTGGCAAATACATTGGCCAAATTAGTGATACTGAAACGGGGTTTATCGGTAGCCCACACAGTTGGATAGGGGCTTGAACTGCGAGTGTCGCCACTGGGCTGGCAAAATATCAAACGTGCCTTTTTCTTGGCCAGGGAAGTAGTAGTGGGCCCCAGGTGTTTTTCAAACAAGGCCAGAGTGGACTTTTGAATGGCGTTGGCCTTACCTGCGGCGATGATCCGGGTGCGGGATGTCACGCAGCTTTGTAAATCGATAAGCTGTTGCTCCAGCAGCGCCGTGGTTTTGGGAATTTTAAGCAACACCAGTTCAGTGCTACTGGCTAAATCCTGGATAGAATCGTATAAATCGATCTGTTGGGTAGGCAGATGATTACGGTGTAAATTCAACACAGTGGCTCGCCGGGAAACAAAGGAATCGCTAAACCAGGCGGGTTGAAGGTGGGCAAACCAGCAACCCAATACACCAAAATCATCGTTGTAGATGCGCATACTGGGGGTATTATAATCCGCCAGCTGCTGTTCCACGTGTTCTATCAGGTATTCGTCAGCTGCATCCCAGGCCTGCCAACTGATATGCTGGCTGTGTGCAGGGTAGCGCAGTAGGGTGAGAGTTCTCTCTAAAAAATTTAGCTCAGTTTTCATGTTTTTTCATAGTGGCTATGGTTAAATCTGTTTATGCAATACGATTTATTTGATACTGACGTCACCGATGGCCCAAAGCTTTTACCGCTCAAAGATGGTGATGTCAGCTATGATCCTGCCTTTTTAACGTCGCCACAGGCTGACTATTATCTTGCCTGTCTGATGGCAACACTGGCGTGGCGACAAGATCATATCAAATTGTATGGCAAAGAGGTTAAAATCCCGCGTTTACAAGCCTGGTACGGTGATGCTGATGCCCTTTATCAGTATTCTGGCTTATCTATGTCTCCTAATCCATGGACTGAGGCGTTAATCAGGTTAAAGGTATTATGCGAGAAACGCTGTGGGCAAAAGTTTAATTCGGTATTGGCCAATTGCTACCGTGATGGCCAAGACAGTATGGGTTGGCATAGTGATAACGAGGCAGAACTGGGTGCACAACCCGTGATAGCCTCTGTAAGTTTAGGCCAGGCTAGGAATTTTGATTTTCGCCATAATACCAGTGGTGAAAAATATCGCCAGGTTCTGGGTTCAGGCAGTTTATTGCTTATGGCAGGAGACACCCAGCGGCACTGGCAGCATGCAATGGCAAAAACCACCCAATCTTTACAACCCAGGGTAAATCTGACATTTAGGTATGTTTTTTCGAAAAAAGCATAACTAAGACACAAAGGGGGTGGCAATTTAATCCGGGCCCCTATCAAAATTAAATTACGAGGTATAAATGATTATTCAAGACCGCATTCAAGGTAAATTATCCGCTACTTTTACACCTTCCCATTTAGAGGTGATAAATGAAAGTTTTATGCACAATGTGCCCCAAGGCTCAGAAAGCCATTTCAAGGTGGTGATTGTTAGTGAGCAGTTTACCTCACAACGCTTGATTGGCCGCCACCGAGCCGTCAATGCCGCCCTGGCCGAAGAACTGGCAGAGCATATACATGCGTTGGCCATTCATACTTATACCGAACAAGAATGGCAAAAATTGTCCCAGGACTCCCCCCAATCACCCAATTGTTTGGGTGGCATGCACAAGTAAGGCGCCAGACGAGTTCCTTATTTAACGCCATGAGAGTAAAAAGGCAGAACAGCTAAAACCCCAGAACATTTTGCCTTATTTACTATCCCTGTGGGGAGATATACCTTTGTGGCATAGCCATACAGAGCACTGTTTCTTTTAGCAAAAGACAATTCTTCATCTATTTTATTGTCCTGGTCCATGACTCATACATCCACTGTATCTGTCATCCGCTGAGGTTTAGCCTAGCTGGCAGGCCGTGCAAGTCCATACTGCTAGTGACGTGGCTAGCTATTAAGATCAATTTCAACGTTCATGGTGCATAGATATCCCTGTGGCGTCGACTTGCCTACCGGGATATGACAGGCATTATCCTCTTAGCCCTCTTTTATTTTGGGCCAGTTTCGTCAGGGTATAACGGGCGAATTTTGTATCAATAACTGACCAGTATGTATACCCGTATCCCTCGAAACTGCAGCCTTGTTGGCTGCGAACACTCACCCCTACCGCGTTGCGGTAACCGATATTCCCCCAACCGCGCTGCACTTAATAAGCCTGATTTCATTTACCGCCTAACTGCATTTTGAAGTCACATAGGTTTATATGCGTTAATATTTTTTTGGTGCAAAAAAGAATAATTTTGATTATTCACATTCCTTTTGCCCATTAATTTTGTTAAAACCTTGTTACCTGTTTTCAGTCTTTTACCCTAAAAGTCTTTTTTAACAAGCATTAAAAGAATAAGAACTAAATTTATGAGCGTTTTTAATGTCCGTGTTTGGCAAGTCAATATTGATGCCTTGCATTATCGTCTCTGTCAACTGGTGAGCTGGTTTAGCCTACTGATCGTTATCATCACCTTACTGATCGTAGTGTTGCGTTACGGCTTTAATTTGGGCTGGATAGCGATGCAGGAATCGGTGATGTATTTTCATGCCATGGTCTTTCTACTGGGCAGTGCTTATACCTTGCGTGTTAATGAACATGTGCGGGTGGATATTTTCTATCGTCAATTTAGCCGTAAAGGTCAGGCTCGGGTTGATTTTTTCGGTACCTTATTATTATTGATGCCAGTTAATTTTTTCATCCTGTTCACCAGCTGGAGCTATGTAGCAAATGCCTGGGGGATACTGGAATCCTCACCTCAGTCGGGGGGACTACCCCTGGTCTTTATGCTCAAAAGCCTGATTTTGGCATTTGCTGTGTCCATGACATTACAAGGATTGGCCGAATTGGTGCGCAATGCTGTGATCATGTTCGACAAGGAGGTTTGATATGGAACTCATGCCCCTTTTCATGTTTGCTGTCGTATGTTTAGTACTGCTGCTGGGTTACCCGGTTGCTTACTCGTTAGCCGGTACAGCCCTTATTTTTGCTGGTGTAGGTATGTTAACCGGTGATTTTGATGGCGCCTATCTACAGGCTTTGCCCAGTCGATTTTACGGGATTATAACTAACCAGACACTGATGGCTGTGCCACTTTTTGTGTTTATGGGGGTGATGCTGGAAAAATCCCGGGTGGCAGAAAACCTGCTAGGGGCAATGAGCCAGCTCTTTGGTCAATACCGGGGAGGATTAGCGCTTTCTGTGGTGTTGGTTGGCATGTTGCTCGCGGCGAGTACCGGCATAGTGGGGGCGACTGTGGTAACCATGGGGTTGTTGTCTTTGCCGAGTATGTTAAAACAGGGCTACGCACCAAGTTTTGCCGCAGGCACGATTTGCGCCACCGGCACCTTGGGGCAAATTATTCCGCCTTCTATCGCCCTGGTTTTACTGGGGGACGTCTTGTCTAGTGCTTATCAACAAGCGCAGCTGCGCATGGGTATATTCTCTCCTGAGTCGGTATCGGTAGGGGATCTCTTTGTGGGCGCAATGGTTCCCGGTCTGTTGCTGGTGGTGATGTATTTATTGTATGTGTTAGCCGTTAGCTGGTTGCAGCCCGCTAAAGTACCGCTAAAGAGTCAGCCCACAAACGGTGGCGGTATCATGCTGTTGCTGGGCGCATTGTTGCCACCGCTAACCCTTATTTTACTGGTGCTGGGCTCTATTCTGGGTGGCTTCGCCACGCCCACTGAAGCCGCAGGCGTGGGAGCCTCGGGATCTATATTGTTGGCTTTACTGCAAAAACAACTCACTATGAGTAAGCTGCAAGAGGTGATGTTAAACACCACCAAAGTAACTGCTATGGTGTTTTTAATCTTGATCGGTGCGTCAGTATTTTCCCTGGTTTTTCGCGGTTACGGCGGGGATCTGCTTATAGAGGCGATATTCAGCGATTTACCTGGTGGGGTCTTGTCAGCGATGTTTCTGGTCATGGTAGTGATTTTTCTGTTGGGTTTTATTCTGGATTTTATCGAGATCACTTTTGTGGTCGTACCTTTGGTCGCCCCGGTGTTATTCACCATGGGGATAGATCCTATCTGGTTGGGGATCATGATAGCCGTGAATTTACAAACGTCCTTTTTGACTCCACCTTTTGGTTTTGCCTTATTTTATTTACGTGGGGTGGCGCCACCAGAAGTAAAAACGGGGCAAATTTATCGGGGGGTATTACCCTTTGTTCTTATGCAGTTAGCTATCCTGGTCGCCATGGCGATATGGCCGGAAATAGTGACCTGGTTACCTAAAACTTTATATGGTTAATTAATATGTTGCGAGTTTTTACCTTAGTCAGTGTGCTCTTGCTGTCAGCTTGTGGTCCCAAAGAGCAAGCAAATAACGACCCCTCTACCGTTGCCCTGGTGCAACAAACATACGAATGGAAAATGGTCACGTCCTGGCCCAAAAATTTTCCGGGTTTAGGACAAGCCCCCGAAACTTTTGCTCGTTATGTGGACGCGATGTCCGGTGGGCGTTTGACCGTCAGAGTCTATGGGGCAGGGGAGTTGGTGCCCGGTTTTGAAGTATTTGATGCCGTAGCACAAGGCACAGTGCAGATGGGCCATTCTGCCTCCTATTATTGGAAAGGAAAAGCCCCTGCAGCACAAATATTCACTGCTATACCCTTTGGTATGAACGCCCAGGAAACCAATAGCTGGTTTCATTATGGTGGTGGTATGGCGTTGTGGCGTGAAGTTTATGCCCCCTTTGATCTGGTGCCTTTCGCCGGGGGCAATACTGGCGTGCAAATGGCGGGCTGGTTTAAAAAGAAGATCAATAGCCTAGACGATATTAAAGGATTGAAAATGCGTATCCCTGGCCTGGGGGGAGAAGTACTACGCAAACTCGGTGGGGTTCCTGTGGCTTTAACCGGCGGAGAATTATTCACCTCCTTGCAATCCGGTGCGATAGACGCGACTGAGTGGGTGGGCCCTTATAATGATTTGGCATTTGGTTTTTATAAAGCGGCCGATTACTACTATTATTCAGGTTGGCACGAGCCGGGGGCGGCGCTGGAATTTATCGCAAATAAGCAGGCTCTTGAAGCCTTACCCAAGGATTTACAAGCTATAATCGAGATTGCTACCCGTGCAGTTAATCAAGATATGCTTGATGAATATACGGCTCGCAACTACAAGGCCATGAATACTCTGGCAGACAAACATGGTGTCGATATGCGTCCGTTACCTGGCGATGTTATAGCTGGGCTACGTGAGGCATCAAAAGTTGTTCTGCAGGAACAAGCGGCCGCAGATGTAATGTTTAACAAGGTGTATCGCTCTTATGCACAATTTCAGCAAGGGGTGAGTCGTTATCATCAGATTTCTGAAGCGGAGTATTATAAGAACCGTGATATTCATAATTAACTACTATCGAGGTGAAACTATATGCAAAACGTACAAAAAGTTAAGCCATTAAATTTAATTCTGGCGATATATATACCCAAGTGACCTCAAAATGTAGGTTCAGAGCTTAGGCAGGAAGACAGGGCAAGGCACAACACGCAGGAAATGGCATTCCCTTTTCAAGTGTTGTAACGCAGTACTGGTTTTCTGCCTAAGCTCCCTGCGGGCGGGTTTCAAATCCTCAACTACGGCGTTATTTGTATTGGACATAGGAAAGCTATGCCACAACACAAATGCCTGGTATTTGACGATTTGAATTCCCGCTGATCTCTGCA